>PVWD01000281.1 GCA_003003615.1 filamentous cyanobacterium CCP2 | reverse complement strand
AGATGTGTATAAGAGACAGCCCAATCAACCGATCGCAGGGGAAGGCCAGCATGGCTTGGCCATCATCCAAAGGAATTTGAAACAAGCGGCGAGGGCGTTTTCCTTCCCAGTCCAGCAATACTTCATAAAACTGCTGAATTAACGGATCATCCGGTTCGATCGCCACCGTTACATCCTGCCCGCCCGACAGCAGCAGGGTGATCTGAATTAGCGTGGGCAGCGTATCGGTATTTGCCTGGGAAGTGGTCAATAGAGCCTTGGGCGGAAAAGCTGAATGCTTCGAGGGTTTTGCTTTAGAGCGAGATCTTGCCATAAGCACCTTGCCTAGAGTACCTGGTGATGCCAGTTAAAGAGCCGATCGAGTATGCATCCCATGTGCTTGCGGTTCGATCTGACCCAACTCGCATTTCAGTTTCTATCTTGCCCAAGATTCGCTCTGATGCAAAATTTGCCCTCCTGCAAAATTCAGCCTAATGCAAAAAGTGCCGTACTCCAGTTAACACCATCACTAACCCCAATTCATTCGCCGCCGCGATCGAATCTTTATCGCGCAAACTGCCCCCTGGTTGAATGATGGCACTGACACCTGCCGCCGCCGCCGTGCGGACAGAATCATCAAACGGAAAAAAGCCATCGCTCGCTAAGACAGATCCCGCTGTTGCTTCCCCCGCCTGCTCCAGAGCAATTTTGACTGAACCAACCCGATTCATTTGCCCTGCGCCAACCCCCCGTGTGGTTCGATCGCTCGTCACCACGATCGCATTAGACTTGACGTGCTTACACACCTTCCAGGCAAACAGCATTTCTTCCATCTGGCTAGTCGTTGGCTGGCGATCGGTGACAACTTGCCACTGGGTTGGGTCGGCAATCTGATCATCGGCCGTTTGCACCAGAAACCCTCCAGCAATCTGTTTCACCAACGCTTTGGCACCGCTGACCAAATCAGGCAGAACCAGCACCCGGACTTTCGACTTTGCCGCCAAAATTTCCTGCGCCTCTAGGTCACAGCCTGGAGCCACCACGCATTCCAGGAAGGTTTTCGTGAGTTCAGTGGCAGTCTCAGCATCGATCGGTTGATTGAGGGCCACAATGCCCCCAAAAGCAGACACCGAATCCGCATGAAACGCCTTTTGGTAAGCCTCCACCAGCCGATCGCCCAGGGCCACCCCGCAAGGATTGGTATGTTTAATAATCACAGCCGCAGGTGAACCGTCCATAAACTCCGCGACAATCCGGCGGGCAGCTTCCAGGTCTACCAGGTTGTTATAGCTTAACTCTTTGCCTTGCAGCTTTTGGGCAGCGGCCCAGCCAGTCGGGGCGGCCCCGGTTTGATACCAGGCTGCCGGCTGATGGGGGTTTTCGCCATAGCGGAGGGCTTGAATCTGGGAGCCAGACAGCAGAAAGGAGGAAGGCAGCGAGGAAGCTGTTGCATCTGGTTGATTTTCCTGGTTTTGAATCTCCTGTTTTGCTTCCAGGCTTTCTAAATAGGCAGAAATGGCGCGATCGTATGCCCCGGTGTGCTGGAAGGCTTTGAGGGCACAAGCCTGCCGGAAGCTAAAGGAAGCTTCACCCTGCTGACGCAATTCATTCAGGTAATCACCGTACTGGCTGGGCTGGCAGAGTACCGTCAGATGGGCAAAATTCTTGGCAGCAGCCCGCAGCATGGCTGGCCCCCCAATATCAATCTGCTCGATCGCCTCCGAAAGTGTGACATTTGGTTGGGCGATCGTTTGTTCAAAGGGGTAGAGGTTAACCACGACGAGCGAAATCGGGCGAATTTGATTTGCTTCCAAATCTGCCAAATCCTCTGGCAAGTTTTGCCGGGCTAAAATGCCGCCGTGAATTCGGGGATGCAGCGTTTTGACTCGTCCTCCCAAAATTTCTGGCGAACCCGTGTAGTCTGACACTTTCGTTACGGGAATTCCGGCTGCTTGTAGCGTTTTGGCTGTTCCCCCACTGCTGAGTAGCTCAAACTCAAAGTCTTCCACCAAACTCCGAGCCAATTCTACAATGCCTGTTTTATCGGATGTGCTCAACAGTGCTAACCGTGCCATGACCCTAAACCATTCTGTTTTTGTGCATTACCCAGCATAAGGGATTTTGGATTTTAGATTTTGGATTTTGGAGTGAACCTGGGTAAGATGGCAACGAATGGAAGAGCCTAGACAATGAAGGAAGACAAAGCTTGTAAAAGGGTGCATTCCACTTTTGCATTTCCATGACAAATATCTGACTGGCAGGCAAGATGCCTGCGCTACGGACAAATTCACTGGCAGGCAAGATGCCTGCGCTACGGACAAATCTCTCACTGGCAGACAAGATGCCTGCGCTACGGAAATCAATCCACTTGCATCAATGGGATGCTCCCCTTGTAAAATCTCCATCAAGCTCAAAATCTAAAATCTAAAATTCCTAATGTCTTTACAGGCAATTTCAATTCCACCCCAAAGCGCAACTGTCAAAGGATTAATCGTCATCCTTCACGGTTGGGGGGCAAATGCCCAGGATGTGGCAGCCCTTGCCTCGTTTCTCAATTTGCCGGACTATCACTTTCTGTTTCCCAATGCTCCTTTTCCGTTTCCCTATGCCCCAACGGGACGCGCCTGGTATAACTTCCCAGACACCTATTCCTCTTTAAGCCGTCCAGAGTTTTTTGACCAGCCTGAATTGGTTGAAAGCCGAAAGCAGTTAACGGAATGGTTGCTGTCGCTGGAAGACCTGACGCAGATTCCGCTCAGCCGAACCGTTTTGGGTGGCTTTTCCCAAGGGGGAGCCATGACGTTTGATGTAGGGTTAACCCTTCCCGTGGCGGCTCTCATGGTGCTCAGCGGTTATTTTCATGCTCCGACTCGCCTGACTGAGCAGATTCAGACTGCTCCACCGATTTTGATTGTGCATGGACGGCAGGATCAGGTGGTTCCTTTGGCGGCTGCCCATCAGTCTAGAGAAGCATTGCTCGCCCTAAATCATTCTGTGCAATATCACGAGCTAGAGATGGGGCACGAAATTCAGCCGATCGTCTTGAACTTGATGCAAAGATTTATAGAAGAAAAGGTGTTTTCCTCCAATTCATTGGCTTGACCAATATAGGATGGGAGTAGGTAGAATCTGTAATTCTGCGTAAACGGTTCTGAGGCGGATGTAGAGATTCTTAAGATGCTGATGGAGGGGGCGTGATGAAGACTTTACACTTTTCTGAGCTAGATGTGGCGAAAGTCACTGAGAAAGAAGTTGCTGACCTTGCTCTGCGGCTGGAAAAAGATGACTATAAAAGTCCGTTTGAAGGACTAGAGGATTGGCACTTTTTGCGGGCGATCGCCTTTCAGCGTCCAGAAATGGTAGAGCCGTATCTCTATCTGTTGGATCTAGAGGCATACGACGAAGCTTAGAGCAAATCACCCATGAAATCTCATAATTCACGTTGCGCCTGTACTTGCTTGGGAAGGATGGGCGCATATTTTGTAGGTAAGTTCGCAATCTGCCAGTTGTTGCGATCGGTCATCATCATGCTCCTTTTAGTGAATAAACCGTTGGAAAATGCGATCGGTTTGGAAGCATCCCATTGATGCAAATGGATCGATTTCCGTAGCGCAGGCATCTTGCCTGCCAGTCAGACATGTGTAATGGAAATGCAAACTGGGAAATGCGATCGGTTTTCTTGTGAATGGTGAGCGAATCATTGAAGTGTAGTCGGACAAAATAAATTTGTCGATCGAAGAAAGTCAGCAAATTGGAAAAAGTCCTCTAAGCCAGAACCAACTTGCTTTAGAGCGATCGGTTAGAAATAGTCAGAAAAGGACAGAACAAGATCAAATTAAGGTCAGATCTTCGTTAAATTGTTTGCAATCAACCGATCGGTTAGAGATTGAAAAAACTAAAATGTAGCCATCTCAATTCAGAGCCTGTCAATTTTTCTGTGTCACTCCAGTGTCGGCTGCGGTTTCCCAATCCCCCGCAGATCAATCGCGGGCTACCTGAAAAAGTCTGATTAATCAGACTGGGAAAGGGTTTCAGTCCATTTCAATGGACTTGCTCTTATAGTCCGCCATTCATTCGCGGACGCTCTATCGGATTGACAGGCACAGGGAAATTTACAGTTCCTCCATTCAGCAAATTTGCTCTTCATTTCCGGCTACATTCCATTGCAATGAAGCCGATTTGCCCTCAAACGCATCTCCGAATTTTATGAGAACGACGAATCAGGCTGCACTAACAGTATTGCCACAACCCTTGTTCTGGCTACCGATTGGTGTATTGGCGGCGGTCTATGGAGCCTTTACGCTCAGTTGGGTCATTTATCGGATTCATTTACCAGGCTTAGTCACCCAATTTGGATTTTCTGAGGCATTTGCACCGACGTTGCTCCTGATTGAAGCAATTCTGGCGATCGGCATTGAGCCAATCATGGGGCGTTTATCCGATCGCACAGAACAGCGACAGGGGAGCCGCTTTCCGGTGATCACTCCGGGGCTTTTGCTGGCATCGGGACTGTTTGTTGTGATCCCGATCGTGGCTCTAGTTCTGGAACCGAGTGCTTTTTCCCAATGGCTCATAGTGGGTTTGCTGCTGTTGTGGGGCATTGCCATGAGCCTGTTTCGCAGCCCTCTCCTTGCCCTGCTGCGCCAGTATGCTCCAGCCGTTCAGCTTCCCAAAGCCGCTAGCCTGTTGACCTTAACAACCGGATTGGCAGGAGCCGTGATGCCGTTGGGTAGACCATTGGTGCAAGCGTTGGGCGTTTCTGTGAGCTTTTTAATTTGTGCTGTGTTGCTGGTGGGCGTGGGGGCGTGGCTCAAGTCGATTCGTTTGCCTGCTGTGTCTCCGTTTCACTGGCAACAGGCGACTGTCTCTCCCTCAGAAGATGGGATCACCCCCCTCGTCTTGATTTTTGGTTTAGGGTTTGGGGTGACGCTGGCATTTCGGCTGGCGATCGATACTTTTCCAAAAGTCCTGCAAGCCAATTTGCCAGAAGTCGCGCCGCCTTTATTTAATGGCATGATTTTCTTAACTCTGGCGGTTGCTGCCTTGCCGTTGGGCTATCTGGCCGTTCGGTGGGGCAATGCTAAAGCAATGTTGTTGGGGATGGGCGGAATGGCGGTTGGCTTGGGCATCATGCCCTACGGAGCCAGTGTACCGATCGCCCTCATGATTGTCCTGCTCATTGGTATGGGCTTTAGCTTAATCACCAACGGTATCCTCCCCTTTGCCCTGAATGCAGTCTCCTGGCAGCGATCGGGCTTTAGCATGGGCTGTTTGTTTGCCGGAGTCTCAGCAGCAACAAGTCTTCAGAGCAGCCTTTTGAGCCAGCCGGAAACCCCAGTCATGGCAGTGTGGATTGGCATCATCGCCTTGTTTGTTGCAGGGGGAAGCGTAGTGGCTCGGATGGATAGAATGCCTTAGTCAAAAATTCTGAGGAATGTAAATTGAATAACCTGAAATTCTTGTGGGGTGGGCATCTTGCCCGCCCAGTCAACCAGGCAGAATGATGATAGGTTATTTAATCCACGCTCCCCAGTCAGATTCATCTACCTCGATCGCCCCTAATGCCCGTAATGTAGCTTTTTGCGCCTCAGTAACGCCCGTCACACCAAAAATATTCATGCCCTCATAGGGACGCTCCGCCCGCAGCGTGTGCAAGCATTCCCCCGATCGCACATCCCAAATTTTTAAGGTTTCATCTTCACTGCCGGAAACAAGCTGTTTGCCATCCGGGCTGAAACTCACAGACTGCACCCATTTGTGATGCCCCTGGAAAGTATGCAGACAGGTGCCAGTTTCCACCTGCCAGAGTTTCACGGTTTGGTCGGTGCTGCCGCTGGCCAGGAGAGAACCATCCGGGCTAAAGGCGATCGACTGTATCCAGCCGGTGTGTCCTTTGAGGATGTGCAGGCATTCTCCGGTGAGTTGCCACAGGCGAATTGTCTGATCATCGCTGCCGCTGGCCAGGATGAATGAGCCAGGGTAGGAAGTGGATTGACTGGCAGGTGAGTGAACTGGGCTAAAGGCAACCGACAAAACGAAACGATGTCCCTCTAATACGCGCAAGCAGGTTCCCGTTTGCACCTCCCACAGCCGAATCGTTTGGTCTTCGCTGCCTGTCGCCAGATATTGCCCATCGGGGCTAAAGGCGATCGAAAAGACCCGCTTCTCGTGATCCCGCAGCGTTCTGACGGATTGCCCCGTTTCCACATTCCAGAGTTTCACCGTGTGCCCACCGCTGTTACTTGCCAACAGGGAACCATCCGGATGAAAAGCAATGACCCGCACTTCTCCGGCATGGCCTCGTAAGGTTTTGATGCACCGCCCGGTAGAAAGATTCCACAGTTTAATGGTGCGATCGTCACTGCCGCTGGCCAAAATCTCGGCTGTATCGTTTTGACGGGGCTGAAAGGCGATCGTCCAAATCCGCCCACTGTGCCCCTTTAAAGTTTGGGTACAGGCTCCCGTTTGGGCATCCCAAAGCCGCACCATGCCGTCTTCACTGCCGCTCGCAAACCCTGAATGACCGTAGGAAACAGCCCAAATCCAGTTGTTATACCCCTGAAAGGTGCGGATACAGCGTCCGGTTTGTGTTTCCCACAGGCGAATTGTCTGATCATCACTCCCACTGGCAATCACCTGAGCATCCGGACTAAATGCGGCTGTCCAGACCCGACTACGATGCCCTTCAAAGGTATGAAGACAATGCCCGCTGGCAATTTGCCACACTTTCACCCGCTGGGCTTCATCACCCGTCACTAAAAGCGGCTCGATCTCCGCCTGCAATGAACTGAAGGCCACCGACCAAACCCGACTTCCCACCGGCAAGGTTTGAGTGCAATTTCCCGTAGCAAGCTCCCATAGCCGCACCGTTTGATCATCTCCGGCACTGGCCAGCCACTCAGCATCAGGGCTAATGGCGATCGAGCGAATCCGTTCGGTGTGTCCTTCCAGGATCTGGGTACATTCCAGCGTGTCTAAATTCCACAGGCGAATCGTTTTGTCATCACTTGCCGATGCCAGGATGCCGGAAGTTGGTTGGTTTGGGGAGATAGGACAAAATGCGATCGTGCAGACTCCGCCCGTATGTCCCTGTAGGATGGCGGTACATTCCCCAGTTTGCACCTCCCACAGCCGAATCGTTTGATCTTCACTGCCACTCGCCAAATATTGACCATCTGGGCTAAATGCCACCGACCAAACCCAGTTGGTATGTCCCTCTAACTCCTGGATGCAGTCTCCGGTTTGCACCTCCCATAGGCGGATAATGGGGTCTTCTCCACTGCTGGCGATCGTCTGGCTATCGGGGCTAAAGACAACTGACCAAACCCAGTTCAGTGCTTCCCGCATCGCCAATCGCTGAGTGCCATCAGCAACCCGCCACAACCGAATTTCGCCATCTGCATCGCTCGTTGCCAAATGCTGCCCATCCGGACTAAACGCCACCGACAAGATGCTGCCCAAGGTTTGAGCAAAAACCGATTTGGTTAAATCGGCATGGGCAAAATTGACGCGGGGCAAATTCACATCTTGAAGGTAGGCATACCAAATGGTCAGATTTGAAAAGTCGTAGCCCGTTAGATCTGTTTCTAAATGGCGAAACACATTCAGCAAATTGCCTGCCCCATAGCCGGGTACATCTGCCATTGTCTGGAGGGTGAGCAAAACCTGTTTAAGGTGCTCAATCAAAGCAGGGCGCGATCGAAAGGTGAGAAGGAGCCGATCGGCGATCGGAGTTAGAATGAGCCGGATCTGGCTATCACGGATATAGTCTTTGACGGGAGCTTTGATGAGGGCGTGGCTGTGAAACAGGGATGAGGATAAATCTGGCTCTTCCGTTTCCAAGTCGGTGGTGACGTGGTGAATCAGCCGTTCGGTGATGTATTCCATGACAACGGGCTGCTGGGTGTAGCGGTTTGCCAGCTTTTCCAGGAGCGATCGTCTTCGTAAAGAACTGAGGGCATCAAGAAGCTGCGATCGGGATGTGGGGGTTGCCAAATCAGCCTGGAGTTCGTTCACTGTGATGGCTTCACGGGCAATGGCGAGCCAATACATCACGGTTTGCTCTAGGGGCGAAAGGCGATCGAAGTGCTGATCTAGCAATGCCCGCAGGTCATCAAAGACGGTCGCGCCTTCCTGCAAAAACTCAGAAATATCACCGTCAAACAGTTCCTGGATAGTCGTTGCCACAATTTTCAGAGCTAACGGATTTCCAGCATAGCGATCGGTTAAGGTTTGCCAAGCTGCGGGCGTTCCGGTAAAGCTGCCTTTTACCTGAAGAATATGCCGCACATCGGTTTCTGTTAATCCTCGTAAGGCCAGCGATCGAACGGGCAAGGCTTCTCCTTCAAATGGAGCGAGTGCCCTGAGATTCTCCCGACTGGTGATTACCAAACAACTTTGATGCGGAATTTCGGCAACCCGGCGAAACAGTTCCCCGTATCCCCGGTGTTCGTCTCGATAGTAGCCAGAGTATTCCCCCCCTTGCAAAATCGTTTCCAAGTTATCCAACACCAACAAACACCGTTGAGATTGCAGGTAGTGCATTAACCGCGAAATCTTTTCGGGCAAAGCCTCTGGCAAGGTGACAGCCGTTTCTTGCTCCTGAGACAGAAACCGAATCAGGTCAGCGACCAGTTCTGCCACCGG
>PVWD01000280.1 GCA_003003615.1 filamentous cyanobacterium CCP2 | reverse complement strand
GAGTTAGGCAGTTTAGTGGTGAATCCGGACTGGCGAAAAAAAGGGTTAGGAACCTATTTGACTTTACATTTGATGCAGCAGGCAGAAAAACCGCTGTATTTAGAATGTTTGGGGGATCAACTCGTACAGTTTTATCAGCGTTTGGGATTTACCCCGGTTGAATGGCAAACCTTACCCCAATCTTTGAAACGCAAGTTTGGTGTTACCCAAGCCGTCGCAACCCTATTTCGATTGCCGATCGCCCTCATGCATTATCCGTCCTAAATTTCTCACGCCATCTCTTCCAAAGCAGACAAAACCGCCTTAGGCGACAGCTTATCCTTAAACCAGACGATCGGCGTGGCTACCTGGGTTAATTTCACGCCAGCTTTTTCCAGGTTGAGTCGTTCGGAAATGGCCAGAATTAAATCATCCCGACCCGACTGCCGCACCTGAGAGAACTTTTTACGCAGATATTCCGGTCGCCAATACCCTACAATTTCCAGTAAAACCGATCGCCCATTGGGGTGAACTAACCGAAAGTCTGGGATCATGACGCTGCCAGGAATCGGAATTAAATCCACTTCCCGTTCCAACTTCCATTCAGATTTAAGAGAATCCCAGCGATCGGCAAAGGAAGTTTCCAACATGCTGTCATAGGGCTTACCCGGAGGATAGTGAGTCACCAAATCGCAGTCAGAATTGAGGCTAAAGCGACGATTTTTTTCTGCTTTTGTATAGCTATCTCGCAGGTATAAATCCGCAGTGAGGCTCCACTTTGTCACATGTAAAAGGGCAGGAATTAACTTGGCAATATCTAATCCATAGCGCGTACTGGATTTGAATAAGCTCGTCGGCCCGTCGATCGTAATCGTAAATCCATGATCGGCATCACCTTCAATGTATGCCATGAGTCCAAACAGCTTCAAATAGCGAAACAGCAGCTTGTATTCTCCTGGATCATTACGGTGGGCGGTAATGCGAATTTGACTGGCTTTATAAAAAATACCCTGCACTTGGGAAACGTTGTAGCGATGGAGGAGAGCTTCTGGGGTCGGTGCATCAAACTGAGTCAGAATTTTGTTTTCATTCAAATCGGCGTATAGTCCTGCCTGTATCTGACTGGGAAACACTTCCTGTTCAAGTTCTTGACTGAGCTGTTCGGCGATCGTTTTCAGGGTAAAGGGAGCCGTTTGGGGAAGTGGTGCTGACTGGGCAGAAAGGGCAAAGACCCGCGATCGTAGCAGTTGTGGTTCTAAAGGACTGACCACCTCGAAGGTGCTAAAGGTGTCACTTTTGAGCAAATGGGCTAGCCCGCGTTTAATGCGGTAGTCCGTGCTGGTGCCTTCAATTTCTTTCAACTGACGTTCTAACTCACCCTGGGTTTTGCCCTGACAGTTTTGAAACAAGGTGATCAAATCAGTGGCGATCGCCAAATTGCGTTTTTCGATCGGTAATCGTTTGGGAACAATTTCTTCGCCATTTTGCCGATGCATTAGGAGATCACTAGGAAGCATGACGCGAAAAATAGCTTAATAAAAACATTCTGATGGTAGAAGATCTGGATAGCAACTCTGATGCCACCTCAAAAGGTCTAGGCACAAAGCTAACTGATTTCTAAGTTGTTCATGAGGGGAACATCGTAGAATAGTTAACACTTTAATTATCTGGCTTCGTGATCAGCCTTGTCCCATGTCTAGTTCATCCTCAGATGCTGATTTTCTCCAGCAATGGCGACATGCTCTAGCCCCCTATAATCTGGGCTACAAAATCAAACTGGCATCTCAGTTAATGTATCGCGCTTTCCTGGAGCGACTAGAACCCTATGAATTGACTCCATTCCACTATCTTGTTCTATGTTGCCTCTGGGAAGAGGATGGACTTTCAACATCTGGTATTGCCGACAAGCTCAAGCAACTTGGTGCAACCCTCACAGGAGTTGTGGATCGAATGGAAGATCGCCACCTTGTTTATCGTAAGCGCGACCCTGACGATCGCCGAATTATCCGAATCTGGCTTACCGATGAAGGAAAACGGCTCATGAAAGTTTTACCTCCTTTAGGGGCAGAGACCATTCAACAAGCAACCAAAGGCATCTCAGAGGTAGAGCAGGAGGCTGTTTCGAGAATACTAGATCAAATCGTTCACAATCTTCTTTAACGGTTCGCCCCTTCACGGAGTTGACTTCCCGATAATTACTTAATATATTGACTATTAATGCATTTAGCAATTTAATGCCACTGAGGTAGATGCAGGCATGGGTTGTGGCTTGAAGCAAAGTACTCAGTTTAGAAGGAAATAGGAGCTTATATGCGAAAACTAAGCATTAAACACAAAAACTGGCTATTATCCATCCATATTGGCTTTGCTGCCCTCTGGACAGGTACTGTTTTGAGTATGTTTCTCTTATCATTGAGGAACACAAAGTCAGTCAGTGCGGAGGCTCTTTATACACTCAACTCAGCAATTAATTTGCTTGATGACTACATTGTGATTCCCTCAGCGATCGGCTCAGTCCTTACAGCCACATTTCTTTGTTGGACAACAAACTATGGATTCACCAAATTTTATTGGGTGATCGCAAAGTGGATTTTGACAACTGGATTAGTTGCATTTGGAACCTTTTGGCTATTTCCCTGGGGGAATGTTGCAGAAAATATCTCTAGACAAGAAGGACTACAGGCCTTCAATAACACCGTTTACTCCTTCGATGCTAAAGGGGTGCTAGTTGGAACTCTCGTTCAAACTCTTTTCCTGGCAGTCATCATCGGAATCTCAGTTCTTAAGCCCTGGGGAAGGCGAGTAGTAAAAGAGAAGAAGCAGGTTGTTGCAGACTAGCAAGGAGACTCAGGAACGTGAATTAAACAAACTAAAATTCTTGTGGGGTGGGCATCTTGCCAGCCCAGCCAGCTAAGCAGAACAATCACACAGGTTATTTAATTCAAAATCCTCAGCATGTAATCTGAAAGAATAAAATTGACACTATACCGTCTGGACGGTATAGTAAATTTAAGCAATGAATCGACTCATGTAATGACTGATACGAAACGCTCTGCCCCTCGCACGGCAACTCGCCAAGCAATCCTTCAGGCAACGATCGACATCCTACTTGAACAAGGATTAGAAGCGTTGACATTGGATGCAGCAGCGCAAAAGGCAGGCGTGAGCAAAGGTGGGTTACTCTACCATTTCCCCAACAAAGATGCATTGATTTTGGGTTTAGCAGACCACCTTACCCAAGACTTTGAAACAACAATACAGGAGGAATTCAAGCAAGATGACGCTCCAGGAACACCGGGGCAATGGACAAGAGCCTATGTGAGAGCAGCCTTGCGGTTTAATCGCCAAACAATGGCACTCATTGCAAATTTGTCGGCAGCAGTCGCGAGAAATCCTGATTTGCTAAAAGTGGCATGTGATCACGAAAAGCTTGTCAAGGAAAGACTTCTATCAGACGGCATTGATCCAGTTCGGGCAACCATTATTGTGTTAGCAATGGATGGATTGTGGTTTTCTGACTCTTTAGCATTACCGCTAGAAGATCCATTAAGAAGTCAAGTTATTGAAACGCTGCTGACAATGACCAGAAAGCAAGACTGAACCACTTTCGATCGAGCAAATCATGCAAAAGCGATTGATTTGAAGGGGTGTTAAACTGCATATTTTACGTTGCATATTTTTATTCTTTACGCGAACTGGAGAATGACAGAATGCAAGAAGCCGTGAATCAGTCTGTATCGAAAAATTACATCCAGCCGGTGAATCTCTCAGACCGCGAACGCGAAATTCTTAAATTAATTGTGGAAGGGCAAACGAACCAGGAAATTGCTTCCCACCTATACCTTAGTCTTAGCACAGTCAAAACCCACGTGAAGAGCATTTTTAACAAAATGGGGGTTGACCATCGGGTGCAGGCAGCAGTCGCCGCGCTTCGGCTTAAGCTGATTTAGCCTGAAGATAAAATGCGCTACCCCAGATGGGTTATCAAATGGATGAACGAGATCATCCCCGGACGTTACAGTTCTGGAGTAATACAATGTTTCAGCCGATACTCATTGTTTTTTGCATCCTGGGAACGGTTCTACCTTATTCGCAGTTTGTTCCGTTTCTGCTGGAATACGGACTTGATTTAAGCCAGTTTATTGAGCAACTTTTTGCGACTCGAATTTCTGCCTTTTTTGGAATGGATGTTATCGTTTCAGCCCTTGTCTTTTTGACCTTTGTCTTTTGGGAAGGTAGACGGCTACAAATGAAACATTTGTGGGTTTACGTTATGAGCTTACTGCTGGTTGGGGTCTCTCTGGGGTTGCCCCTCTTCCTACTCATGCGCCACCGCAGGTTTGAGGAATTGCTTCACAGCACAGAGACGATCGCCTCATAGCTTTTGCAGTTCTCATCTGTCCCTCAATCTCCACTTCCTACCACTCCGCATCCGATCGCTCATGCAAAATCCGTCCGTAAACCCCCTCCGTCTGCTGAGCCAGCTTGTACCAGTTAAAGCGAATATCTAAATCCTCGTAAGCATTTTCCACAAGCCAATTTGCATAGTCAGGGTTTTTCAAAATTTCCACGATCCCCCAGGCGATCGAATCTGGATTGCCCGCACGGGTGACAACGCCCGTTTTGCCATGCCGCACCACCTCTGGTAAACCGCCCGTATCGGAAACCACCACCGGAACACGAGCCGCAAAGCTTTCCAGGGCAACAATTCCAAACGGTTCATACAGACTGGGAAAAACAGCGCAATCTGCTACCAAACGAAATTGATTTAAATCATCTTCGGGCATGAAGCCAGTGAAATAGCACTTGTCCCAAATGCCCAAATTCCAGGCTTGATGTTTCAGCGGATCAAGGTTGCCACCGCCAATAATCACAAACTTGGCATCGCCGCCCATTTCCCAGATCACTTTTGGAGCAGCACTCAGCAACAAATTCACGCCCTTCTCGTAGGTCATGCGCCCCACATAGTAAACAATTTTTTCCTTGTCTGTGGCAAACCGACGGCGAAACTGCCAATATTCAAACTCCGGGCTGGGTTCCCGCTTTTCCACCGAAATACCGTTGTAAACTACATCGATTTTGTCCCAAGGGCTGTGGAGTGCCCGCTCTACTTCCAGGCGCATGTAGTTCGTGCAAACAATGACGCGCCAGGCTTCAGCAACTAAGTTAGTTTCTTTGCCATGAATGTAGCGATGCGTGTCGTTATAAATTCCGTTATGTCGTCCGTACTCTGTCGCGTGGATGGTGGCAACGAGGGGTACTTTGAAGATGCGTTTGAGGGCGATCGCCGCATCCCCCACTAGCCAATCATGGGCATGAATGATATCAAACGGGCCGTCCTCCAGAAGCAGCTTGCCGCCGTGCCGCCCCATGCTTTCATTCATGTTGGCAATCCAGTGGAAAAAATTATGGCTTTCGGCCACATGTACCCGATGCACCCGAATTCCCTCCACCTCCTCGTAGCGAGGAGCTTGCCCAAACTCAACAGTCAATAGATGAATTTCATGCCCCAAGTTAACCAATTCAGGGTAAAGCTCTGCCACATGGCGAGAAATCCCCCCTACAATGCGGGGTGGAAACTCCCAAGCCAGAACCAGAATCTTCATTACCCCTGCCTCGCCAGTTCTCAGACAACGTTAAAACACAACGCTTAGTTCGGTAAATTTGGTGCTGTCCCATCGCCTATTCTATCCGCGCCGCCAACCGACGTGGACTCTACCGATTTAGGCATCTGTCAACTTTATGGTTTATTTATTCCTCCAGTCTATTCCTTTATGGAAGCGGCTGAGGTGAGGGAGGCTTGATTTTGGCAAACCGGCATATTCGCCGCAAATTGCTTGACCGATCGCCAGATGAAGCAGATAATCCGTGAGTAAATCTGTCAAAATAATTAAATCCTGATGTTCGTTGCGCTGGGTCGGTTGATCAAGTTCGTTCATTGAGCAGGTTCAAATGGAGGCACTGTCCAAACAGCTAAATGGTTCTGAAGCCCCGCTACAACTCTTGCTGTTTGTGGACAAACGCCCCACAGCCAGTGAGAGAATTCGGCAAATTCGCAACTGTCTGAAAGAATTAGCCGATGATGAAAATTATTATGAACTGCAAGTTGTTGATGTAAGCGAACAGCCTCACCTGGCAGAGCATTTTAAGCTAGTTGCAACGCCATCTTTAATTAAAATTCATCCGGAACCTCGGCAAACCCTGGCAGGTAGCAATCTTGTCGCCCAGTTAAAAGAGTGGTGGACTCGCTGGCAGCGATCGGTGGATGAGTATTCTGTCCCGCATCGGGTGGCTCAACCTTCACAGCCCTTTGCCCAAAGTGATGAATCCATCAAATCGGTTGCCCATTCTGCTGAGTTAATCCAACTTTCAGACGAGATTTTTCGTCTCCAGCGAGAAAAAGAAGACCTGCAAGCTCAATTGCAATTCAAAGACCAGCTCATTGCCATGCTGGCCCACGATTTGCGAAACCCTCTAACGGCTGTATCCATTGCCCTGGAAACTTTAGAGCAACTTCGGAAGAACCCTAAGCTGGAGGGGGGAACGCGCCTGAATCCAGAACTCATCGCCCAACTGGTTCGCCATGCCCGAACGCAGACCAAAGCGATCGATCGAATGATTACCGACATTCTTCAGGCAGCACGGGACAAAAGCGCGGAATTTCGCATCCAGCCCAGAGAGCTTGATCTAGGGCGGCTGTGCCTGGAGGTGATCGATCGGTTATGTGAACAGTTTCAAGCCAAGTCCCAGAAGATTAAAACCGATATTCCATCAGATTTGCCCAAGGTCTATGCTGACCGTGAACGAGTCAAGCAAGTTCTGGTTAATTTACTCGACAACGCGATCAAATACACCCCCGAACAAGGGACGATCGAAATTGCCATTTTGCACCGCACCACTCAGAAAGTGCAGGTCAGCATTTGCGATGACGGGCCAGGCATCCCTTCGGAAAATCAGAAATCGATTTTTGAAGAACAGTTCCGACTGAAGCGGGATGAAGCCAAAGAAGGCTACGGAATTGGTTTGGCTCTGTGCAAGCGGGTGGTGCGGGCCCACTATGGACAAATTTGGGTGGATTCTTCCCCCCAGCAAGGCAGTTGCTTTCACTTTACCCTGCCCGTTTTTCGGTCTGTTTCTTCCCTTTAAGATGTGCTGGGTTGAGATTGATCACGCTAAATGATCAAAATCCTCTACAGTAAAATCAGCGAAATTCATTCCAACTCTTCATTTATCGGCAGCGAGTGATTGTCTTTGTTAAGGTTCTTTGACTGGTTTCTTTCTCTTCCATCCACCGGGCTGCATATTTTGGTCGTTGCGGCATGGCTCGGATTGGTTGTGCTGTTGGCAAAGGGGTTAAGTCGATCGGGTAGCAGTGCCGAAGTGATGCGTAAAGTGGTTCACATGGGCACGGGCAACGTGATTTTGCTGGCGTGGTGGCTGCAAATGCCTGCCTGGATAGGAATTGGAGCCTCTGTTTTGTTTAGCATTGTTACGTTGCTCTCCTACCGCTTTCCCATTCTTCCAGGCATCAACAGTGTTGGACGCAAAAGTTTAGGCACTTTTTTCTACGCTGTCAGCATTGGCGTACTGACGGTGGCTTTTTGGCAAACTCACCCCCACTATGCAGTTATTGGTATCCTGGTTATGACCTGGGGAGACGGACTTGCCGCTCTCGTTGGGCAACGCTGGGGGCAACACCCCTACAAGCTTTGGAATATGCAAAAAACCTGGGAAGGGTCGCTTACCATGCTTTTGGTGAGTTATGCCGTGAGCAGTTTGGTTTTACTTGGCGTTCAAGGCAACATTTGGCAAACTTGGCTGATTCCCATTGGCATTGCCATTACCGCCACTGCCCTGGAAGCTTTCTCTAATCTTGGCATTGATAACCTCACTGTTCCCATTGGCAGCGCGATCGTCGCTTTTTTGCTGAATCGCTAACCCAAAATCTAAACTCTAAAATTCAAAACTCGGTTGACACTCTATCCCTCTTTTGCTGATAATTGAAGTTTGTGTGAACTTTACACCCAAACGAATCTTGGCTAACGTTGTTGTAATTGGTGCCCAATGGGGCGATGAAGGCAAAGGAAAGATTACGGATCTGCTGAGCCGATCGGCAGATGTCGTTGTGCGCTACCAAGGTGGGGTCAACGCTGGGCATACCGTTGTTGTCCAAGATCAAACCTTTAAGCTTCACCTAATTCCGTCTGGGATTCTCTATCCCAGTACCGAATGCATTATTGGGTCAGGCACCGTGATTGACCCGAAAGTGCTGATTGAAGAATTAGATCAGCTCGAACAGTTAGGGGTTTCCACCAAAAACCTGCTCATATCAGAAACCGCTCATATCACCATGCCGTATCACCGGCTGATTGACCAAGCCTCCGAAGAGCGACGCGGCAACCACAAAATTGGCACAACCAAGCGGGGAATTGGGCCAACCTATGCCGATAAGTCGGAGCGGATTGGGATTCGGGTGGTTGACCTGATGCATACGGAAGGGCTAAGGAAGCAGCTCCGCTGGACAGTTGAATATAAAAACGCCATTTTAGAGAAACTCTATGACTTGCCGCCCCTCAACCCAGATGCAGTTATTGAAGAATATATAGAATACGCAGAGCGGCTCCGTCCCCATGTGGTGGATAGCTCAGTGCAAATTTATAAAGCCGTGCAACAGCGTCGGAATATCCTCTTT
>PVWD01000279.1 GCA_003003615.1 filamentous cyanobacterium CCP2 | reverse complement strand
CCCCCCTCCTCAGTCTCTTCAACAATCCTGTTAAGCAAAATATGACTATTGAAGGGGGACAGGTTAAGCTGGAATCACGATTGATAATTTATTCATGATTCAATGATCGATCGGGTTTATCCTGCTGATCAATGGGACAGTGATTCGTAAATGGGTGCGGTACTTGCAGGACATTATCATGTCGTTAAGCCCCTAGGAAGTGGTGGCTTTGGGCAGACATTTTTGGCGCGAGACAGCCACTTGCCAGGTCAGCCGCTTTGTGTTGTCAAGCAATTTAAGCCACGGTTTACCTCGTCTAACTCGCTGCATGTGGCTAAACGGCTGTTTGACCTGGAGGCCAGAACCCTGTATCAACTGGGCAATCATGACCAAATTCCTCGGCTGCTCGCCCACTTTGAGCAGGATGGCGAATTTTATCTGGTGCAGGAATATGTGGAAGGTTGGTCGATCGATCGCGAATTAGAGCAGCGAGGGCAGCTCACTGAAGCAGAAGTAATATCGCTGTTAGACGACATTTTGCATGTATTGACCTTTGTCCATGAACAAAATGTGATTCATCGAGACATTAAACCTTCCAACCTGATCCGCCGCAAGCGCGATCGAAAAATCATTTTGATTGACTTTGGAGCCGTTAAGCAGGTTAATACGGAGCGAGTAGTCTCTTCTGGGCAAACCAGCTTGACGGTGGCGATCGGTTCACCAGGGTATATGCCCGTCGAGCAGCAGTCCTCGTTGCCCCAGTTCAGCAGTGATGTATATGCAGTGGGCATGGTGGGGCTACAAGCTTTGACGGGGATCAATCCAAAAGAGTTGCCAAAAAGTGGGCAAACTGGGGAAATTGACTGTTCGCAATTAGCCATTCGCCCTGAACTGGCAGCCATTCTAGACAAAATGGTGCGCTACGACTACCGCCAGCGTTATTTCAATGCAGCAGAAGCCCTACAAGCATTGTCAGCATTAACTCCACTTCAAAGTTCAGAAAATCGGGAATCGGTTCTTCCCAACGCCCTCCCCACCGACATTGCCAACACGCTGATTCAATTACCCAACTCAGAACCCGTTGACCAGTCGATCGCCCAGGACAACCACCAAGAAATTCACCCTATTGCCCGGTACGATGCTGAACGGGACTATGATGCTGAACGGGACTATGATCCAGAAATTGCAGAAATCAAATTAGGGATTGAATCAGACATTGAACCAGAAGTGGAGCCAGACGAGGAAACCATGCCGCCGGATATGGCTCCTCGGTTAATTCAGTTTTTGCCCCAGGTGAGTAAATTGCGGTTTTCTGAACCGGGCAGAGCTTCGGCAGGAACGGCGGTAAGTCAGCATTCTGCTCAATTAGGGGCTAGATCGCGGCAGGAATATCGTAACCGCCAGGCCTTGCTATCTAAGGTGAAGCACTACTGGATTAAAGGTGTTCTGGAAACTTCGCTGCATGATCAGGTGCTGGTGGTGTTGGGCATGGAAGACCGATCGGACGTTGTAACATCCCCCTGGAACATGTCCTGGCAAATGGCGCAGCAGACCGAACGTACCTTACCCCAGGGAACTCCGATCGTCTCGATTTTTGACCAGTTGGGCACCGGGCGATCGCTCCTCATCCTAGGAGAACCGGGGGCAGGTAAAACAACCACCCTATTGCAGCTAGCCCGCGAATTAATCAGCCGAGCCGAACTGGATACAGAGCATTTAATTCCAGTTGTGCTAAATCTTTCCTCTTGGGTTGGCGGGCAGCAAAGCATTGCCGATTGGATCGTAGAAGAACTGAATAAGAAATATCAGGTTCCTCAAAAAATTGGGCGGCCCTGGGTGGAACAACAGCAGCTTTTGCTCTTGCTGGATGGGCTAGATGAAGTCCGCACGGAACACCGGGATGACTGCGTGGCAGCGGTGAACCAGTTTCAAGAGCAATATGGCACCGAAATGATTGTCTGTAGCCGAATTCGGGACTACGAAGCATTATCTAATCGCCTAAATTTGCAAACAGCCGTTTACCTTCGATCGCTTACACCTATCCAAATTCAGCAGTATCTCAACAGTCTTAGCGGGGACTTAACTGGGTTGAAGGCCTTGCTCAAAGAGGATGCCGCTCTGCAAGAACTAGCTCAGTCTCCCCTGATGCTCAATATTATGGTGCTAGCCTATCAGGGCATTGGAGCTGAAGATCTGGATGAAACGCTGGTCGTAGAAGAACGACGACGGCAACTCTTTAACGCCTACATTGAGCGCATGTTCAAACGGCGCAGCTTGGATCAAACCTACTCCGAAGCAGAGGCGATCGGCTGGCTGTCTTGGTTGGCAAAACAAATGCTGCAACAGTCCCAAAGCGTGTTTCTGATTGAACACCTCCAACCCTCCTGGTTACAAACTCGATCGCAACGGCGAAATTATCGGATTGGAACCGTCTTATCCGGCATTTTAATGGGTGTGCCCTTTGGCATCATTACAGGCGGCATGACCAACGGCATCATGGACGGTTGGCGCAGTGGAGCCATCAAGGGGTTAATGAATGCCCTCATTTTTGGTTTGGCGTTTGGTCTAGTTGCCGGGCTGAGTAAACTAGACATTGACACAGTAGAAACCTTGAAATGGTCTTGGCGTGAGGCAAAACGCAGCCTGCTCATCGGCTTCAAAAATGGGATGCCCTTAGGCCTTGCAGCCGGACTAGTCTTTGGCATTATTAGCGAGTTAGCTCCCCAAGTCACTCCTGGACAGGTGAGTCGGCAGGTTGGCAGTGGGATGTTTTTGGGCATGATTGGCGGTGTCATATCTGGTGTAGTTGGTGCCCTCATCTACGGACTTACCCACGGGTTACGCGGCTCAGTCATTGAAACAAAAACCGTCCCTAACCAGGGGATTTGGCGCACCCTCCTCAGTGCGGGGATTGGTGGATTAATTGGCGGCGTAATTGATGCGATCGTCATTACTACGGTTTACAGTCTGCTGCTGGGCTGGAGAATTGGATTAATCTATGGACTCAGCTACGGCTTTTTCGGCGGAATGATTGTTGGATTCATTTTTGGCGGTGGGCAAGCCTGTTTCAAACACTTTGTTCTGCGACTGATTCTCTACCGCGATCGATACATCCCCTGGAACTATTCCCGCTTTTTGGATCATGTTGCCGGGCGGGTGTTTCTGCAAAAAGTGGGGGGTGGCTATCTTTTCGTTCATCGCCTGCTGTTGGAACATTTTGCCCAAATGCGCGGCATGGGCTAATTAAGGGAAGTTAGGAACAAAACCGCTACGAACTTTTCCATCTTTACTGAGTTATTTTTATGACTCAGTAATTTTTTAATGAAGTTTGGGAATGCTGGATACGGTGCTACTTGGAAATGGCTAGTTAAACTTCTAGCCCGTTTTTTGACAATAAACGTCCTCGGTTAAACATTTTTCGCATCGGGACAGGTTAAAGCGCAGGTAATAAAGAAGCTGCTTGAAATATTGCAGTTTTTCGCGCAGAACTTAACCAACTTTTTGGAAGGAATTCAGGAAATATGACGAGGAATCCAGGTGATAAGTTTTCAAGTGCTTTGAAGGTAAACCTTAAGAATGGGCGGTTTTCCTACAAGGGGTTTCTAGACGAGTCGAACGATGTGCAGATCTACCGATTCAAAATGCAGAACCGCAGTAACTTTGACCTGAGTTTAGGGCAGGTGAGCGGTAATGCTGAATTGACCCTGTTTGACCGTAAAGGCAAAGTGGTTGGACGATCGGATGAAACAGACGGCAAACCCGAATTTATTCGGCAACGCTTAAAGGCAGGCGTGTACTTTCTGAGGGTTAGCCGAATTAGCGGCGAGTTTCAGTATCGTTTTAAGAGCAAAGTGGTTGAACTGGCTGGGGTAAATTTCCGTCAGTCTTTGCAGGTGAAAACGACCCAAACGACGAGTAGTGTCAACACTAAACCACTACGCTATTCGGGTAGTCTTGGTGGCAGCGAGTCCAGCGATTCTGCGTTTTATCAATTTAGCCTGACCGATCGCAGCACCTTCTTGGGGCTACTGGAAGGGCTGAATGCCAATACTGACATTGAACTCTACGACAGCAAACGAACTCTGATCACGGTTGCCAATGGTTCCCGTCTATCCTCTGGCTTGTTGAATCAAGTCCTTGAGGCGGGTTCCTATTTCCTTAAAATCAAGGTCAAAGGCGGCAGCACCAACTACAAGCTGAAGCTTGGATTCAACTCCATTGCCAACGGTTTATTAAACATCAGCGATCCCACCCGCCTGATTTCGCTGGGTTCCAGTGCGGCTTTCTCAGATCAGTTCCCAGGGGCGATCGGTTCACGCACGCTGGATGATGTGTATAAAGTCAACCTGGATACCCCTAGTAGTCTGAATTTGGTGCTGGATGGCTTGCAGGCAGATGCGAACCTTCAACTGTTGGGCAGCGATGGGGCAGTGTTGGCAAGTTCCAGCAATACGGGAACCGCGCAGGATTTGATTAGCCAAAACCTGAAGGCAGGAACCTACTTTATCCGAGTGTTGCCAGGTGAAGGCGGGCTGCCTACACGCTATAACTTGAATGTTTCGTTGGGAGCATTGAAACTGTTTGGCTTGTCCGAAAACAATACGCTGCTGGCATTTAACCCCGATCAGCCTGCGTCTGCCGTTGATATTGCTGTAACCGGGCTGGCAACCGAGGAAACCTTGCGAAGTATCGATTTTCGTCCGGCAACTGGGGATCTGTACGGTTTGAGTAGTGCCAACCAGCTTTACACGATCGACCTGAAAACCGGAGCGGCAAAAGCAGTGGGGTCAGCCCTTGATCCAGCCTTAACTGGAACTGCATTGGGGTTAGACTTTAACCCAACGGTCGATCGTCTGCGCCTGGTAAGCGATGCCAAAGAAAACCTGCGCCTTGTGCCCACGAATGGCACCCTGGCAGGAACCGATACAGTTCTGTCCTATGCAAGTGGTGATGTCAATGCAGGCAAAACCCCTAGCATTACGGCAGTCGCCTACACCAACAACTTTGCAGGCACGCCCACAACCACCCTATTTGGCATTGATTCCACCTTAGGAACGCTGGTTCGGATTGGTTCTCTCAACGGTAGCCCCACCTCTCCCAACACAGGACAACTCTTTACAGTTGGCTCCCTCGGTGCCACATTTGCTCCTGGGGCAGGCTTTGATATCTTCACCGATCGCAGCCTCACCAACACTGCCTATGCCCTTTCTGGTTCCACGCTCTACAGCATTAACTTGACCACAGGAGCTGCCACCAGCTTAGGGGCAGTTGATGTGACCAAGCCTGCCATGATGATGACTTCTGGAATGATGGCTTCTGAGAGTATGGCTTCTAGCCCATCGACTATGCCAACATCCACTGAATCAACCGACTCCTCTGTAACCGATACCCCCTCAAGTTCTCCAGCCCCGCTGACCTTAATTGGTTTGGCAGCAAGGGTTTAGCTTAATGAGGTAATGAATCGGTGAATGGGTAAATGGACAAACGAAAAGACTCATTTACCCATTTATCTCGATCGTCGATCATGGGTTAATCATCAAACCCAGCATCATCATCGCGAAACATATCGATATTAATGCTGGCGAGGTTACTGACCCCCATGTAAGAATAGTCCGATTCCATAAGTCGATCGCTCACAGGCTGACGCGATCGATTTTTTGTAGATTGACGCTTTGACTTTTTGCTGGCAGGCTTCCGAGTTGTCTTTTTCGGTGCTTGCCGAACCGGAGGTAAAATTGGTGCTGTGTCAAGGTCAGGATCGCTCTTGAGCATCTTTTTCAGGGCATGTTTCCACAGTTTTGCCTGCTCTGGGTTTGGGTAGACCCCCAGCAAAAAAGTTAGCTCATTCTTGGACTTTTCTTTTAGATCAGATGCAATCCGGTTCCCTAAAAGACAAACAGCCCGGCTAATGTCTTCAGGGTCAGTCGGAACTCGCGGTGGTAGATTTACGAACTTTGGGAATTGATTTTCGTTGAACGTCATAGCTCCAACTTGTAATTCTGCCAAGATGGTTTAATTTTTTGTATTTTGGACAGTGTAGTACGTTCTGAGGTTATTATGGCAACCTAAAGCCAGATTCCATAAGGGAGTGATCTCGATTAAGATCACTAATACTTTTATTAAAACGGGGCTGAGGTTATGCAAAGTCTGGCACTCTCGACGG
Source organism: filamentous cyanobacterium CCP2 (assembly GCA_003003615.1). Classification (GTDB taxonomy): domain Bacteria; phylum Cyanobacteriota; class Cyanobacteriia; order Elainellales; family Elainellaceae; genus Egbenema. Next base: position 2,540 of record PVWD01000279.1, on the reverse strand, counting down.
GGGGCTACACTCAGGCGGAGCGGTTTGGCCAACTCAAAGCGCAATTGCACGACCATTGGGATGTACTTGATGACCTGAACCAAGGAGACTGCGATATCCTTGTCGTTCCTTCTTTAAGCCTGGATCAGCAAGAACTACGGAAAATTAAAGGAGTCCATCATTACGAAGAACGGCTTTTGTTCTCCTTAATCCGACTGCGGAACCCACGCACTCGGCTAATTTATGTGACATCTCAGCCTATCCATCCTAGCGTTATTGACTACTATCTACAACTTTTGCCTGGTGTACCTTTTTCCCATGCTCGCGATCGGCTGCTGCTATTTTGCACCTATGATGCGTCCCTTCAGGCTTTGACGCAAAAAATTCTCGATCGGCCTCGCCTGATGGAACGACTGCGCCGCTCAATTCGGCACCAGCGATCGTACATGACGTGCTTTAACTCCACTTGCTTAGAACGAGAGTTGGCAGTCAAGCTTGATGTTCCCATGTTGGCTCTTGACCCAGACCTGCTGTATTGGGGAACGAAAAGTGGCAGTCGGCAGGTTTTTGCAGAGGCAGGCATTCCGCATCCCGATGGCAGCGAATTAGTGTGGAATGTGGATGATTTGGCCGCTGTTACGGCTGACCTATGGGAACGCCAACCCGCTTTGAAGCGAATGGTTGTGAAGCTAAATGAGGGCTTTTCGGGGGGAGGGAATGCCCTGCTAGATTTGCGCCCTCTACGCTCTGTGGCACCCGGCTCAACTTCTACGACGGCTCGGATTGCGGCGATTCGCGATCGGTTTGAATTCTTGAGCTTTCAGGTCAGCGATGAAACCTGGGCCCACTTTAGCAGCCGGATTCCAGAACTGGGGGCGATCGTGGAAGCCTTTGTGGAAGGGGAAGAGAAGCGATCTCCTAGCGTTCAGGGCTATGTCACACCAACAGGGAAGGTGGAAATTTTATCGACCCATGACCAAATTTTAGGGGGGCCAGATGGTCAGGTCTTTTTGGGCTGTACTTTCCCAGCAGATGAAGCCTACCGCTTGCGGCTTCAGGAATATGGTTTGCAGGTGGGAAAAAATTTGGCGGAAAAAGGGGCGATCGAGCGGTTCAGTTTAGATTTTATTGCGGTGCGCTCGCCAGAAACGGGGGTATGGGACTTGCAGGCGATCGAAATTAACCTGCGAAAGGGTGGCACAACCCATCCCTTTATGACCCTAAAACTGTTAACCTATGGGCGATATGATGCGGCTACCGGACTATTTTATAGCCAGCAGGGAACCCCTAAATACTACCGAGCTACCGACAATTTGCATCAGAACTATTACCGAGGGCTGACTCCAGGAGATTTGATGGACATCATCGCCCAGCATGACCTGCATTTCTACAGCACCACTGAGACGGGCACGGTGTTTCATCTGATTGGCTGTTTGTCGGAGTTTGGTAAAGTCGGGCTAACCAGCATTGGCAACTCCCACCAGGAAGCCGAAATTCTTTACAAGAAAGTGATTCGGGCCCTGGATCAAGAATCGAAAGCCCTTATTGACGCTGATACGTATTTGCCTGCTCCCACCTTTATGAGAAACCAAATTTCTCGTTAAATCAGGAGCCGTTTTAACTGTTCTCGATCGACCTTACCCTGAGCATTGCGGGGCAGCTTTTCCAGAGTGATCCACCGTTTCGGGCGTTTGAATGGGGTGAGGTGGGGTTCCAGAGCCGTTCGTAATGCGGTTAGGTCAGGCTGGGCGATCGGCACGAAAACGGCTGTCACCACTTCGCCCCAATCGGCATCTGGCAGCCCCAAAACATACACATCCTTCACCAAGCCGGTTGCCCGAATTGCGGCCTCCACCTCCTGCGGAAACACATTTTCCCCACCTGTGATGATTTTCTGACTTTTCCGCCCAACAATTTGCAGGCTCTCCTGTAAGTCAAAATATCCCAAATCATCCGTCTGAAACCAGGAACCCGCAAACCGATCGGGGTAATACCCCAAGGCCAAAGAAGCTGCCCGAATGGCCACTGTGCCGACTTCATTTACATTTAACGCCTGCCCTGCCGCATCCTGGATCTGGATTTGAGCATGGGGCAACACTCGTCCACAGCCCGATCGCCCTTGCAGAAAATCCTCTGGTTTTAGCGTGACCACCTGGGAAGCGGTTTCCGTCATGCCGTAGGTCGGAGCCAACCGAATCGATCGCTGCCTTGCCTGCTCCAGCAATTCCTGCCAGGCTGGGGCCCCTCCGAGCAGTACCGTCTGAAACTGAGTCAGCCAATCGCCTGCCACCGGATCATGCAGCAACCGTTGCAGTTGGGTTGGCACCAGGGAAAGGAAAAAATCAGCCGGATCAAAGCCAATCGGCAAATCATTCAGGGTTCCAGGAAGCGCAAATTGTCCACCCGTCAGGAACGATCGCAAAAATTGCATTAGCCCACTGACGTGGTACAGCGGCAGAATACAGCACGAATTGACGCGATCGACCTCAAAGTAAGCACAAAACCCCTTCACCGAAGCTGCTAATGTCTCCCAGGTATGCGTGGCAAAGCGAAGTTTACCC
>PVWD01000049.1 GCA_003003615.1 filamentous cyanobacterium CCP2 | reverse complement strand
AGATGTGTATAAGAGACAGCTCCACTTCACACAATTCATCGCAACATTAAACCCTCTAAGCCTTAAACTAGAGGTTGCATCTTTTTGGTGTTCTAATCTACGAAAGCGATATATTGAGATACCCGTGCGAAAGGTCATCATTGCTGGTAACTGGAAAATGTACAAAACCCAGACAGAAGCTCTGGAGTTTCTACGAGGGTTCCTGGATTCTGTTAGCGATACCCCAGATGATAGAGAAATTGTACTCTGCGCGCCTTTCACAGCGTTAGGAACTCTGTCCAAAAACTTGCATGGCAGCCGTGTTAGGGTTGGGGCGCAGAACGTCCATTGGGAGGATGTAGGAGCCTACACAGGAGAAATTTCGGCCCCCATGTTGACGGAGATTGGTGTGCGGTATGTGGTGGTGGGTCACAGTGAGCGCAGACAATTTTTTGGTGAAACCGATGCAACGGTAAACCTACGTTTGAAGGCAGCGCAAGCCCACGGGCTGATTCCCATCTTGTGTGTGGGTGAAACCAAACAGCAGCGAGATGCAGGGGAAACTGAAACGCTGATTGTCAGCCAGATTGAAAAGGATTTGGTGGATGTGGATCAAGAGCGGTTGGTGATTGCCTATGAGCCAATTTGGGCGATCGGTACGGGGGACACCTGTGATTCGCAGGAAGCAAACCGGATTATTGGTCTGATTCGCAGCAAGCTAGATAACCCCGATGTCCCGATTCAGTATGGTGGTTCTGTCAAGCCAACCAATGTGGATGAAATCATGGCACAGCCCGAAATTGACGGTGCATTGGTGGGGGGGGCTAGCCTAAACCCTAAGGACTTTGCTCGAATTGTCAATTACAGCAAATATGGCAACGGATGGAAAAGTTAGGACGGGTGAGGTTGTTACAATTCCTGCTAATCCTAAAATCCTGGTTGGAAGATAAAGAAAAGCACCCCAGATGGGGTGCCCTCAACCAGCTAACTTAAAACAGGGTATGAAGTGCTAGATACCAGATCAGCAGCGCTTAACTAAGAGCGGCGTGGTTACGATCGTAAGTATCTCCAAAGGATGGATGCACTTTCCCTTGAACATGATTCCAAAACCGAGTTGCCTCAGTAGAAGATAGCCCGACTTGGGTATCCAGACGGCTCAGCATTGACTGTTGCCGATGCTTGACTTGCCGATGATGAGACATCATCAACATCCGAGCGCGATCCTGTACAGATAGTACGGGAGCTTTCGTTGCTTCTGCTGTTTCTACGGCTTTTGCAGCTTCCACGCGAACATTCTCTGGCTGATCAGCATTGCTGCTTTTATGGGCAACACCCCGATAGAGCAGATCCAATGTTGGCTGAAGAACTAGCTGCCGCTTAGGGTTACGGAATCGAACATCCAGACCTCGATATTTACCGGATTGAGTCAAATCACCGTACTCCACTTCAGGTGGATTGTAGTCGTAGCTGGTACCGCGATAAGTCAATTTCATTATTCTCGCCTCTCTTTGTAACTGAATGGACTTGAGGCGCGTTCCTTCGGGAGCCCTTCCCTACTTCCGTCCATCAGGCTGACTTGTTTCCTGCCCCTTTCCACTCTTACATGAATAGTTTGTGCAGAGGGGTAAGGATGCCATGAAGGATGAACGATTTAACTTTCTGTATCTATTGTTACCGTTTTTCCTCTTTTTGTCAATCTCGATCGGGGGTATAGTCATCAAATCTTAACAAAAGAGAATTCTGCTTGAATCTGCCAGCAAGCCCCATTGTGAATGAGGAGGGTGAGCCGATCGCTAATAAAGCTAAATTCAATCTGTCGTTCTTGCAGTTCAGCCCAGGCTTGTCGAAAAGTATTTCGCTTCAGGTTTCGGGAGGCAACGGTTAGGTGGGGCGTGAAGGAACGTTGTTTAGACATCGGATCAACAATTCCCAAGCTGTTCTCCAAGCAAGCCATCATCTGCGCTTGCAGCGATAAAAGCTCTGGCGTTTTATCAACGCTAATAAATAGAACGCGCGGTGCAAATGCCCCAAAATTTGACAAGGTAACGGAAATAGTCGATCGGGTTTGGGCAAATGCCTGAAGACAAGACTCTAGTTCAACAACTTTATCCTGTTGCCATAGGAAAGGAGGTTGAAGGGTAATGTGAGGTGGCGCATTGGAGGTGCGAGTTTGATAGTGTGCATTCAATTCTGCAATCACCTGGTTCGCATAGTCCTGGATGTTTTGGGGAGGAATTAAGGCGATGAAAAACCGAGTCTTGTTACTATTCATTGGAATAGAGGAGAGCATAACCGTCTATCAAGTAAAGTTCATTCGCATGTTTTGATGGAACTTGGCCATAGAGCTTAAGATACGGGTCTTTAAAAGTACTAATTTTTGGACATTCTCAAAACCATCAGTGGGTTCTAACCAACTGTGATTCCATGAACAATCACAAATTTATTGCAGGATGAATTACTATTTCAGCAGAGGTTTAAGTACACTTTGGTTTAAGTCCACTTTGTAAGACGCGCTTTTGAATCTCAAGACCGTTGAGCAATAATCATTTTCATCAATCCCCTTCTCTCCATGAACCGCTATCTTGTTTCCCTCACCACTTTAATGCTGCTAGCGTGGGTTGTTCCTGCAAACGCTGAAAACCTTGAACACATTCAACGGTTGCTCAGCACTAGGGAATGTTCTGAGTGTGACCTCAGCCGAGCAGGATTGGTTTACTCTAATTTGACCAATGCTGACCTGAATGGGGCGAATCTAAGCCAGGCAAACCTGAGCCGGACAAATTTAAGTGAGGCAAACCTGAGTAATGCAAATTTGGCTGGAGCTGTTCTTGTGAATGCCAACCTATCGGGGGCAAACCTGAGCGGGGCTGACCTTCGAGGCGCAGACCTCAGAGGAGCCGTGCTGACAGGGGCTAACTTACAGAATGCCAGTCTGGATGATGTGAATTTGCTGGGGGCGATCGGCTTACCAACCGAAGTTGCAACAACCGAAACGCTTTATCGTTTGGGGCTGGCTGAAGCAGAACGTGGCAATTTTCGAGGCGCGATTGAGCATTACAGCCGGGTCATTATCCAAGACCCCACCTATGCCAATGCTTACCTTGCCCGCAGCATTTCCCGATTTCGATTGGGCGATCCGGTTGGGGCAATGGGAGATGCACAATTGGCAGAACAGCTTTATATGCAGCAGGGGCACGAAGTTGGGCTGACCGCAACAACCCAACTGATTGGGGGTATCGAAGCATTCCAGGAAGCAACCGAAAAACAGCAAGAGGCGATGCGTGGAGGCAATGGCATTGGTACAAACCTCCTTAGCCTTTTGGGAACGATCGGCTCATTACTTCTAAGATTTGGCTTCTAGCTGTCCCTCAAGATGAATAGTTATCTATCGCTGAGGGACAATTTGCTGTTCCACTTGCTGTTCCACCGCAACCATTCGCGGGCGAGACTTGTGTAGCTTTTCCTTTGGCTTTAACACAAGCCCTGCAATTCCCCCAGCAGCGAGAACGTAGAGTGGATTGATCAAAGCGTTTAGAATGCAGTCCACCATGTAGAGTAAGACACCCACTGCCAGCACGGCAACAGGAGCAACTTTGGGGTTGAACCACTGTCTAGCAGGATAACGAGACCAGAACAGGGTGAATACGGGAAGCAGCATTCCAACATAAAGGCTGAGTAGTCCAACAATCCCATGATGACCAAAGGCAATGATCCATAGGCTGTCTTGCACCGTTATGCCACCCCACTCATTGAGGGGAACGAGGGCCCGTCCATAACCGCCCCAGCCAAACCAGATTTGCTGTTGTGCCTTTTGTACAAGCAGTTCTTCGTTATTGAACCGAAATTCTAGAGACTCAATCCGATCTTCTGGGAAGATACTGGACAGGACGTCAATCAGTTGATCAGCGATGTAGCTCTGGGTCAGGGTGTTCAGGTATAGGTAGGCAAAAACTGCAAAAATTAACAGAAAGACAGGTAGAGCAGTACGGAACCGCCGTCCCAGGAACATCATACCGATGCCCATGGCAAACAAACCGTATGCACCTGACGATCGCACCAAAATCAGAGTGGCAAACAAAGCCCCAACCAGCCAACTCATTGGCATGTTCCAGAGCCGTTTGAGCGTTCCCGCTTGCCATAGCCAAACGCCTGAGAGTGTTGCCACCATCATGAATGCACCAACCGCTAGTCCATGATGCATGAATACGGTCGGTCTAAATCCCCCCAAACGGATGGATTGCCCAAAATCCAAAAAGGCATGATCACCATAAACAATGCGGTGTAGCTGTGGGCTGAAGCGGTTTTCAAACAAACAGAGTGGAACATAAGATAGCCCACCCATGAACATTCCCGTGGCGAGTAAGCGAAAACTGTCTAATGTGTTGATGTAGATACGCCCTAGAAAGTAAGGAATTCCCCAGTCAACCGTCTGATACATTGTTGCAGAGACACCGTCATAAAGCCCCAGCCCATTCGTTAAGGATGAGAAAAAGGGACAGATGCACCAAATCGCCATGGGCACATCAATCCAACTGAAGCGAAAAGTGCTGAATCTCCCGACATCGTAGATGATGGTTGCCAGCAAAATACCAAAGCAAGTTGCTGAGATTTTTGTGTAGTTAGGAAGTCCAGGTAATTCCAGTATCGCCTGGGGTAAAAAAAGCCATGCCACGATGAAGCTAATGACAACGGCTTTCCGGGCTGGAAAACGCGAAAAGAGGTAAATCACCACTGGAATCCAAAGGAACATCACAAGAGGTGTTGTGATTGCCACATTGGGAAAACCATTGCCAGTGAATGTAAAACCCATCAATATGCTCCGCTTCTGTTGACTACTTACGCCCGATCGCTGTTTAAGCCAGTTTCAAGATATCAAATCAATTCCTTGCTTCACGGGAGAACTCTCCTGACTTCATAAAAACTTCGCTGGATTGACTGCTAGATATTTATGAAATTGACCGTTATTTTATTTAACGCTGGTTTCGCACCCATCCGGACATATTGAGAACAGGATGGACAATTTTGTTCCTGGTGAGGTTTTATCCAGGTGGATGGCATTATTACCGTGAGCTAGAGATACGGTGAGCTATGGGCATATGGAACGGTCTGTCTGACGAAGCTCTCCTTGTTGTTGGCGATCGATCGCAGTGAGTAGAGCCGCTTCAAATAAGGCTGTCGCATCCTTCCAGGAATATTGAGATGCTCTAGCGTAAGCTTGAGCCGAGCGGCATTGCCATGCATCTTCGGGGAGGGTGCAAAGCAATTCGATCGCCTGTGCCATGTCCTTTGGATCATCTTCATTAACGATCACCCCTCCACCCGTTGGTAGAAGGTCTGTTGTTGCTCCAGATGGGGTGCCAATGACAGGAGTACGACACGCCATTGCTTCCAAAATGGGCAACCCAAATCCTTCGGAACGACTACCAAACAACCAGGCATCACAGGCTGCATACAGATTCTTTAACTCGGTTTGTGAAGGGCGGTAAACAAATTCTGCACCAAGAGGCAGGGGCAACTTTGGCGAAGGGCGTTCTCCCCCAAAGGCAACGAGCCGCAGATTAGGAATGCGCTGGGACGCGATCGCAAATGCATTCAAGCTGATATCACTACCCTTCCAGTAGTTAGACGAATACACCATACCAACCGTTGGCTGAGGCTGCTTTCCTCGGAGGGGCGCATTGAACTGATCGATATCTACACTATTGAGAACTAGCGATGTATTGAAATCACCATATCGCTTCTGCATCAGGCTTAAAAGCCACTGGGAAACCACAATTTTATGTAATGGCAGAAAATAGCTAGCCTCTACTCGCTCCTTGGGAAGGTAATCAAAGACTTCATGGTGTTGGATGAAATAGACTTTTGCGCCCTTAGAAGGAGACAGGTTTGCCACCCATTCAGCAGTTTCCCACCAAGTCGCAATGACCACATCTGCATCAGGAACATCAGCATCCACCACAGGACGAGATGTATCCAGCAGTTTGTGGGGAATATTTGCGTATCGAATGTGGGAAGGTTCTGATTCGGTGTTGAGAATCCAGCCCTGTCCTTTGAGTAATGCTCGCACTTGCTGCCGTAAGCTAGCTGGCGGATGAGGACTTGATACGATGTATACCTCATGCCCACGCTGCCTCAAGTGTTTTGCATGAGCTGCAATGACGCGCTCACCTCCGGTGAGGTTAAACCCGCCTGCCATAACAAATGTAATTTTCATAGAACGATACGTCCCGCACGAAGATGCCCCAATAGAACACGTTTGCTCTGCTTCATCAGGTTTATTGAGAGATTGGTGCCGAGAATACTGTTTGCTGAGTATCGCCGAGTTTGTCTGGTAATAGTTGATTGCGTGTTTGGAGTAGCTTTGCCAACTTCTGAGCTTCAACCACAACATTGTGTTGCTTGGCAACCCGTTCAGCCCCCATCCGTCCCATTTTCTCTAAATCAGCAGTGGGAGACTGTAAAGCCGATCGCATTGCCTGGGTCAGAGCCTCAATGGAACTGGGTGGAACGAGCCAACCCGACACGCCTGGCTGCACCAGTTCTGGAATCCCGGCGATCGTGGTACTAATTACCGGACGGACCAACGCCAACGCCTCCATAATGACCACAGGTAAGCCCTCAGCAAAACTCGGCAAAACCATTGCCCGTGCATCCAAAATAAATTGGCGCACTTCTGCACTGCTGGCCCAGCCTGTAATTTCAACCTGCCGTTCCAAACCGTAGGTTCTAATCCAGGTTTCCAGTTCAGCCCGGAGGGGCCCATCCCCAACGAGCGTTAGTTTAAAATCTAACCCTGCTGCTGCCAGTTGGTGAGCCGCATGAACCAAAAGAAGTTGCCCCTTATCTTCACACAAACGACCCACACACACGAGACGTGGTTCTTCTGGAATAGCAACAGGCGGTTGTGCCAGGAAAGACTGATCCACTCCGCATCGTATCAGGTGGATTTTTGACCATTCCTGAAACGGGCACCATCGATACAGTTGGCTAACCCCAAATGCGCTGATGGCAACAACAAAGTCAGCCCGTTTGATTTTTTCAGGCAGGGCAATCATTTGCACCTTGTCAAACTCTTCTGGGCCATGAACTGTGAAGCTGTAAGGGGGGCCACCCAGCATGTGGCACAGCATCGCAACCGTAGCAGAATTTGTGCCAAAGTGGGCGTGCAGGTGAACGGCTCCAGCTTTCAAGAGCCAACGGAGTAAAATACAGGCTTCTGCAAGGTAGGCAAGCTGATAAGCCATTCCCCGTTCTGATTTCCAACCCGTCTGCCAAACCAAGCTGAGGGCTTGAAAAAAGCGAATGGGACGGCTGAGCGCAACTTGAAGCAGGCTGAGCAGTAAGAAAATGGCTCCATTTCCCAGCAGGAAGCGGGTTTTTTGTAGCTCTTGTTTATCTGCTTCATCGACCAATTCATTGGCAACGGAGCGGATGGAAAACCGCAGAACCGAAATCCCGCTCGCCTCTAGGGCTTGGATTTCCCGGCGAACAAAACTATGACTGACCTTGGGATATTGGTTAACGAGATATGCAACCTTAAATGCCATGCTTGAGTGCCAGTGAGTTTACGGTGATCCTAATTTTTGACCACATCATTATCTCTCTCCATCAAATCTTACCCAGGAGTGCAGATAAATGATTCGCGATCGGCTTCACCCTTTCTTCTTCAGAACAAACGCCGCTACGAAGGAAATATAAAGTTTCTGCAAAGTGCCGGATTGGGTCAACTGTGTCTTAACCGCAAGATCACCTAACTGTGGTGAACTAAGGCTAGAAATGAGAGGATGAGTTACGGGTAGAGTTTAATCAAGATTTGCTAAGAGTCTTTCCATCTCGATCGCGCAGGGCGGCAATTCCGCGTTACTCCAATGGTCGCTTTGCCTTCACTGTGACTGGCATTCTCATTATGCTGGCTTATGGCGTTTTACTTTTACAGTTCCTATTTCCAGCAGCGTTTATGCCTGAACCCCAGTTGTTGACTGATCCGTTCCTTCAGTTGCCCACGGAAGATTCAGTGCGAGTCGTTTGGTTCACGGAGTTTGCGGGTTCTCGTCATACGGTAGATTATGGCGATCGACTGGAGCAAACTGCTCAAGCAAACACAATTAAGCTGAGTCGAATCCGAGAAGACCAAGAATCCCATATTGGCGAACAGGCTGGGGATGGATTGGAATATGCGAAGCCAACGAACCGCGACATTTGGCGGCATGAAGCAGTCATTACAGGGCTTGTGGCTGGGGTGCGGTTGCCCTACCGGGTGAGCAGTGTCCGAGAAGATGGACGGAGGGTAATGAGCGATCGGTTTAGCCTTGCCCCTACGCCTGAACCCAATACCTCCCTGAAAATTTTGCTGACCTCCGACCACCAGTTAAAATCCATGACAGCCGCCAATTTGCAAAAAGTGGTGGAAACTGTTGGGGCAGTGGATGCCGTCTTCTTTGCAGGAGATTTGATTGATGTGGCTGACCGCGCTTCTGAGTGGTTCGACGACAGCCGAGGCAATGCCTTTTTTGCTTGTTTGCAGGGGCGGGCCGCCTATGACTTGGAGCGAGAAACCGCAACCACAACCTATACAGGTGGAGCTCTGATTCAGTCGGCTCCTTTATTTCCGGCGATCGGCAACCATGAGGTAATGGGGCGGTTTTCCATGGAAACGCTGCTAGGCGATCAGTTCAACGATCCGTTTCCGCGATCGGCAGCAGAACAGTCCTATGCTGAAGTAGCACCACAGATTGAGTCAGGCAATGAGGCAAACTTTCGGGAATGGTGGCTAAAGAATCACACCTTTAATACAGATACCTACGAAGAAATTTTTACCTTACCAACCGATAGCCCTGGCGGGAAAAAGTACTATGCCGTGACCTTTGGCGACATTCGGCTCATTTCTTTGTACATTACCAACATTTGGCGAACTCCCAATTTAGGCCCTGGAACAAAAGGACGCTACCGCGAACGAGATGATGATTTAAATAACCCGATGAACTGGGGATATGGGCAGCATATTTTTGAGCCGATCGCCCCCGGCAGCCCGCAGTATGAGTGGTTGCAAGCTGAACTGAACCGTCCTGAATTTCAGCAGGCCAAGTATAAGATTGTCATGTTCCACCATCCGCCCCATTCTGTGGGTGATAATGTGGTGCCTGCTTATACTGACCCCGTGCAAATCATCGATCGCTTTGCTGATGATCAGGTGCTTTCTGTGCGCTACGAATATCCCATTGCAGCGGACTACATCATTCGAGATGTCATTCCTCTGTTAGAAGCCGCCGGGGTGCAACTGGTGTTTTATGGACATTCCCATTTGTGGAATCGCTTTATTAGCCCCAGTGGAATGCATTTTCTGGAAAGCTCCAATGTGGGCAATACCTATGGAGCTTACACCTTTGCCAATCGTCGTCGTCGTCCTATCCCGGTTGGTTTTAAGGAAACCTATGGGGTGATGGGTGATCCAAACGGTTTAGAACCGATCGTGCCCACGATTCGCCCCATCATGAATGAGGACGGACAGCCCCAACCCTACATTGCCAGCAATGACATCACGGCATTCAGCATTTTTGAAACGGCAACTGGCACAGTCAGCAGCTATCGGTTTGATACCCAAAACCCTGATTCTGGGGTGATTCTGTTTGATGCGTTCCAGCTAGGGCGATCGGATTAAGGGGTTGGAACTTTGGTAAAAGCGAGAAATGATGGGAAAGATCAAGTTTCAGCCCTAAGCGATTGGGCGATCAGGTAAACCTTACTCCACTCCGAGAGGACTTGATTGGTTTTAAGGTTGAGGGTTTTGGCGATCGTCTCCGTGTTTTGCCCCTCCTTCATCAACGTCAGGATTTGCTGCTGAAGGGGCGTAATCATATCCCATAGGGTTTGCCACTGCTCAGGCGTTAACCCCAGGCTGTGCTCTGCCAACGAGGTTCCCAGCCAACTGCCCACCAAATCGGACTGATGCTTAAAGGCAAATACCCGAATCGCGTGGTAGCTAATTTTTTCCCGCAGGCGATATACGGTTTTAATGGGCAGATTCAGAGTTTGGGCAATCATTTCCTGGGAATGCCCCTGGAGGTGCAACCGGAGCCACTCTGCTGCAACAGGTTCCACATGGTCAGCCAGGTAAGCAATAAACTCTTGCACCACTTTTTCCCGGAGAGCTTGCTGCTCTTCCCAAGCTTGGGTATCTTCATAGACCGCTTTGGCTTGGGCATCTAGCAGGCTAACGGGGTTTTCTGCATCATCCGGAGAAATTTCATCAGAAACGAGCCGAATCAAGTCTCCGGTGGGCACCTGGGTCATCCCGCCTCGCTGCGATCGTCGCAGATAGTTAACAAAGCGATAGACCAGAAGCGGTTGGTTCCGAATTGGGCGCAAACAGTATTCTTCAATGCTGGCAAGCAAAAGCGAATTTCGTAATCGCTGGCTGGATGTACATTGGGCAACCCAGCTCATCTGCTGCCGCATGTACTTATCGCTTTGCATTAATTCCTGGATTACCTCTTGCAGCACATCCATTACCGTGCGCTGCCGATCGCGGGATAGAGCCACCCACGCCTTGATTTTGTTGCGAATCAAAAACAAGCTGCTCAACCGTTGGATGAGTTGGCGGTAGCCCCGCTCCTGGGAAACGCCCAAATATCGCTGTTGCAAAATTCGGTAACGGTAATCCATTGCTTGCTTGGCCACGGCAAGTTGAGACGGTTCCAATTGATCAAACCGTTGCACATCTTCACCGAGCAACCAGTCAATAATGCTGCTCTGGTCAGCCGATGAAAGATTGGGATTACTCTCCTGAAGACGCGATCTCCAGATCTGCCGAAGTTCCTCAGCCAGTGCCATTGATAGTGTCAACCTTCTTTACGATTTCCCGATACTCCTGTACAAAGTTTGTCCTAATTTTGGTTTTCCGAAGTCACCCATATGGGGAATTGACCGAAACCGCAAGAAATGCCGATGATTTAGTTATCTATTTCCGGTTCTTGCTCCATTACCTCCACCAATTGCTGCAATGAACTTGAAACCTGCCTCAAATGCTCCAGGGCACTATCATGATTTTCGGCTAAGGTTTGTACTGCATCGCTCAGAGCAAAGATCTGATATCCCTGTTGCTGTACCTGGGAAGCAAGGGAGTCAACTTGGGTGGCGAGACGCTCTACCGTTTCAGTAGTGGCGAGGACAGCTTCCCCAATTTGCAGCACGATAGACTCTAGCTTACTGGATTGAACTTCCACTCCTCAAACCCTTCACATTGAATTCAATTTGCAACCTGTCCATCAGGCAGATGCAGATTGGACTAATCAGGTTAAATCAGTTTAAGCCTAGTTCATCTTTAGATCAAATGTTTGGTTGAAAAGATGGGTTGAAAAGAAACGTGTAGGACGGAGATGCAAGGGGTGGACGGTGAGGCGCAAAGCCATTTACCCTATGCTAAATAATAGCCAGACCCCACTCAGAGCGACCAATACGCCAAGAATTGCTCTGAGGCTGACAGATTCACCAGACCAGAGGGCAAGAGGAATCACAAACAAGGGACTAGTGGCACTCAGCGATTGGGCGATTCCGGCTTGGGTATATTTCAGGGCAACTTGCTGTAGCCAAATGCCAAGGTACGTCCCAGCAAAGGAAGTCGCCGTGATGATCGCCAGAAATTGACTCGATCGAAGAGGCTGAAACCCCTGCCAGAGAGAACGCCGCATCAGTAAGATGCCCACCAGCACCGCCATGCCGCCCACCAAGCGAATCAGCGTACTCCACAACGGGCTAACACTGGTTTCCACGAGAGCCGCTCTAGACAAAACTGCCCCACCTGCCTGAGCAAATGCTGCAACGAAGCCATAGGCAACTCCCTGAACGAGGTGAATCCTACCATGAGTTGTCCCAGCTTTATCCGGTGTGCGTTCTGCAATCACCCAAGCTACCCCGCCGATCGTCAGGACAATTCCTAGACAGGCCCTGAGGCTGAGTTGTTCCTGTAGAAAAATAGCGGCGAGCAAGGCAGTGAGGGGAGGAGCAAGGGACTGTAGCAGTAAGGCGCGTCTGGCTCCTAAGTCGTTTAGTGTGGCAAAAAAAGCAGTATCCCCCATGCCAATGCCGATGATGCCGCTGAGAAAAAGCAGGGCAGTTGGGCGGAGTTCTGCGGTAGGAAAGTGCTGCTGTAGCAGCAAGGTTAGAAAAATGAGGACGATCGCAATGCCAGTTTTTGTAACATTTAAGACGAGAGGCGACATTTGCTTGCCGAGTCCGACATAGACAAAGGAAGCAACCGCCCAAAGGAGAGCCGCTCCCAGTGCCGCTAGTTCACCCTGAAATTCCGTGAGCATTCCTTTTCATCCTTTTTTCATCCTATTGATGCAAGTCCATTCGCAGTGGCCCATTTCACAGATTGATACAATCCACGCCAAGTATCCCACTCTAGCCATGCCAGGGTGCTAAAAATAGAGAGTCACAAATTGTCTATGCTCCGGCTTTACTGCGTCACTTCACGCCCGTCTTTGACTGTCACCCCAAATCCATGACTGATTTCCTGCTCCAACCGATCGCCACATCATTGTCTCAACCCATCAACGAAGCAGAACGATTGCAGGCACTTCACCGATACAACGTTCTTGATACGCCACCCGAAATTGCCTTCGATCGCATTACATCAATGGCGGCGCGTTTGTTTGATGTGCCCATTGCTTTTGTCTCGTTAGTGGATGAATCAAGAGCATGGTTTAAGTCGTGCTATGGCTTGAAGCTGCGGGAGGTGCCGCGAAACTCAACCCTTTGTAGCTTTGCGCTGTTGTGTAACGAAGTTTTGGTCATTCCAGATACGCAGCAAGACGATCGCTTGCAGGACAATCCAACGGACAATCCATTTGCTCCATTTGTACAAAAGGAACCAGGCGTGCGGTTCTATGCGGGGGCCCCATTGCTCACCCAGGATGGCTTTAATCTGGGCACCCTTTGCCTCCTTGATACAAAACCCGGTAAAGCCTTAACAGAGCAACAACAGGCAACCCTGACAGACTTAGCTGCAATGGTGGTGGATGAACTAGAACTGCGGCTAGCAGCCCAAAAAGTTTCCCACATTGATGCCGCACTGCTACAAATCTCTCAGGGGGTTTCCGCCGCAACGGGTGAAGCGTTTTTCTATGCCCTCGTGCAGCACTTCACCAACGTGTTAAACGTGGACTATGCCTACATTGGGCTTGCAGACGGAGCAGACCAAGAAACCATACGGACGATCGCCGCCTGTGGAAAAGGGCAAATCATTGACAATTTTGAATATTTGCTGCGAGACACCCCCTGCCGGGAAGTCATTCAACAACGAAAACTGTGCTGCTATCCAAGCCGGGTGCAGGCTCTTTTCCCAAACGCTCCTCTGTTGGAACCTTTGAAGATAGAAAGCTATGCCGCCATTCCATTTTTTGACTCTGTTGGCACCCCTGGGCTGCTGGGCATCATGGACGGCAAACCACTGGAAAATATCCAAATTATCGAATCGCTGTTGACCATCTTTGCCCTCCGGGTTACGGCAGAATTGGAACGCCAGCAGGCAGAAACCTCACGGCAGCAAGCCCACCACGACCTAGAACGTCTGGTTGAGAATCGCACAACCGAATTGTCCCAAACCAACACGCACCTCTCCCTGGAAATTGCAGAACGACAACAGGCTGAAACTGCTCTGCAAACCAAGCAGGAAATGCTGAATAT
Source organism: filamentous cyanobacterium CCP2 (assembly GCA_003003615.1). GTDB lineage: Bacteria > Cyanobacteriota > Cyanobacteriia > Elainellales > Elainellaceae > Egbenema. Next base: position 16,495 of record PVWD01000049.1, on the reverse strand, counting down.
CTTGCTGGATCATGTGCAGGTGGGTATTGTGGCTTGCGATGCTGAGGGCATCTTGACCTTATTTAATCAGACCGCCCGTGAATTTCATGGATTGCCAAACCATGGGCCGATGGGGCAGTTGTTACCAGACCAGTGGGCAGAGCAATATGATCTGTATATGCCAGATGGAAAAACGCGAATGCCCAAAGAGGAAATACCGTTATTTCGGGCGTTGCAGGGGCAAACGGTTCACAATGTTGAAATGATTATTGCGCCTCATCAGGGCACCCGTCGAACGTTGTTGGCCAGTGGACGGGCGATCGTCGATGCTCAGGGCAACAAGCAGGGTGCCGTTGTGGCAATGCACGACATTACAGAGCGGAAGCAGATTGAAGCCGAGCGATCCCAACTAATTCAGGAGCAAATTCGGGAGCAAACGGCCCGCTTGGAAGCAGAAGCCGGCCAGCGAAGAGCCGCATTTTTGGTAGAAGTGAGTACGGCTCTTGCCGCTTCGCTGGAGTATGAACGTACTTTGGCAAGCGTTGCCGATTTGGTGGTGCCCTTCTTTGCTGACTGGTGCGCGATCGATTTGGTAAATTATCAACTTCAGAGTGATGCATCCCCAGATTCACAATCCATCCATCGAGTTGCTGTAGCCCATCGTGATCCAGACAAAGCAAAACTGGGCTGGGAATTACACCGACGTTATCCTCAGCAGCAAGGGGCAACAGAAGGTGTCCCTAAGGTTTTACGAACTGGGCAAGCTGAAATGGCGGCTGAAATTCCAGATGCGACCTTGGCAGCCGTAGCGCATGATGCTGAACATTTGCAAATTTTGCGGGAACTCGGCTTGAAGTCTTGCATCGTCTCTCCACTGATTGCGCGTGGACAAATTTTAGGAGCTATTTCCTTTGTTACGGCAGAGTCCGATCGCCGCTATAGTCCGTCTGATTTGGCACTGGCCGAAGACATCGCCCACCGAGCCGCCATTGCCATTGATAATGCCCGCCTCTACCGAGAAGCCCAGCAAGCCCAGCAAGCCGCAGAGCGATCGGCCGAACGAATTGCTCGCCTTCAGTCTGTAACGGCTGCCTGTTCTGAGTCCATGACCCCTGATCAGGTGGCTGAGGTGATTGTGGAACAGGGGATGGCTGCATTGGGAGCAAGCTTTGCAATGGTGGCATTGCTGAATGAAATGGGCAGCGAACTGGAAGTTGTGAGGGTTGAGGGTTCTGAGCTAGAGCAAGTCGAGGGGTGGCATCGCTTTTCAGTGAATAGTCCCGTGCCTTTAGCTGAAGCGGTGCGAACTGGACAACCCATTTGGGTAGAACCAACCGAACAACGGGTAGCCCGATATCCTCATCTTGCCGAACACTATCAGCAGCAGCATTTTGGTGCCTGGGTTTCAATTCCCCTAACGGTTGAAGGGCGGACGGTTGGCGGGATGTCTTTTGCGTTTGCCGAGCCTGAACTGCTGAATGAGGAAGAACAGGCATTTATTCTTTCGCTGTCCCAGCAATGTGCCCAGGCGATCGTGCGTACCCATCTTTATGAGGCAGAACGAATTGCCCGCAGCGAGGCGGTGCGTGAGGCAGAAAGAAGCGCGGATGCCAACCGAATTAAAGACGAATTTCTCGCGATCCTGTCCCACGAGCTCCGATCGCCCCTCAATCCGATTTTGGGATGGGTGAAAATGTTGCGAAGCGGCATGTTGGATACCACAAAAACGGCTCATGCCCTGGAAACCATCGAACGCAATGCCAAACTCCAAACCCAACTGATTGAAGACCTTTTAGATGTCTCTCGTATTCTGCAAGGCAAGCTGAGCCTAACCACGGTTCCAGTTAGCCTAACATTATCCATTCAAGCGGCTCTTGAAACGGTGCGCCTGGCCGCAGAAGCAAAGAATATTCAAATTCAAACGATTCTGAACCCTCCAGATGTGCAAGTTTTAGGAGATTCAGCCCGCCTTCAGCAAATTGTGTGGAACCTTCTTTCAAATGCCGTGAAATTTACTCCCCCAGGAGGACAAGTAACGATTCGCTTGGACAAATTAACTGAATTTGCTCAGATCCAGGTTTGCGATACTGGGAAAGGAATTCAGCCTGACTTCCTTCCCTATGTGTTTGACTACTTTCGGCAAGCTGATTCGACCACGACTCGTAAATTTGGTGGACTGGGACTAGGATTGGCGATCGTTCGACATTTAGCAGAACTGCATGGCGGCACAGTTCAGGCTGAGAGTCAAGGAGAAGGGCAAGGGGCCACCTTTACCGTGAGGTTGCCGCTGCTCAAGGACGGAGGCGAAACATGTGCAGATCAAGACAGTCTGTTTACGGATGTATCCCTTAACCTTCAGCCGCTGCAAGGAATTCGCGTTTTGTTAGTAGACGATGAAGCTGATGCACGTGATCTGGTGGAGTTTATCCTAAAAGAGGCAGGGGCGATCGTGCAGGCAGTGGATTCGGCTCAGTCTGCTTTGGCATGGCTTGAACGGTTTCAACCCGATATTTTGGTCAGCGATATTGGGATGCCTGAGGAAAATGGATACAGCCTGCTTTCAAAAATCAGGACATTACCGGCAGAACGAGGGGGACAAGTTCCGGCGATCGCCCTAACTGCTTATGCCAGAGAAGAAGACCGAAACCAAGCATTGGCGGTTGGCTTTCAGCAGCACCTTTCCAAACCCGTCGCCTTAAATGATTTAATTCAGGCAATCAAAAACCTAACCTGTCGGCTTTGAGCTAAACCAATACCCCATACAATTTAACTCGTGAGATGGGCATCTTGCCCTTTCCCATGCCCACGAAACCAACCGCACTGGCTGGATGAACCGACAAAGCCGATGATGAGATTTGAACTCACGACCGTTCGATTACGAATCGAATGCTCTACCACTGAGCTACATCGGCATTTCGATGATCCAGTATAGCAGGGAGGAGGCAACGTGTAGAAAGTAGAGGGTGGTTTTTTGGGCATCAAGCAGTCAAGAAATTAGGTTTTCACCTTGATGCTGGTTTTGCCAGGAGGGCGGCGCGCAATCCGCACGGAATAGGGCAATACGCCAACCAACATTGCAAAGGCTTCATCGGGAATGCGGGCGATCGTCTGCTGGTCGAAATAGGTTTCAAACTGGTTGAGAATCATCTGGGCACGCTGAAGCGAGGCAGAATGGTCGGTAAATTGCTGTGTTAACTTGATCCACTGCCGCCGAATCAGATAAGCATTCTGACGCTCTTCGCGGGTTTCTGGACGAATTAATGAGAGGTTGCCCACCGGAATCACACGCTGGCAATCTTGGTCATAGGCTCCCCCAACCGCTGCCCCTGGCCCAGCAAATTCAGCGTAAAACGGCTTATACAAAATCAACCCATTTTTGCGACGGCTGTTAACTGCCCAAATGTTTCCACTCAAGATGCAGCTTAAAATAGCATCTGGGTCTGATCCGTCCAGGGTGGATGGAACTGTCCGAACGGACACTGGCTGCGAACCAGAAAAAGAAGTCGGGCGATCGTGCCGGACATCAGCCATTGAAGCAGGGTTTACAGGGTTTGAAGGATTGGATGCAGTGGAATGCCACTGCCGATCTTCACTATCCATCTCAACTCACTCCCAGGAATTGTGCGGATAGGAGCATACGACCCGATAGTTTTACCATGAGTCAGATATGGAGATAAAGGGTAGAAACACTCAACGACTTATCTGCGATGTAATGTTTTGTACGCCTCTGACATGATGAATCGTTTAATAACAACACAGCCCTGATAGTTTTAGCAATACCTATTCCTATACTATGCAAGTCTGAGGCACTTCATCGCAGTTTCAAGCGATTTTGAAGTTTTGATGAAGTGTGGCAACGGATGGAAAGGTTAAACAATCTTAGGTGAGGCAACCCCCCAAACGGATAGGTTTGGCTCTGTGAAATTGCCCTGACGTGCTTTCGGGCTGTTTATCAAACGGCAGATAGGGATTTGCATTCCGTTGGGAATCTAAAATGCTCGCGGCAGTGAAAACGCTGAGTTGTTGCTCTGCCCGCCTACAATTGGGATGAGAACTATTGTGAGTGAGTTTTAGTTGTGGCGTTTAAGGTTGGCTTGTTAGGGTTAGGCACAGTTGGCACAGGGACGGCAGATATTTTGCTCAACCCCACACAACGGCATCCCTTGCTGAAAGAGTTGGAGATTCATCGGGTTGGTGTTCGATCGCTGGATAAGCCTCGCACCGTTAATATTCCGCCAGAATTGTTCACCACTGACTTAGAGGCGATCGTGACTGATCCGGCGGTGGATATTGTGGTGGAGGTGATTGGCGGACTGGAACCTGCCCGATCGCTCATTTTGCAGGCAATTGCTCATGGAAAGCACGTTGTCACTGCCAATAAGGCTGTCATTGCTCGCTATGGTGATGAAATCTTCACTGCCGCCACTGATGCCGGAGTTTATGTGCTGATTGAGGCTGCGGTGGCTGGTGGGATTCCGGTCATTGAACCGCTCAAACAGTCTTTGTGTGCCAATCGCCTGCAAACCATTACGGGAATTGTGAATGGCACAACCAACTACATTCTTAGCCGGATGCAAACTGAAGGCAGCGACTTTAACGCTGTTTTAGCAGATGCCCAGCAGTTAGGATATGCCGAAGCCGACCCGACTGCCGATGTGGATGGCTTTGATGCTGCCGATAAAATTGCGATTTTGGCTTCTCTGGCTTTTGGTGGGCGCATTAAGTTGGAAGAGGTACACCGCGAGGGGATTCGGCAAATCACCGCTGCCGACATTGCCTATGCTGACAAGCTGGGTTTTGTGATTAAGCTGTTGGCAACCGCCAAGCGGAACTCCTCAGAGGGCAGTGAAGCCCCAGATTCCGAACAGTTACAAGTCCGAGTCCACCCAACGCTGGTTTCCAAAGATCATCCCCTTGCCAGTATCAATGGTGTGTTTAATGCTGTGTTGATTGAGGGCGACCCGGTTGGACAGGTGATGTTTTTTGGCCCTGGGGCTGGTTCTGGGCCAACGGCGAGTGCAGTTGTGTCGGATATTCTCAATATTGCACCCATTCTCAAGGTTGAACGAGGTTCTGCTACCCAAGCCAACGGTAAACCCCTCCTTGACCCTCTGCTTGCCTGTTCGCATCAGCATTACTGCACCATCACGCCGATCGATGAATTAGAGACGCGCTTTTATGCCCGTGTGCTAGCGGAAGATAGCCCTGGGGTAATTGGTAAACTGGGAACCTGCTTTGGCAACCATGATGTCAGCCTGGAGTCTGTGGTACAAATTGGGATGCGGGACAAGCGGGCAGAAATTGTGGTGATTACGCATCATGTCCGGGAAGGTAATTTCCGACGGGCACTGCAAGAAATCAAAGCAGTTGATGCGATCGCCGATATTCCCAGCACCCTCCGCGTTTTGTAAATTGCAGTTTGCCTTGTTTTGTAAACCTATTTTTTCCTAACCTGTTTTCTCACCATGACAACTGCGTCCACAGCCACTCCTCCAGCTCTCCAAAAAATCGTTCAGCGTCTTCAGCAAACCACTGATCCCAAACGACGCTATGAGTATTTGTTGTGGTTGGCAAAGCATTTAGAACTTTTTCCAGAGCCTGCCAAAGTGCCTGAAAATAAGGTGGCGGGCTGCGTTTCTCAGGTTTATGTGGTTGCCAGCTTGAAGGACGGCAACGTTTTTTTCCAGGGGGATTCTGATGCTCAGATTACCAAGGGTTTAGTTGCGTTGCTCATCAAAGGGCTGAACGGACTCACTCCGGCAGAAGTTTTGCAAGTGAAGCCAACTTTTATTCGAGACACGGGGCTAGAGGTAAGCCTGACTCCTTCTCGTGCTAATGGCTTCTACAACATTTTCAAAACAATGCAAATGAAGGCAGCAGAGTTGGCTGATCAACCATCAACGAACTAATTATTAAGCTGTGATATTAAACTGAAAAAAAGTGTCCACCGATGCCAACACTGCGCTCTTGCAGTCCAAAAAATTGAGTGGTGTAAATGCTAAACAAAACGAAATTCTGACGATAGCTGTACTGTTCTAGAGTGGGTTTCAGCATGTCCTTGGGCAAGTGTTCAATGGTTTGGCAGGCGATCGAACCTTGGTTTTGACAGGCATGGGTTTGCATGTGCAGAGCAATCCAATTGGCATAGGAAACTTCGTTAGGGTTGGTCAAAATTAAGCCTGCGGTAATGGCAGCGATCGTAAGAGCAATTTTCATGTAACGCTCCAAATATGATTGAGGAATTCACCCTAGGGATTGAGAAATCTGTTTTACAGGATGATTAACGTCAGCATTAAGCGAATTGAAGTTGTTAACAAGCCGCCGAAAAGAAAATTCTTCCAATCGTCCTTCAAGGAATGCGGGGGGCGATCGATCGCAGTAGTGGGCGGATGTAGCACAACAAAGTGTTTAGGCAAGACGAGCAAGGTAATTCCCTGTCTGCCAATGATTCTGGCGGTTTCGCCTTTCTGCAAAACGGCCCCACAATCTGACTGAAGCAACATTGCTGGCCAGTAGGTTCCGCCGTAGGCAACGCGCCCTTTTTTCCAAGGAGCGATCGCCTTTTCAACGATGCCTTCTGTTGTGCCGGGAAAGAAATGGATTTCGCTGTGATTTTGCATATCAACCTCTAAATGAAGAGTCAGTAGGAGTGTGGCAACGGATGGCAAGATTAGGACAATGTACTGCTCCATAAATTAGAGCAATGTCAATTGAGTTTTTTACATTATCAAAAAGCGCGAAAAGCCAGCCACAAGCAGAGATAACTTGTCGGCTAGCTCATCAACTTGTCAACAGTTCAATAGCTAGGTGAACAGATATTCGATTTATGTCTTGAACAGTTGCAACAACTGTCTATGACTCAAAAACTACAGGTTTATCACTGCCAGTAAGATAGCAACAGGATACTACTCAGACAAGGATTCGATCGATCTTGGAGATAATACGAATGACCGATCTAGAGATTCTCGAAAAATCATTTTTCTTCGACCGTCTCTAGAGGGTTTTACTTTAATCACGATGCTGCCATGCCGTCCCTGCCGCCAAGGTTTTTTCAGATTCTCAACAAAGTGGGACATGGGTTCATGCAAATCCTTTGGCAAGGGGCCTTGTAACCCAAATGGCAGTTGCGGACTTGCTTGCAAAAACCGCTCTTTCTCCTCAGCACTCACCCAAACACTCATACGCAATCGAACTTCGACATTCAGCAAAATACTTCCTTCATTTGCTGGAATACTCTCGATCGTGAGAACGCCCTCATCTCGTTCACCCTTACATCTTTGAGGGACTTCAAATAGTAACTTGTATAAATTACCCAGGGACATAAGTGACCTCGCTAATGTCATAGGGGGCTAATGAAGATTAAACGAGAAGCCCACTTACAGCTAGCCACGCAGGTAACAGAATCTACTGTCCAGTTCAACTTCCCAAAACAACTTTAGGCTTTCAATGCAAACTATAACAAAAGTTTTGGATTTTGGAAAGGTGATGGCTTGAATAGGATGAGATTTTCTGTTCTACCATAAGTTCATTAGGGTTCTGAAAGATGGATCGATCGCCTGAGAGCTTAGAATTTCTGGTGTGGTCTGAGCTTGAGGGGTTTGACCCCCTATCTTAAGGGCATATCCGTTTTGCATAAAATTGTAAAACTCAGCCAGCAAGCCTAACAGATTTTTGATAATTGTAAGAAGACGTAATAAACTTATGGCGTTATTGCGGGTTGTATTGCTCTTAAGTGAGTATATTTGGTCGTCAGCAGAATAAAACCTGCTTCAGCAAAATAGCTCCTCCCTAACAGATGTGCGAGTTAATTAAGGTTTTGTTGAATTTCCACCTACTCCATTTCCACCTATGACCCATCCAACCACCGTCGTTCTCGTGGGCGCAGGCATGGCAAATACTTTTGTGTTAGGGCGGATTGCTGCTGCTCTGGCAAGCCATGTTCGACGCGATCGTTTGTCAGGCTGTGCGGTAGCAGCTGACCTCAAAATTATCCTTGTGAATGCAGATCATCATTTTGCTGGCGGAGTTGCCTACGGGCGAAGTGATGCCTGTTTTTTGCTCAATACGCCGATCGCCCTAATTGAACCGAAACGGGAATTCCGAGATTGGTTGGATGACCACTTGGATTGGATCATAGACTACATCAGCATCCATGCTGGAAACGCAGGGCAGACATGGCTCCAAAAACATAGGGCAGCTTTAGAGTGCGGAGACTACGCCGAAATTTGTTTACCTCGCGTAGTTTACGGGATGTTTCTCAAACAATATTTATGGAACACCTGTATGGCTTTGAAGCAGACTAACGAGCGTTATGGGGTAAAGATTCAGCTTGAGTTTCTCCGCGCTACGGTGGAATCCATTCGGCGACAAGAAAACGGCTTTATCCTCTCGCTGGAGGGCAACATTGCCGAAAGAATGCATTGGGTTGAGCAGCAGGATGGCACTTTTGAATTTTGTACTGCTGAAACCCTGTCGGTAGAATCTTGCTTTGCTAATTTTGTCAGCCTTGGGGTTGGATTTGTCAACAAAACATATCAACCTTTGGTAAGGCAAGATGGCTTTTTTACCAGTGTGTATGATCCTGGCATGGAAACGATCGCCCGTACTATTTTGGCTCATCCATCCCAGCGGGTCAACGTCGGTTTGTTAGGGTCGAAAGCATCCGCTTTAGATGTCCTTTACTATGTTGAACATCATCCACAACTGCGGCAAAAAGTAAGAATTTACGCTGTTTCTACCAGTGGACAGACTCGTTACCCTGCCAAGCTTTCCGATCGCCCACTCCCTTATTTGCCCTCCATTCTCCCTGCTGTGCTGCCGCATTTGCAAACTGCTGATGCCATTGTTGATGCGGTGAAGCAAGAGATTGCCGCTGGGGAAGCAGCCGGATACACCCGGTTAGAGGTTTGGCGGAGTATTTGTGCGATTGGATATCGAAAAATTGCCCGTCGGTGCCTTCCTCCTGAACAAAAAAGGAAGTTCGATCGCGAGGGGGAAATGATGTTGCGGAGTATCGCTTCTTTTACAGATGTTGAGTCGATTGAAGCGTTCAATCATCTAAAAACAGATGGTGTTTTAAGCATGATTCAAGGGCAAATTGTTAGCGTCGATCGGGAGTTAGAAAATTCGGCGCAGTTTGAGGTTGCTATTGCTAAAGGGGCAGAGGTTTATCGGCTTGAATTAGATGTCTTAATTAATTGTATGGGAGCTACACCATTGCAAACTTGCCATAGTTCACTAATTACCAGCATTATTAACCATCAACTGGCCGTGGTGAATGAATCAGGAGTCGGTCTTTCTGTAAACCGCGATCGGGAAGCATCCCCTAATTTTTTTGTGGTAGGGCCGCTCACCTCTGGTGGAGAAATTGAGAACGTTCGTGGAGAGCCGGAATTTCATCCTGTTCGACACACAATGCCCTATGTTTTAGAGGATGCAAAGATGGCAGGACAGTGCATTAGCGATCGGTTATTTCGTCAGATCTCAGTCAGTTTCTAATTGTGTTTGAACTGCAATTTAATTCTGAATAATGAGCCAAACATGAACCAAAGTAAAATAGAAGCCATAACGCTGTCTCAATCAAATCGGCTATCTTGGCAGCAGTTTGAAGCATCTGCCATCCAGCGCAAAATGCTTCCTCCTCAATTTACAACTTCTGACAATCGTTTGGTTTGTGCAACTCACAATTTTTTCGTTATTGTTGGGATTGGAGCATTTGTTTTAGGTTATTTGATTATTGTCACCAAGAAACCGTATGCTTCCATTGCCATCATGTCTGCGGAACAGCATGAAGAGATTGAATGGTTAGTGAAAATATTATCTAATTTGCTGATAACTCAATACAATCGAGATGTGGTGTGTTTTGAGCATGGAATGTGTGGGTGTAGTGGCAATGAAAATGCCCATTTACACATGATGCCTGTGTCTAAGAAAGCAACTGCTAGAGATTTTGAATTTGCAATTAATCAAGTTTTAGATCATCGCGGAATTGGAATTACCGATGCGATCGATCGGGAATTGCGGCGAAACCTTCGCTCTGAAAAAAGCAATCAAGAGGTTTGGTCGCTGGCTCAGTTGACCCGGTTGCCTCTGCACACCTATCCAAAATTAGACAATCAATTAGGAAAGTATGTTTATTTTCGATCGCCCTTTGCATCAGCCTCTTTTCTAACAGATGCAAACCTGGGTTCGCAGGTAGGACGAGAAATTGTTTTTGAAGTGGAAAAGTATCACAATAAAACATTGCAGAAAAAATTGAAGCGGCTGTCTAAAGGTGGAATGACGCAATATGGTCAACTGCCTTGGCGATGGCAGGATTTTGCCTTTAGTGAAAATATTGTTAAAACGATGCACCATTTGACAGAACCACTTTTGTGCCTGCAAAACTCGACAGCAGCAGAGAAATTTGGCTTTAAATCTTATCTTGCGATCAAGCCAAACAAACAAGAGCAAAGCTTTTATTATCTTTCGCCTATGGCAGCTTCCCTGCATCGGCTCCTTGCTCCTACGATCTAAATTCATTAACTAACTTAAAGAGTTAAAACTAGACATCTTTATTCCAAAAAAAGGCTTCGTCTTTGCTTCGCTCTTGCACGATCGCCTTCAGCGCACCGTAGTTTAAGTTATCAGTTTTAATAAATTCTGTTGCTCCGAAAAGTTCGAGAATTGCTTTACCTTCTTGCTCATCTTGTTGAAGTTGAAGAAGGACTTGTTGAAGCCTATCGACCATTTCTAAGCCATGCCGATGCATTACATTTGCATGAACGAGCCAAGCATAATTTTGATAAGAAGGAGACTGCCAAATCTTCACTAATCTCTCCTGAGCAAGTTCCTGGCTATTTATCCGGCTTAACCAAACCTGTTGGCTGAGCGCACCCACATCGTATACACCAGAGGCAACCAAGCGAATTGTGGCATCATGGGAGCCAGAGAAACGTACCTCTTGAAAATCGCTTTCTCGTAAACCAGCTTTAACCAGATAGTGAAGTGGAATCAAATCGCCTGATGTAGATGATTTTGCACTAAAAGTAAACTTTAGCTTCTTCGGTTTTTGACACAAGCGTCTTAACACTTCAGGGTCTTCATCTCTCCACGGTAATACGTGTTCTCGCTCTAAGAAAGTAGCAAGATTTTTACCATTGGCAATAAAAACTGTTCGGAACGATCGATCAATATCTCGTTGAGCGATAACTTTTGCATCAGGTGCTTGATCTAAAGCTTGAATGAGCGTAAATCCACCCAACCAAACCAAATCAATATTGCCTAAACGAAATGCCGTCACCGTACTTTCATAGTTCTGATCCGTTTTTGCATAACTGTTGTTCGTCAGGCTTTCATAAGACTCAACTTCAACGCCAAGCGATCGTTTAAGATAGTCTGCCAATCTACTGTACATTTTGGAGAGTCTGGCAAAGTCTTGATCAGGAATACCGCCAATAATTAGTGGTGAAATAATGCTGTCAGCTTCACTATAGGATAGCCCATGCGTTCCTTTAAGATTGGCCCCCGAAAGCATTGCCTTGCGAACCTTTGCCCCTTCAAAATTAGCCTCTTGAGCATTTGATTCCCGTAGGTCTGCATGGCTTAGATCTGCTTTTTTTAAGCAAGCTCCTTCCAGGTTTGCCCTTTTCAAATTGGCACCTGTCAAGTTTGCTCCTTCCAAATTGGCGTTTTGCAAATTGGCATTTTCGAGATCAGCTTGTTGAAGGTTTGTACCCATGAGTTGAGCATTAATGAGTTTTGCTCCTTGCAAGAGCGCACCGCTCAAATTTGCTCGTTGTAGTTGAGCTTTGCTGAGGTCTTTGCCCTGGAAATCGGTATTGGCAAGATTGACTTCCCGCAGATCGATGCTGGGTTGCTCAATGAGTTCTCTAATGTCGCATTGCAGGGCATCACAAAGCCGAATCAGCTTATCAATAAATTCGATCGCCCTCCGTCCTCGCTCCCAATTGGCGATCGTAGTTTCCGTTACCCCAACAATTGCCGCCAATTCTCGCTGAGTCAGTCCTACCCGATCTCGCAGTTCTGCGATTCTTGACTTCAACTCGTTGTGCGCCATAGGAACCCTCACTTCACCCTAATATTTTAGCCTAAATTTTGTTAGGGTTACATCGTTGTATCAATGGAAAAATTGGGATTTTATGGTGGTTCAAGTCTCATTCAGCAGAAGTTGGGGCAAGTCCTGAAGATTCTCGGACAACTAGCTGGGTTTTTAGAATTCTAGACTTGCTCGCTGGGGCATTTTTCAGAAGCAGTTCTGCCGCGATCGAGCCTTTTTCCGTTAAGGGCTGACGCACCGTCGTTAAGCGGGGTCGTATCCGGGAAGCCAGGGGAATATCATCAAACCCGACAACCGACAAATCCGCCGGAACCTTTAACCCTAGCTGCTCTGCGGCGCGGAGTGCCCCAATCGCAAGGCGATCGCTCATTGCCAAAATCCCGGTAGGGCGAGGTGTGCTTTTGAGGAGCTTGAGGGCCGCTTGAAAGGCACTCTCTTCACTATTTCCAGCACACTCTTCCACTAAAACCGCATCTGCCTCTAAGCCTGCCTCCTGAATAGCATCCACATAGCCCTGCCAGCGTCGTTGGGTAATGGGAAAGTCGGCGTTTTGAATGCGCTGCAAATCGACTAAACCTGTGCAGTAGTCATCAAGGAATTCTAAGGAAATGATGGCAAGCCGTTGATGATTTAGCTTTAACAGGTGGGCTGCCGCTTCGTATGCTGCTTGGCGATCGTCAATATAAACAGACGGAAACCCTTGAACATTTGGCTGATCCACCACCACAATGGGCAGTTGCCGCCGCAAAACCTGCGTCATCGCATCACTCTGATTGGGCAAACAGTAAACAATGAAGCCATCTACCGCTGCTTGCTGAATCGTTTGCTGTACTGCAACATCTTCTACCACAGGAACAATAAGCAAACTGGCTTGGGCCGCTTCACAGGTGCGGGCAACCCCTTGCAGAAATGCGATCGCCGTTGGATCAGCAAAAGCATAGGACAGGGAATCATGAAAAACTAAGCCGATCGCCCCTGTATGTCCGGTTCGCAGCATTCGTCCCATTGGGTTGGGGCCTAGATAGCCCATTTGCGTTGCCACCGTCAGGATTTTTTGCCGCAAATCAGGTGAGAGTTGGTCTGGGCGGTTAAATGCATTGGACACAGTGGTTCGAGAAACACCAACGGCCTTCGCAATGTCTTTCAGCGTAACGGATTCCAAGGGATTGTCCTGTTCCATACTCCTGGTCATCGTTCACGATCAATCGGCTGATCATGCTCTCTTTATAAATTCTCTTTTTAGAGAGCTTTAGGCAAGGGCAAAACTCTCTCTAAGGCAATAGGTCAGAGACTTTATTTTGACCTTAAAGCGGTAGAAGACTATCTTGATCGATCAAGATACGAATGTTAACATGAAGTCATCTGAATCGATTCAGAAGTCATGAACTGTCCACTGAGGTTACGCCATTCAATCGCTACGTCTTTCCCATTGTTTTGTTCATTCACACAGCTTCACTTGAAAGATTTGGGAGGCTCCCAATGAGAACGCATCAAACGCATCAAACGCACCAAACGTATCAACAGTGGCAAAACTACAAAGAATTAGAACTGATTTGCGACCCTACTCCTGTTTCACAAACTCGCCGTGGGGGTGTTGCGGCATTTCTAAACCGGGTGCTGGGTCAAGTCGGGGGAATTTTTGCCTTCAACAATGAGCCGATCGTCTCTGAAAAAAACGATCGTGCAGGCAATCTGGTTTGGCAGGTGTATGACCCCGTGCAAGATGATTCGCTATACTTTGACTCGGCCCAAGCCGTTCAGTCCTGGTTAGAGGAACGAAACCGGCGATCGGGTAGTAGAAACTCAGCCCAGCCTTGGTGATGGGGAATGCTATAAGGGGGATGGATTGCGATGTCCACCCCTTTGGCTTGTCCCCTAATTTTCAATCAGCGAAGGTTCAGAAGTTTCATGGGCTTCGGATGGTTGGGCGATCGGTTGCGTCATCCGAATTGCCGCCTGAACAAACCCTCGAAACAGCGGGTGGGACTGGTTTGGGCGAGACTGAAACTCTGGATGAAACTGGCTGGCAATGAAGAAAGGATGGCTGGGAAGCTCGATCATTTCCACCAAACGACCATCTGGAGACGTGCCGCTAATTTGGTAACCCGATTCCAGGAACAGGGTGCGATAGGCATTGTTAAATTCATAGCGATGGCGATGCCGCTCGTAGACCACTTCTTCTTGGTAAAGCTTGTCTGCCAGCGTGTTAGGAGTCACCCGACAGGCATACAGCCCTAAACGCATAGTGCCGCCCAAGTCCACCACGTCTTGCTGTTCAGGCAGCAGGTTAATCACAGGATTCGGGCTATCAGGGTCAAACTCTGCACTGTTGGCGTTTTCCAGCTTGGCCACATTCCGCGCCCACTCAATCACGGAACACTGCATTCCCAGACATAGCCCCAGGAAGGGAATTTGATGTTCGCGGGCGTACCGAATTGCAATGATTTTGCCATCAATGCCGCGTGTGCCAAATCCACCAGGAATCACGACACCATTAATGCCAGCTAGGTAGCGATCGACGGTTTGTTCTGTGACATCTTCAGAATTAATCCAGCGTAGGTTAAGTTCACCGCCGTTTTCCAGGGCGGCATGGCGCAAGGCTTCCACCACTGAAAGATAGGCATCCGTCAGGCGGACATATTTACCGACGATCGCAATTTCAATGGGCTGTTTGGGCTGATGCAGCCGATCGACCAATAAATTCCACTGGCTGAGGTCGGGTTGGCGTTGTTCCATCTGCAAAAGCTCGATCGCCTGGTGAGCTAGCCCTTCCCGTTCCAGGGTCAGCGGTACTTCATAAATACTGCTGGCATCCTGGGAGGTGATGACACATTCAGCCGGAACATCACAAAACTCTGAAACTTTTTCCTTCAGTCCCGGAGGCAGGGGGCGATCGCTGCGGCAAACCAAAATATCAGGCTGAATCCCGATCGATCGGAGTTCTTTCACAGAATGCTGGGTCGGCTTAGTTTTCATTTCGCCGGCCGCCGGAATCCAGGGAACCAGCGTCACATGCATATAAAGGACGTTCTTTCGGCCCACATCCTTACGAAACTGCCGGATCGCCTCCAAAAAGGGCAACGATTCAATGTCGCCAACCGTGCCCCCAATTTCAGTAATCACCACATCAGGATGCGTGTCTTTAGCCACCCGATGAATGCGCTCTTTAATTTCATTGGTGATGTGCGGGATGACTTGCACAGTGCCGCCCATGTAGTCGCCTCGCCGCTCTTTGTTCAGCACTGCCTGGTAGATGGAGCCTGTGGTAACGCTGTTAAGCCGAGACATGGAGGTGTCAGTAAACCGCTCGTAATGCCCCAAATCTAAATCTGTTTCTGCTCCATCCTGCGTGACAAAAACTTCCCCATGCTGAAACGGACTCATCGTACCCGGATCAACATTAATATATGGATCAAGCTTCAAGATGGAAACCGAATAGTCACGAGACTTGAGCAGTCGCCCCAAGCTTGCAGCAACGATCCCCTTGCCAATGCTGGAAACAACACCACCCGTTACAAATACAAACTTAGTCATAGGAAAAGGTGCTAGCTCTACCACTGCCGACGATTAACCCCCATACATTCTGGCATAGGGAGCTACATTTGGGTTGGATGATTTGCAGCCCTACGGTCAAAGAATGGCGAAAGGGAGGCGTTAATTTTATGCGGTAATCTTAATGGCGTAGATCATGCCATTGATATGGACTTTTGGACAAATATTCTGCATTTTGCCGAAGAAACAACCCACCGAGTTGGGGCGCAGTTGCTAACTGACTTTGGTCATGCTCAAGGGGTGGAAAAAGCAGACGGAACGTTGGTTACACAATCAGACCAGTGGGCCGATCGAGAGATTCGGCAGGCGATCGGGCAGGTTTTCCCCAAACATGGTGTTCTCAGTGAAGAGGTCGAGCATATTTTTCCGGATGCTGACTGGTGCTGGATTATTGACCCGATCGACGGTACGACAAATTTTACTCGTGGCATTCCCCTGTGGGGCATCTCGCTGGGTTTGCTCTACAAAGGCACACCTGTTTTTGGGCACGTTTATTTGCCACCGTTGAATTATTCGTTTCATGGTTTTTGGTATGGTGATTCTGGCTTAACCGGCCCCACCGGAGCCTTTTTAAATCATCAGCCCATTCATACCCGATCGGATGAACCGTCGAGCAACCAGTTTTTTAATCTTTGTGCCCGCAGTATTGATGTTTTACGGCATACCAACCCTTTTCCTTGCAAAGTGCGAATGTTGGGAGTTGCCAGCTACAACTTGTTGACGATCGCATCGGGGGCGGTGTTGGGGGGAGTCGAAGCCACTCCAAAAATTTGGGATATTGCGGCAGTGTGGGTGATCGTGCAGGCAGCGGGTGGGGCTTGGCATTCGCTAGAATCTGAGCCAATTTTTCCGCTTCAGGTCGGTCAAGATTATGGCAAGCGATCGTATCCTACTTTGGCGGTGAGC
>PVWD01000278.1 GCA_003003615.1 filamentous cyanobacterium CCP2 | reverse complement strand
CTGTATTGCTGCGCGATGTGGCACAGGTAAATGTGGGAGCTGCATTGAAACGGGGAGATGGTAGCTTTAATGGTCAACCCGCCATTATTGTGGTGGTGAACAAGCAGCCGATGAATGATACGCCGACGGTGACACGGGCGATCGCACGAGCAATGGAAGAGGTGAAAGCCGGACTGCCCGAAGATGTCACCGTAACCGAAACGTTTCGTCAGGAAAACTTCATTGAAGCGTCGATTGAAAATGTTCTCGGTTCATTGCGTGACGGCATCATCATTGTCTCAATTATTTTACTGCTGTTTTTAATGAACTGGCGAACCGCCGTGATCACCCTCAGCGCCATTCCCCTCTCCATTCTAGTGGGGATGTTGATTCTGAATGCCTTTGGTCAGGGCATCAATACGATGACGTTGGGTGGCTTAGCGGTGGCGATCGGGTCAGTGGTGGATGACTCCATTGTGGATATGGAAAATGCCTATCGGGGATTGCGAAAGAATCAGTTAGCAGGTACGCCAGAACACCCGTTTAAGGTGGTCTACGATACCTCCGTCGAAGTACGGGTGAGCGTCATTTTCTCGACGGTGATCATTGCGGTGGTCTTTGCTCCGATTTTCAGCCTCACAGGTGTGGAAGGACGGATTTTTGCCCCAATGGGGGTTGCTTATTTGGTGTCAATTTTTGCCTCAACCTTTGTGGCGATGACCCTTTCACCTGCTTTGTGTGCCATCCTGCTAGCAAACCGTCCTCTCCCTAGTGATGAAACCTGGGTAAGTGCCTTTGCTCAGCGGCTCTATCGCCCTGCCCTCACGTTTGCGATGCGTCGCGCCAAGGTTGTGCTGATGATTGCAGGGGCTTCATTAATTGCATCCCTGATTGTGTTCTCCAGTCTGGGACGAGTGTTCTTGCCGGAATTTCAAGAGCCTTCCCTGGTAAATGCGATGTTGCTCTATCCCGGTGTTTCTTTGGAAGCAACCAATCAATCTGGGATAGCGGTGCAAAATGCGCTCAAGGATGATCCGCGCTTTGCCACCGTGCAGTTACGAGCCGGACGTGCCCCCGGAGATGCCGATGCAGGTGGGGTGAACCTGGGGCATTTAGATGTGGAACTGAGTCAGGAAGGGTTGAAAGACCGGGAAGCATCGCTGGAAAAAATCCGTGAAGAATTTGCCCGCATTCCAGGAATTGCACCGAGCGTAGGTGGTTTTATCACCCACCGAATGGATGAGGTGTTGTCGGGCGTGAGGAGTGCGATCGCTATCAAGATCTTTGGTCCTGATCTGGACGAACTCCGCTCCATTGGTAGCGAAGTCGAAGCGGCAATTCGAGATGTAGAGGGCTTGGTCGATCTGCAACTGGAACCCCAAGTCCCAATTCGGCAGGTGCAGATTCAGTTCGATCGCTCAGCCGCCGCTCGATATGGTCTAACGGTGGGTCAAATTTCTGAGATAGTTGAAACAGCACTCAATGGTCGCGTTGTCTCGCAAGTATTGGAGCAACAACAGCTATTTGACCTGCTGGTCTGGTTGGAAGACGAATCTCGAAACAATCTAGATACCATTCGCAACCTGCTGATTGACACACCTACAGGTCAAAAAATTCCCCTGGCTCAAGTGGCTCAGATTGATTACGGAACAGGACCGAATACGATTAACCGTGAAAATGTCTCTCGTCTCATTGTGGTATCTGCAAACGTGGCTGGACGAGATTTAGGGTCTGTTGTGAATGAAATCCAGTCCAAGGTAAAAGAAACCATACCGCTTCCCTCTGGATACTTCATTCAGTACGGTGGGCAGTTTGAGTCAGAACAGCGGGCAAGCCAGAATTTGCTGGTGTTTGGTGGATTGGCGATCGTCGTGATTTCGATCCTGATGTACTTTGCCGTGAAATCCGTTGCCGGAATGCTGATGATTATGATTAACCTCCCCCTTGCCCTAGTCGGCGGCATCTTTTCAATTGCATTAGGAGGAGGGATCGTTTCCGTTGCCTCACTCGTCGGCTTCATTACCCTGTTTGGGGTTGCCACTCGCAACGGCTTGTTGCTGGTTGACAATTACAACAATAAATTGGCACAGGGAATACCACTTCAAGAGGTAATTGTCGAAGGTTCAATGGAGCGACTAGTAGCCATTCTGATGACAGCACTCACTTCAGCTTTGGGAATGGTTCCTTTGGTCATCGGCACGGGAGCCGGGAAGGAAATTCTGCAACCATTGGCGATCGTCGTTCTAGGTGGTTTATTTACTTCTACAGCGTTGACGTTGCTGGTGTTACCTGCCCTCTACTCGTGGTTTGGACGATATCTAATTCCAAAAGAAGCGGCAACATCTGTTTCAACCGATGTCTTTCAGGATTCTATTCCTGACGAAGTTCCGATTGTATAAGTTCAATTCCATTTCCTAAAGAAAGGTTAAACCCATGAAATTCAGTCAATCCTTTGCCACTGTCACTGTTAGTTTAGGGCTGCTGCTGGGAGCCTGTGCTAGCAGTGGAGAGCAAGCTACTTCAGAAAGCCCTGCGGCAAGTCCGTCTGTCGCTGATTCCCCTGTTACTGATCTCGCTACATCTCCTGAAGTAACCGATCATTCTGCACCAGCTCAAGGAGGACAGGTAGTTGAAGCTGGACCATATCACTTGGAGCTAGTCACCGCATCAGAAGCTAGTGGAACTCACTTAGATCTTTTCCTACAATCTGGAGATACCCATGAAGCAATTGAAGGGGCAACCGTCACAGGTCAAGTTCAGTTGCCAGATGGTTCTCAGAAAGAGATCGATTTTGAATATGATGCTGAGGGCAAGCACTACACAGCACTGCTACCTGAAACAGCATCGGGCGAGTATCAGGTTGCTATCTTAACCGATATTAGTGGCGAAAAAGTTAATGGGCGCTTTAGCTTTACTAAGTAGATAAGTTACTGTTAAAAATTCTGACTGACAGATTCTTCAATTATTAAATGAAGCGGGAGGCATTTCTGACTTTAAAGCGGAGAATGCTTTCCGCCTCTTTGGGTAACTTTTTTATAATTAATGGCAACTCCTACTTTCTTGGAAAGAAACAGTTTTTTTGATGGTGAGTTTAATACTATATTTAGCATCTTGCTAGTTATTGATTTCGACAAAAAGTGTAAATTCAATCACAAATTTCATCTTCGTTTCACTTTCTTTCGCCATACTTAAAAGGGTAAATCGAAAGGAGTACATTCATGAAAACAGTAATTTCTGCATGTCTTATTGCTGCTACTCTTGCTGTTGCAATTTTGCCTGCTAACGCTGATCCTGGAAAACATTCTTCTCAAGAAGAACATCGTAGGCATCATCGTGAACAGGTTCTTAATAACTAACAGTTTATAGCCAAGTAGCCAACTTAATAGTTTGATGCTCTACTCGATTTTTATAAACTTTGGGTAGAGCACTTATTAATAAATATATTTAAAGATTTTTGAGCATTTTTGAGATTTAAATTTCTAGGTATAGGACAGCAATAATTGAATTCAATTGAGCAGTATATGTGCTTTATTGCTATACTTATTCTAAGGTATTTAAATCTTCAAAGAAGCTCTTGTAAATGAGGATTCTGCTTGTTGAAGATGAATATGATCTAGGTGCAGCCTTAGAGCGATCGCTCAAACGCGAAAAATACGTTGTGGATTGGGTCAAAGATGGAGCAGAAGCATGGCAATTTCTAGAAAACGGTTGGAATCAATACACCGTTGCCATCTTTGATTGGCTGCTTCCAGGGTTATCTGGAATTGAGCTGTGCCAACGACTTCGAGCAAAGCAGAACCCGCTTCCAGTCTTGATGTTAACAGCACGCGATCGCATGGAAGATCGCGTCATGGGGCTGGATGCCGGAGCCGATGATTATTTGATCAAACCCTTTGGTATGGCAGAGTTGCTAGCGCGACTGCGGGCACTTCAACGGCGATCGCTTCAGATTCAACCACCCCAACTTCAGGTTGGCAATTTGCTTCTAGATTACGCCACATCAGCCGTTTCGATTTCTACCCACACAGGAGAACTGCAAAATATTCCGCTCACTGCCAAAGAATTTCAGCTATTGGAATACTTTATGCAACATCCCAACCAAATTCTGTCGCGTGACCAGATCATTGGTCGTATCTGGCGGGCAGAAGCAGATTTTAATAGTAATGTGGTTGCGGCTCAAATGCGCCTGTTGCGGCGAAAGCTAACCGAGTATGGCTACGATCAGTTGATTGAAACCGTCTACGGCATGGGCTACAAACTCAATACCCATGAAACATAATCGAGTTTTTCATACAACTCGTTTGCGCTTAGCAGGGATGTATGCCGGAACGATGGGATTTATTCTCACCCTTTGTGCCGTTGGTTTCTATGAAGCGATGGCATATAGCCATGTCTCTGAGTTAAATCATCGAATTGAGTCGGTAGCAGGCACACTGCATGATGGGCTAGAAGCCTCACTGCAACAACCGGGCAAGCTAGAACCGATCGTGCAAGAGTTTATTCCATCGCTTTGTATTGCTGGAACAACTTGTGCTTACCAATCTACAGCGGCTCACTATTTAGGGGTCTTTCAAGAACATGGTTATTACATTCGCTTTGTTACTCTATCAGGGCAGTTGTTAGCCAGTGCAGGTGAGGTAACAACGGACTTACCTGTGCGCATCGAAACAGAACCCTGGCAGACATTAGAAGCTCCTGACGGAACTCGTTATAAGCAGTTATCTCTGCTACTAAAAACGGCTAACCAGGATGCCTGGGGATATATGCAGGTCGGGCGATCGCTCTCTGACATTGATGGACACATGGTTTGGGTCAGACTGATTCTGCTGATTGGTTTGCCCACGGCGATGCTGCTCGTTGCGATTGCCAGTTGGTGGCTTGCTGGACAAGCAATGCTGCCCGTATACAGGTCTTACCGTCAGATGCAGCAATTCACTGCTGATGCTGCTCATGAACTCCGAACCCCATTAGCAACAATTCGAGCCAACTTAGAATCTACCCTTACACCAGATGCAACAGATGCCGATGCCTGGGATACCCTTCGTACTGTGGAGCGCCAAAACGGTCGCCTATCCCGACTTGTCCATGATTTACTGGTTCTCTCCCGCGTGGACTTGCAGGGACTTCCTGCTAAACAAGAGTCCTGTAATCTCAATGATTTAGTCAGTGATTTAGTCGAAGAATTTTCGGCACTCGCAATTGCTTCAAACATCTCACTCACCGCAGACATTCAGACAAACACACCCATCACAGTATTCGGTAGCGAGGAGCAACTCTATCGCCTGGTCGCTAATCTCATCACCAATGCCATTCAATACACTCCTGCTAGCGGTCAAGTCATCGTTCATCTCAAGCGGGACGATCACCATGCGCTGATTCAGGTTCAAGATACTGGAATCGGAATTCCACCGAAAGAGCAAGCACGTATTTTTGATCGGTTTTATCGAGTGAATAGCGATCGCTCCCGCCATACCGGAGGAGCAGGATTGGGGTTAGCCATTGCCCAGGCGATCGCTCAAGCTCATCAAGGGAACATTCAAGTAAAAAGTGAATTAGGGAAAGGCAGTATTTTTACTGTTCAGCTTCCTTTAAGAAGGGATAAACAATCCTAAGAATTTTAGAATTGATCAACCAAATTTAATTACTCTAGTGGAAAGAAGTTATTAACTTTTCTATTCAAACAACTCTCGATAAGTATGAGCAAACCTCGATCGATCGCCTCCACTCGCAGGTCTTGCATAGGTTGCCAAATTCCGAATCGCCTGCATCTGTTCCGCTTCCCGCTCCATAGCTGGGGTAAACTGCTGCCGTTGCGCCAACAAATCCTCCAGTTCAATTTGCCCTGGTTTGTCCCTATAAAATGCCTCCTCTGCACAACGCCGCACTGCATTTCCAATCTCAGCAGGGGTACAAATTCGGTACTCCGTCAATAGACTGCGCCACTGGTCATCAGTCCAGGGAGATTGACCATCCCCTTGAAATGCTGAAAAGTACTTTGCCAGATGCAAATTGAACACCTCAAACCTGGCTCCCTCATGGGGTAAATCCACGAAAAAGATGTCCTCGAATCGCCGTACTAATTCAGGTGGTAGTAGCCCTAAACGGTTGACGGTCGCGATCGTGTAGATCGGTTCCTGGTGTTCCTGCATCCAGGTCAGTAGAGTTGCTGAAAGACGACGGGCTATCCCACCGTCAGCATTCGAGTCCCAGCCTGCAAAGCCCTTGTCAAAATCGTCCCAGTAAAGCACACAAGGAGCCAGGGACGTGACTACAGCAATAAACTCCTTCAAAGCGCGATCGGGATTAAAACTGCTCAAAAGAACTCCCCAATTTGCAGCTAGCAAGGGTAATCCCATCTTTTTAGCTGCTAGTTTGGCAGATAGACTTTTGCCCGTACCAGGTGGTCCCCATAGCACCATACCTGTGGGTAAACTCAGTCCGTATTGTTGAGCTTCAGGTCGCAGCAGAGTGGCGATCGCCTCCAACCGTCGCTCTAGCAAATCTAATCCGGCAGCAGTGGGTACATCTGGTTCTGCAATGTACTCCAATCCTCGCCCCCGCAGCTTGTTGATCTTGTGATCCAAAATCAATTGAACCAGTTGCTCAGGAGTATTCGCAAACGTCAACAGTCTGCCCAGCACCATTTCAATCTCACCCACTGGCAACCCCTGACAAGCTGTAATCAATCGTTGTTGCGCCTCAGACCCATCCTTACCCAGCCAGGGATGCTGGTTACAAAACTGAGTCGAGATCGCGTGTACCTGCTGACGATCGGGCAGTGCATGAGACAGTACTGGAATAAATGGTTGCAGTTCTAGAGGCAATTGAACGTAGGTTTCTAGCAAAACCCAGTAATGAGGCGCTGAGTTCCATAGCGCCTGATGATAAGCATTTAAGAGTTGGTAGCAACGTTGCTGACTCATCTCTGCAACCGTGCTATTCAAAACTCCTTCGAGAAGGTAGATACCAGGTTTTGGCTGCTCTAACAGGAATTGGAGAATGTCTGGCTCGATCGTTTGCGTTGTGGATTGCAGAATCATTTGTCCTTGAGGTGCCATCAACTGTTGAAGTGTTGAGAAACCAGGGTTCCAGACATAGACTGGCAGCGATTGCGCTTCACCCCATTGATAAAACTGGCTCAACACCATCATCCGATCGGAAGTCTGATACTCTAGCGCCACAATTGGAGCATTCTGCTCAATCAGTTTTATCCAATCCTGCAACTGTCGCATGATCTGAAACCGTAAAGGTTCCCCTGGTTCTAACGAAACAAAAACACTCCTTGCCTCAGTCAAATGGACACTTTTGCCCAACACTGTGATGGAGTGTTGGAGGGAAATGCCGCTAATGCGGCGAGGGGGTGAAATTCTCAAATTTGGGAGTCTGTAAAATGGCAACAACCACAAAACCTCGCACCCCTAATGGCACTCGCAATGGTGCCACCTCTAAAGCAGCTAAGCCCAACGGTGCTGCCTCAGCCACCAAAGCTAAAGCGCCGACCGTTGAAGGACCACCAGAAAGTCATGCAGCGGCACTGCTGAAAGAACTGCGGAATTTGGTGTTCAAAGAATATGGTGTAAAGCTGCAACTTCGAGATGCTCGCGTCTCTACCAAGATCGGGCACGCCACTCGCGAAAAACTTGGACTTGACATTGCCGCTCAAGTGAAAAAGAAGGGTGGTAACAAAAAGTTCGATTGGCAGCGATGGAATACAAAGGTGTTCCCACGACTATTCGGGCAACCAGATGCTCTAAAGTATCCGCCTGAAGTCGTGGCGGTCGTTATGAGCTTGCTGTATGACACTATTCGTACTGACCCAGAGCAAGCTGTTGCAGACCTGGTAGAATTTAATCGGGCATCACTGGAACGTCGCAACTCGTTCCAAGCAGAGCAGGATGACGAACTGGATGATTTGGATGACGAGCTTGACGATGATCTTGATGACGACCTTAGTGATGAACTGGACGACGAAGCCAGCGACGAATTGGATGATGACCTGGATGAAGAGTTAGATGAGGATCTGGAGGAGGACGAATAGTACCCATTCAGCCTTGTTCACTGCCTCATTGCTTACTCTGCATTAGTTGAACTGATGCAGAGTTCTTTTTTCCCCACCCACCTCCCTGACCCGTTGAAGTGGAGAACAGCAACAACTGTAAAGGAAGTGAATCTCAAATTGAATGAGGAAGGCATCTGTCGATGCGATCGCTATGAGAAATCCAACTCATCAATAAAGGAGCAATTCTCATGGTTACTGCAACTGCAACACGCAAATCTGCAAAAGCACCTGCACGCAAGGCACCGAAGCACACTCCCGCTTTGCAACGGGTGATTCCCTATCAGGAGAAGGTTCGACTGATGGTGATTGAAGTGCTACGGGAAGAGTCTGGACGGGAATTGGCAGCATCCGCTCGTTTCAATGGACAGGAGTTTGATTGGGAACAGCACAATGCTCAATTTCGCCAAGACTATGCCGAAACCTCGCTCCGCGATCTGCTGACCTACGCTCGCAAGCTCTACGGATTGCAAAATCTGGATGAAGTGCGCGATCGCCGTGCCGCTCACAAGGCAACTCGCACGGGGCGCTTGAATGCGCTAAACGGTTTGAGTACAACGGATGATATGGATGCAGATGAGGAGTTTGAAGTTGACCTGGAAGAAGATATCAACCTGGATGACTAATCCCTGGACAGCTTCAGCGGCTTAGCATTAAACCCCGGCGATGAGTCGGGGT
>PVWD01000277.1 GCA_003003615.1 filamentous cyanobacterium CCP2 | reverse complement strand
GCTAATTTGCACGAACCTACCCCAACACAGCCCGAATACCATCATTTGCAGCACCGCAACGATCAGCCCATTCCGAGAGCCAGAGCAGAAAATCCCAATCAGGCTGGAGGAGGTTCCCAGGTAAAGCAGTTTCGTTAACTGGGGAGACTGTCCGAAGGCAGGCATGGAGGATCGATCGAACCGCTGGCAGACTTCGCGATAAAGAATTAGCCCCAGCCCCAAGCCCAGAATCATCACCAAATAGCTGGCTAATGCATTAGGGTGATTGAACATCACCGTGGCTCGCCCAAAGTGAGGCCGATCGCGCACCCAGTCCACAAACGGAATTCGCCGTATCGGTCTGGGAATCAACTCCGATCGCAGAATATATTCTCCCAAGGCGATTAGGTTAATCGGAATGGCAGTAATCACCAGCTCCAGCGCAACCTGCCCTAACCGCTCAACGGGTCTCAAGATCGCCGGAACCACCGCAAAAAACAGGAAGAACGGTAGAAAGTTGGTTAATTGCAGAAAGGCTTCTCCCTTATCTTCTGCCCAAATGCAGCTTATTAACAGCAACCCCGTCAGCAACAGCAGCCCATTACGGGTAACGGGGTCAAGCTCCGATCGTTTATGTGGCACCGATCGACGGAAGGTTGCCATGAGCGATCGGCCAGCCAGGGTCAGGGTAATCAGCCCCAACCCAACCAATCCCAAGTAGGAAAGATAGGGCAAGGTGACGAGGCTACCCCGCAAAAATTGGTAAAGGGAAGGAATCGATCGCATAGCCTACCGAAAGATAAATCGCACAAAACGCTTGTCGGACGAGCATTCCACCCACTCACTCATTGCAGGGTTAATACTTCTTGTGGGGTGGGTATCTTGCCCGCCCAGTCTTACCTAGGAAATCCCAATCCTACAACGCTAATACGCTCCCTCTGCCGTAATCACCACCCAAATCGTCCGCAGCAAAATATACACATCCAGCCAGACTGACCAATTCCTCACATAATACGCATCCAGATTCACCCGTTCAGCGTAGGTAATATTGTTTCGCCCAGAAATTTGCCATAGGCCAGTCAGCCCTGGAATTACCTTTTTGTATAGCTCAAACTTACTGCCATAGCGTTCCACTTCTTCATCTACGATCGGCCGTGGCCCCACCAAACTCATTTCACCGCGCAGCACATTCCAAAGCTGAGGCAGTTCATCCAAGCTGGTTCGCCGCAAAAAACGACCCACACGAGTTACACGCGGGTCATAGCGCAGCTTTCGATCGCGCTTCCAGGCATCCCGCAGTTCTGGGTGTTTGTCGAGATAATCTTGCAAAGACTGCTCAGCATCCTGTGTCATGGTGCGAAACTTCCAGGCTTTGAAGTGTTGCCCACCTTGCCCAATTCGGATCTGGCTGTAAAAGATTGGGCCAGGGGAATCAAGCCTGACCAAAATCGCAATCACGATGATCAACGGCAGCAAAAACAAGCCGCCAATCAGGGTTGCTGCCAAATCGATGAGAAACTTCGTTAACCGAGGGCCGGGTAACAGCAGCCGTTGACGGACTTCTAGCCCCAAGACTCCACCCATATCCTTTGCCGACACCCACAGGCTAGAAAACTCAAATAAGTCAGGAATAATCAGCAAATGGGGAAAGGCAGTGGCATACCGTTCAAGTAAGCGCAACAGCCGATCGCGTGGGACACCTGGCATAGCGACAATTGCGTAGGGAATATGCCGTCGTCGGGCCAGTTCTGGAGCCAGGGCAACTCCACCCACCACCGGAATGCCTTCTAACCAGCCGTGCTTTTGTAGATCATCGTCTAATACCAAAACCGGCTTTAAGCCAATGCTAGGACGCTGATGCAGGGTATGAATCACCATTTTTCCCGTTTTCCCTGCCCCCAGCACAATCACCGGATAGCCCCACCAGCGACGATGGGCAAACAGCGATCGGACTAATGCCCTTGAAATCAGCACCAGCACAATGGACAGTATCCACGCCAGCAGAAACACGCCGCGATCGTAAACTTCGCCTTCCCGCCGAAACAGGAGCGTGGCGGTTAGAACAAAGTAAATCAGCGTTGTGGATAGACTTGTCCAGCGCAGTTCGTCGATCGGGCTAATGGCAACCCCTGGATAAAGCCCCACAACCGCATAGGCAACAACAAATAACCCCAAAGCTGGGGCCAGTTGCCAATACAGCAGTGGATTAAATTGTTCCTCAAAAAAGAATTGTCGGATGTAGACGCTGATCACCCCGGAAAGACTCAAGCCCACCAGATCTGCCATCACCATGAAGACGAACGTGGGGGACGAGCGTGTGGAGATGCTCAAAGCGGAAAGGGCCGGCTGTAACGTTCGGTTAAGTTGCATTGCAATCCATTTCTCCTCACGCTAATACTCTATGCCATTCCCCTGGCAAAAAGCTGTCCATTTCTGCTCAATATATTGAAAAAGTTTTTTTCGGAAGTGTTCCGGGGCAAATTTCTCGGCATTTTGGCGTAAATAGTCCGGATTGAAGCGATACGCCCCCGATTCAAATTGCTTGATAGCCTCTACCAAGCTTTCTACGGTTTGCTCTGGGAAAAGGATGCCCGTTTTTTCATGAATCACTGATTCGGCCGCTCCCCCTTTCCCATAGGCAACCACCGGGGCCCCTGCCGCCTGCGCTTCCACCAGGGTAATCCCAAAATCTTCGGCCGCCGCATAGACAAAGGCTTTACACCGTTGCATATAGTCCACCACCACCTCATCGGGCTGATGCCCCAAAAATTGAATATTTGGCTTGGCGATCGCCTTTACCCGCTTCCATTCCGAACCCTCGCCAATCACCACCAGCGGCAACCCCAACCGATTGAAGGCAGACACAATCAAGTCCACTCGTTTATAAGGCACAAACCGCGACAGGACAAAATAAAACTCATCTCGCTGAAAGTGTGGCTGAAAGCGATCGACTGCCACAGGTGGATAAATCACGTGAGCAGAACGACGGTAAGTTTTCCAGACGCGCCGCGCCACATATTGAGAATTTGCAATAAAGTAATCAACCCGATTTGCCGTAGACAAGTCCCACAGTCGCAGGTAATGCAAAACCGCATGGGTCAAAAAACCGCGTATACCCCGGTTGAGCCGTGCCCCTTGCAGATAGGCTTGCTGCAAATCCCAGGCGTACCGAACTGGCGTATGAATGTAACAAATGTGTAGCTGATCTGAACGGGTCAGCACCCCTTTGGCAACGGCATGATTGCTCGACAAAATCAGGTCATAGTTTGATAAGTCGAACTGCTCGATCGCCAACGGCATCAGGGGAAGATACTGCCGAAACCGAGGATTGGCAAAGGGCAAATGCTGCAAAAAAGAGGTTTTGACGGGTTTGTGCTGAATAAATCCTTTAAGAGCTTCTGGGAGAAACTCCACCAAGCTAAACAGATCTGCGTCTGGGTAAAGGTTCAGAATCTGCTCAACGACCCGCTCAGACCCTGCATAAGTGACAAGCCACTCGTGGATAACTGCTGTTTTCATCACACCTCACCCTCCGCACTCCCACACCACACGCACCCTCGGATGGCTGATAGAGAAAACGATCGACCCATCCAAAGATTTGCACCAACAGGATAGCAGGAGATTTGAAAGATATGGCAACGGATAGCTCGGTTAGGGCAATCCTAGGTTGCTGAAACCCAAAATGGATAGTTTGGAATACCTGAGCGTGGAATCTAAAACTGTCCTAATCAACGCGATGTGCAACTTAAAGCCTGAAATTTCTGATTTTCCGTAGCGCAGGCATCTTGCCTGCTGAGTTTAGACGGGCAAGATACCCATCCCACAAGAGATTGGAACAAGTGGCACATTGGGTTAATCATCTTTATTTGTACTGCTATCAATTGCCCCTCCAAATAGACAAAAAATAGGGGTGAGCAGTGCCCCCCCTTCGTTGAAATTTGCTCAACCTGACTAATCGGAAACGCGAATCATCTGAAATGATTGAAATTATCTGGAGTCGCCAGATGACCTGCGACTTTGTGAAGTCTGCCCATCTTGAAACGTAAACTGACGATCGGGTTGGACATCAGATAAACCCAATTCGGCAACTGCTTGAATAAATTGGAGGTCTTGAGCTGTGCCTAGCTGACCTGGAGTGGATAAGAGGGCTTGCTGTTGGTCTTGGGTCAGCGTCACGATTTGATTGGGTGTGATGCCGCGATGGTTGATATCTAGCCCAGAGGGAGTGTAATAGTGGGCGATCGTCACATTTAACCCTGAACCATCGGAAAGCGTATTCACAGACTGCACCAAGGCCTTACCAAAGGTTTGTGTCCCCACCACAACCGCCCGTCGGTTATCCTTTAAGGCTCCGGCAAGCACCTCACTGGCACTCGCAGAATTCCCATTCACCAACACCGCCAACGGTAAATTTGTCAAAGCAGTACGATTCGCCCGAACCTGATTATCATTGCCATGACGATCGACCGTACGCACAATATTGCCCTGGTTGAGCCACATTCGGGCAATGGCAATACTTTGGTTGAGTCTGCCGCCTGGGTTGTTCCGCAAATCCAACACAAACGCCTCTACCTGCTGTTCGTTTAGGCTTTGAATGGCGTTTTCCACATCCTCAGCCGCATGGGCATTGAAATCACGCAGGCGAATGTACCCAATTCGGTGTTCCCCGTTGAAATAAACTGCATGGCTAACCGTCGGTAATTGAATCCGAGAGCGGGTCAGCGTTACGATCCGTAATGGTTCTCCCTGTCGCCGGATTGTCAGTGTCACCGGAGAATCTGGCTCTCCCCGAATCAGCCGCACTGCATCGTCAACCGTCATGTCTTCAGTGCTTTGACCATCAATTTCATACAGCACATCCCCTGCCAAAATGCCCGCCGCCGCCGCGGGTGAATTTTCGATCGGCTGTACCACGGTTAGGGCTTGGCTTTCTGGGTCAGCTTTCAGTTGTATCCCAATGCCAACGAGTTCTCCGTTCGTTCGGTCTCGAAAAGACTGAAATTCTTCAGGAGACATAAAGCGAGTATAAGGATCATCCAACTGTTTCAGTTCTTGCCGCAAAGCCTCATAGGCCGCCTCACGGGAAGCATATTCCTGGGAAAGCAAGGTATGACGGACGCTGTGCCAATCAACTTGGTTAAACTGGGGGTCTACATACTCACGGTTAACAATTTGCCAAGCTTCATCCAAAACCGCCTTTGTGCTAGATTGCAGCGTTGCCTGGGCCGTAAGGGTGAGGGCAGGCAGGCCAACGAGTGCCAAAGCAGCAGTGAAGAGGAGGCGTTTGTAGGTTTTCTGCATTGAGGTTTGAGGAGTGAGTGAACAGGGTGGTGGATGCACTAAGACAAAACAATCCTTGTCAGATTGGCAAACTATTTCTGGCAGGGCTGTTAGGTTGCTCGTTTGGCGCGATCGGCTCCCAAAAATCAGACTCCCGTTGAACCAATCCTGAACCGCCAAGCCAAAGCGACGGATCTAGAATGCCCATCCAAATCAAAACTCTCCCAGGTTGAAGCCAATTTTCATAAATTCTTCAATTTTTTCTGGCTTAGTTAATAAAGCAGAGACAAAGAAATCTTCATCGCAAAATTTGTGTCACCTACTGTTACTGCGAAGCATTACAGCAAATCATTACTACGAAGCATTACAGCAAATCGATGTGTCTTTACCCACACCGGACTTCATATGCCATAAGCTGGAGCAAAAAAGACAGTTAGGAGCCACTTCAATGACTTTTGAAAGGAAAATAGCAGATTTTTTTAGCATGAGCGATGATGCCTGGGCACGTCATGCGAATCCCTGGAGTGGTTGGACTCGTTTCATTACCGTTTTTCCACTCCTGATTCTGGCGGTTTGGAGCCGTGTTTGGCTGGGTTGGTGGTCGCTGATTCCGGTTGCGATCGCCCTTTTCTGGACGTGGCTCAATCCGCGTATCTTTCCCAAACCTTTATCAACTGACCATTGGATTTCAAGAGGTGTTTTGGGGGAGCGCGTTTGGCTAAACCGTGATCAAATTTCTGTTCCCCCCCATCATCATCGGATACCCAATGTTCTCAACGGTATTTCTGCTCTGGGCGGCATTTTCGTTGTTTGGGGACTCATTAGGCTGAATCTTTGCCTTACTCTGTTGGGGTTTGTATTAGTCACACTGGGAAAGCTTTGGTTTATCGATCGGATGGTGTGGCTTTACCAGGATATGAAAGATACAAACGAGGACTATCAGAGTTGGCTGTATTAATCAAGAATCCGCTAAAGAGACTCTTCTCCGGCATGATAAGAACTTCGTACTAACGGGCCCGATCGCACATGGCTAAATCCCATTTCACGGGCAATGTCTCCCAGTCGATCGAATGCCTCAGGAGTCCAATATTCTTCTACCGGACGGTGTGCCAACGAAGGACGCATATACTGCCCCAACGTCAGCCGATCGCAGTGAATCGATCGCAAATCCCGCATCGCTTCAATCACTTCCGCTTCAGTTTCACCATGCCCTAACATCAGGCCAGATTTAGTTGGGATGGCTGGATTTAATTCCTTGACAATCTGCAAGACCCGTAGAGAGCGATCGTATTTTGCCCCACGTCGCACCGGAGCCTGAAGCCGCCGCACCGTTTCAATGTTGTGGTTGTAGCAGGCAGGCACTTCTTGAACAACAGTGGCAATACGCTGCCGTTGGCTGGTTTCTCCCCCTTGTCCACCCCAAAAATCGGGAGTTAAGACTTCAATTTCAGTGTCTGGGTTGACCTTGCGAATCGTTGCGATCGTTTTAGCAAACCAACCCGCCCCCTGATCCGGCAGATCATCCCGTGCTACCGAGGTCAACACGACATAGCGCAATCCCAGTAAATTTACCGCCTCAGCCACTTTTCTTGGCTCATCTTCATCCAACGGCATCGGGGCATGGCCCTTATCCACCTGGCAAAAGGCACAGGCACGGGTGCAAACTGGCCCCATCAGTAAAAAGCTTGCCGTCTTCTGGGCATAGCATTCCCCTCGATTTGGACATCGCCCTTCCTCGCAAATCGTATGAATCTGCCGTTGTTTGATGATTCGCTGCACGGTAGAAAGCTCGCTAGCCTTGCCGATCGGACGACGCAACCAGCCCGGCAGGTGAGCCAATGGAGATTCCCGTTTGGATGTCGTTGAGTTGGGTGTTGTTGGGACTGCAACCATCTCCTGAGAATTTGCAGACAAATCGTTTGCAGCTTGATGAATTTGAGACATTACTGAATTTAGTGCAGAGAGACAGGTTTGACTAAGACAGAATCTACCGAGTTTCCAACGATCTTTAAAAGATTTTCATACTGGAACGATAAGATTTGCGGCACTTTAGGGAATAGTAGGGTTGTATGGGGCTGTATTTCGTGGGAAAACCAGGTTAAATGAAACCAGAATAAAATTCATTTCAGGTTGCGGCAGGGAGTCAGGTTTGCCTCAGGCGATACATTAGGGCGATACACTAGTCTATGCTAACGAGAATCTTGTGCTAGGTCAGAGGTGGTCTTGCGATCGAACTTTATATAGATTCAACTTTGTTTGCCCTCCATCTTGCTTTTTGCTATTCGTCATCAACCGCATCTAACCTAATCTATCGTTCATCACCGATCTGGTCTTAATCTCTAACGGCACATCAGAGGAGTTCACCGTGGCAAGTCACAAAATCTTAGTTATTGATGACAGCAGAGTTATCCGCAATATGGTTCGGGATATGTTGCCGAAGGGTAACTTTCAAGTCTTGGAAGCCAAAGACGGTGTAGAAGGACTGAACTGCATTCGGCAAGAACGCCCTAATCTGATCATGCTAGATTTCTTGTTGCCTCGCATGAGCGGCTGGGAAGTCTTTCAACACATTCAAAACCAGCCTGATCTCCAATCTATTCCGCTCGTTTTGATGTCTGGGCGACGGGAAGAAGTTGCCGAGAAAATTTCAGAACCCTTTGAGTTTTTTGAATTCATTGAAAAGCCGTTTGAGCAAAAGCAATTAATTGAAGCCATCAAGTCGGCAATGGCAAAAGCTCGGCTGCCTCGTCCCCAACCCGCCTCAGCGACAGCCGCTTCTATGGCAGGGATGGCTGGTGGTTCAGATGAAGTTCAAGCTTTGAAGCAAAAAGTGGAACGAATGCAGACAGAAATCGACACGCTGAAGAAGCAAATGGCGCAGCTATTGAACTTTATTAAGCAGAAATTAAAGTAGATACTCACCAACCCCAGGTTCCAGCCCCACCTTTGAAGGGGCCCACGATGTCTTGAGTGATCCAGCCACCATAGAAATCGCCTGGCTGTGCCATGACCTTTTCACCGTTTACATAGCAGGCATCCATGCGGCTTGGGTATATCGCAATGTAGTCTTTCAGTCCGGCAAAGGCAGGAACGGGGTTTGGGTAAAACCAGGCAACGTTAGGTTCAGTCCGATCGCCCACTGTCAGGGTATAGTAAGCCGCTTGCCCTTTCCACTCGCAAAAAGTCGATCGGCTGGTGCGGGTAAAGTATTGCATCTGCACATCTTCTGGAGGAATGTAGTAAACCGGAGGATGGCTGGTTTCCAGGACGCGCTTTGCTCGGTGCGTATCTGCAATCACGACATCGTTGAACACAATTTGAATGTGCTTGGTGGAATCCTCTAGCCGAGGTGGGCGTGGATAATCCCACACTGATTCCTGTCCTGGGCCGGGTTCAATACGTTGACGACTCATGGTTTCTCCATTTTGGATTTTAGATTTTGGACTGTGGAGCGC
>PVWD01000276.1 GCA_003003615.1 filamentous cyanobacterium CCP2 | reverse complement strand
AGGATAGAAGATGCTCCTATAAATTCTATCCATTATGGCTGATCCTCTTCCCTGCTTGTACATTCGTAACGCCCGAATTCTGATGCCAGATGGTCAATTCATCGTAGGCGATGTGCAGGTTCGTGATCACCTGATTGCTCAAGTTGCACCAAAACTTCCTCCTGCTGATCCACTAGCAGATAAAGAAATTGACGCAAGAGGGCTGACTTTGTTGCCTGGCGTAATTGACCCGCAGGTGCATTTTCGGGAACCCGGACTGGAGCATAAAGAAGATTTGTTTACGGCAAGCTGTGCCTGTGCCAAGGGAGGGGTAACTTCGTTTCTGGAAATGCCCAATACCAGCCCTCTAACAACGGTGCAGGATGCTCTAAACGATAAACTGCGTCGAGCTTCGGAAAAGTGCCTGGTGAATTATGGCTTTTTCATTGGGGCAACGGCTGAGAACTTGCCCGACTTGTTGGAAGCTAATCCGACTCCTGGTATCAAAATCTTCATGGGGTCAATGCATGGGGCTTTGTTGGTGGATCAGGAAGCGGCACTGGAGCGAATTTTTGCCAAAGGTCGGCGGCTAATTGCGGTTCATGCGGAAGATCAGGAGCGGATTCGGCAGCGACGAGAACAGTTTGCTGGCATTACTGATCCTGCTATTCACTCCCAAATTCAAGACAATCAGGCGGCTCTGAATGCGACCCAACTTGCTTTGCGACTTTCCAAAAAATATCAGCGACGGCTCCATATTCTGCATCTGTCTACCGCTGAAGAGGCAGAGCTATTGCGGCAAGATAAGCCTGACTGGGTGACGGCAGAAGTGACTCCCCAACATTTACTGCTGAACACAGAGGCATACAAGACGATCGGCACTTTAGCGCAGATGAACCCACCACTGCGATTGCCCCATGATAACGAAGTCCTCTGGCAGGCATTGTTAGATGGTGTGATTGACTTTATTGCCACCGATCACGCTCCCCATACGTTGGAAGAAAAGGCAAAGGGTTATCCCAATACGCCATCTGGAATGCCGGGAGTAGAGACTTCCCTGCCCTTAATGCTGACTCAAGCGATGAAAGGACGCTGTACGGTGGCTCAGGTTGCCAATTGGATGTCCACTGCCGTCGCCAAAGCCTACGGCATGACCAACAAGGGCTTAATTGCACCCGGTTATGATGCCGATCTGGTGCTGGTGGATCTGGAAACCTATCGTCCGGTGAAGCGGGAAGAACTACAGACCAAGTGCGGCTGGAGTCCGTTTGAAGGTTGGAACCTGACTGGATCCCCGGTGGTGACGATCGTGGGTGGGCAGGTGGTTTATGAGTATGGCAAGCTCCATACGAATTTGAGAGGACGCGCCCTGACATTTGAGGAGCCTAAGTAACGGCTTTACGGCACAGATATTCAGCATAGGTTGGGGATGGATAGTTCGTTTCTACAATGTCAAAGCCTGCCCGTTTTAGCATTGCCTCAACTGCCCAGGCAAAGGTGCTATGTTCTTCGCGGACATGCATCTGGAAATCTTTGACTGTCCAGCCCTGTCCTTCAGGTTTCGCCACCTGGGCAATCCATTGTTCGATCGCCGTTTCATAGTCTGCGGGGGGAAACGAAAAGACGACATCGCGCAGGTAAAATACGCCTTTGGGCTTGAGGAAGGCGGCAATTTTTAGCAAGGCAATCATTTTCCAGAAATCTGGCAAAATGTGGAGCGCGTTTTTGGTGATAACAACATCTGCGAATTCGCCTTGATGCTCATAGGTGAGAAAGCCTGCCAGATGAAAGTTTACGGTGGCTACTCCTGCCTTTTGTGCCTTGGACTGAGCATAGTTCAGCATTGCCCGTGAGATATCAACCGCATGGACAGAAGCACCCGCCAACGCAGCTTGAATAGCAAAGGTTCCCGTTCCAGCCCCTAAGTCAATGACAGTGTGCCCTGCGGCAATGCCTAACCGACTGACTAGAGCTTGCTCTTTTTCAGGGGTACTCGCGGTTTGGTTGCGATCGTAAGCTGTAACCCGGCTGACATCTTCAAAGTCAACCCCAGCCATCGTGAACTCATTAAAGTACCAGGCAAATGTCATAAAAATTATGGGGTAAGGTCATCTAAGTCAATGCCTCGATCGCGCAACATATCCAGCAAAGCCTGTCGCTGCAATCGTTCTTGTTCTAAAGCTTGTTCTGCCTGTTCAGCTCGGAGGCGTTCTTGTTCAGCTCGGAGGCGTTCTTGTTCAGCTCGGAGGCGTTCTTGTTCAGCTCGGAGGCGTTCCTGTTGAATCACGTTTTCAGAAGACGGCAACCGATCGCCGTGAGCGTCATACCAGTAGAGCCATTCCCGGTTCCAGCCATCCTGCTGACCGCGCCCCCGCCCAATCCCCAAACCGACTTCCGGCATCCAAAAGGGTTCACCCGACTGACGTACATATTGTCCATTAATGAGTTTGTAGACCTCAAACGGTTCGTGTTTGTCTCGTCGCCAGTGGTTGGGATTGTAAATTGTGTAGTACAGCACCCCTAATTCGGTGTATCGAGTCATCTTCTCGCGGTACTCATTTCCCGGTGTTTGCGACACCACTTCCAAGACCCAGATTGGAGCAATTCCGTTTTCCTGCCAGATCAGATAACTTAGCCGACCCCGTTCGCTCTTGTAGCGGGGAACGCCTAAACTGAGGAAGCTATCCGGCACGATCGCAGGCAGTTTGGGATCAAAATATAGCCCCATGTTCAGCCCCAGGAACCAATCCGAGCGATCGCCCCAATTCAAGGAAAGGATTGCCCGGAGCAGGGCAGGGATCAAGATGTGGAGTTCATTATCCACGGGTTTGCCGTCCGAGTCGGGTAAGTCTTCCTCTGTAGGAAGAAATTTTAAGGGATCATACTGTACCATACCGATCTCCTAATGCGATCGAGGAGTTGACTGCATCGAATCGCTAATGGGGTAATTGGATCTTAACGAGATTTAGTCATCCCATTACCCATTACCCATTACCCATTACCTGCATATTCCGCCCAAGGTTGCAGGCAAGATGCCTGCGCTACGGACAATCAGCCCCAACCCCAATCACCCCCTACTCACAATTCCCGACCACTGAACCCGTTTTTGCCGTTCTCGACGGTAGGAAAAAAATAGATCTGCATTCTGGTAGGTGCAGTAAGGGGCGATCGCAATTTGCTCTGGCTGAATGCCCATTTGTTCAAGCTGAAGGGCATTGACGCGGCGGACATCTAAGCGCGATCGTCCGGGATGGGGATCGTCCAGTACCGGCGAATTAGGGAATTGTTGGAGGGCAGCCAAAATTTCATTCGGTTCGATCGAATCCGGTTGTTCTAGTTCAGAAAGGGACGAAGCAAGAACGCCTACGGGCTGTTTGACGATTGTTGCACCCACCTGAGCCGCCACTGTTGTCGAAACCTGATATACTTCCCCGGTGATCGCCGGCCCCATTGCGACTCTTAACTGGTTGATTTGGCTGCCTTGAGCTAACATTCGTTCGACGGTCTTTTGAACAATACCTAACGCAGTGCCGCGCCATCCCGCATGAACGGCCGCCACCTGCCCCGTCGCCTCATCGGCAATCAACACGGGCGTACAATCTGCTGTACATACCCACACGGCTTGATTTGAGGCTTCCGTCAGCAATCCATCGGCATCGGGAAAGGACGGGCGATCGGCATCACTTTCATCACTCTCATCACTAGACGCATTCCCTTGCTCAGTGGCGCGATTATCTACGGTAGATCGTAGACCATCAATTTCTGAAGGGCTGAGAACCGTATTGCCGTGTACCTGCTTCACTCGAAAAACTTCCGCTTCTGGATCAAGAATCTCCACTAAATCAGACGGAGTGCGTGACCAAAACTGCTGAGTGAAAAAGCCGTGTTTCCAGTCACTCAATAAATCACACGTGAGATATGAGAGTCCTTGCCAGGTTTGCCATTGCCAATTTTGCATAGTGAAGGGCGGAGATACACTGCTCATGCTAGCGTATGCCAAAATCTTGTAGATTTGTGAATCTACACCCAGATTTCACATATCACATTGATATTGGCTGTGAATTTTGATCTTCAGAGTTTAGAAAAAGCCTTACAGCACGATCGTTTCCCGCTGTTGATGGCTCTCATTTCTGCCTCAGAGAAAGACTCAGCACTATACCGATCGCTAACCTTACCCGACCTACCCGAATTTAAAGTGCATCTCTTTGAGCAGGTCGCTTCAACCAACACGATCGCCTGGGATTTATTACGTCAGGAAGAACCGGCTGGAACGGTAGTCATTGCGTTGGCTCAAACCGCAGGACGGGGGCAATGGGGGCATCAGTGGCAGTCTTCAGTGGGTGGATTGTATTTATCCCTCGGAATTAGACCAAATTTACCCGTTGAGCAGGCAGGGCAGTTAACCCTCAGCAGTGCTTGGGGTGTGGCAATGGCATTACGGGGCTGGGGTATTCCGGTGCAAATCAAATGGTTTAATGACTTGGTGATTGGCGATCGGGTAATAAACGATCGAGGAATGCACGATCGCAATTCAATTCGCAAACTGGGCGGCATTCTTGCTGAAACTCGGATTGCTCAAGGACGAATTCAGCAAGCGGTGATCGGAGTCGGAATGAATTGGCAAAATTCTGTGCCTGAGGTAGGAATTAGCCTGCAAACTGTTTTAGCCACCCAATCTTCATTCAGACCTACACCCTCGATCGATTCTCTGGAAATTTTAGCCGCGATCGTTCTACAAGGCTTAAGGCTGGGCTACACCTACTGGCAACGAGTTGATTCATTCGTCTGTGCGGCCGCCTATGAAGAGCTGTTGGTGAACCTGGGACAGACGATCGCCTTTCAGGGCAAGCGTGGCGTAATTAGCGGCATTACTCCGACGGGGCAACTCCGTATTCGGGTGGAGGGTGCGATCGATGCAGAGGTTTGTTTGCCTCCGGGTGCAGTGAGCTTGGGTTATGGAGAAACAGAAGGGAAATGAATTTTATTTTTTGAGATAAGCGCAGCCTGGTTTTCTTCCAGTCGGTAGAAAGTCCAATCAGGCAGAGGTTTGCATCAACTCATAGGGTTGGATCAGAATCTCAGCTGGGATTCCTAACGCTTGATTCAGCTTCCAAATCATTTCCAACGTCAAGGAACGTTTGCGGGACAATATCTCAGACACGTTGGCTCGACTGCCAAGACAGGATTCCAGATCACGACGAGACCAACCACGAGTATCCATATAGTACTGAATGGCTTCGATCGGATCAGGAAGTTCGATCGCAAAATGCTCTTTCTCATAGGCTTCCACTAGGGTGCTGAGTACATCCAAGCGATCGGATTCAGGGGTGTTGGGTGCAGCATTCAATAGTTGTTCGATGGCTTTCAGCGTTTCCTGATAATCTGCTTCAGTTTTGATGGGACGTAATTCCATATGCCAGCCTCCACTTAAACCGTTTCTGCATCTACTCTGTCATATTCGGCATGAGTCCCAACAAAGCGAATAAGGATAATGCCAATGTCATAACGAATTGCCACAATCAGCCGATAGCGGTTGCCTTTAATGTTAAAAACGACGCGATTGTTTGCAATGATGCTGACGTTACGATGGGTCGCTTTAATATCAGCAGGGCTTTTCCAATTGGCATGAGCCGCTTCGTGATACCACGTTTTCAAAGCCGCTTCAGCATCTGGATGAGTTTCCCAAAACTCTCGTAATGTGCTGCGGGACAAAATACCCATGACGCTTATGATAATTTGTTCCTACAAAGGGAGCAAGAAGCACACCATGAATCAATTTAGGAGAAACGATCGCCTTTCAGGGCAAGGGTGGCGTAATTAGCGGCATTACTCCGACGGGGTGACTTCGCTTGTTTGCAGAAACATTAATCAAGCTCGATCGCAGTATGAAAAACAATCCTGCAACCATTTCCGTTGACGCTTGGACTTCAACAGGCATCTTATTGGAACAGTATGCCTATACACCGGGTGCTGTCGAACCGTTACCTAAACATGCTCACGAGGAATATCAGTTAGGACTGAGTTTTGACTGTCATGCTACGTACTTTTACAGAGGTGCCTATCATCCCGTTCAGATTGGGAGTTTGAGCATCATTCATTCCGGTGAAGTGCATTCTCCCAGCAGTCATACTCATTTACCTCACCCTGCTCATTTTGTAATAATGCACATTCATCCTCAGTGGATGAAAACCGCTGTAACAGATATGGGAAAACCCAGAAGCAGCCTACCTTTTTTTGCTGATCCATGTATTACCAATCCCAGACTGAATCGTTTGTTTTTAGCTTTGCAAACTGCCATCAGCCAGGCTGGCTCTGCTCTGGAACGAGAGACTACCCTTTGGGAGTTTTTAGCGGAACTGATTGAACATCATGCTCGTAACCGTCCCATCATGCGAACGTTGCCCTCACACCCTCCAGCAGTGCAGCGTGCCTGCGACTATCTTCAGGCTCACTACAATAACGATGTTTCCCTGGAACAACTCGCCGCGATCGCTGGATTAAGCCGCTTCCATTTCTGTCGGATATTTCGCCAAGCCATTGGGTTGTCGCCTAATGTGTATCAGAACCAACTTCGCATTCAGCAGGCAAAGCAATTACTTCTGTTAGGCTATCCAATTGCACAGGTATCAGAGATGACGGGGTTTTACGACCAGAGCCATTTCAGCAAACATTTCAAACGGATGGTTCGTGTCACGCCCAAAACCTATGCCCGCCAAACCAGTAAAACAGCAATATTTTCCTAGATTTTCTCAAAACGCCTATCTTATATTGCTGCCTGCAATGATTTAGCGCAGATCAATCATGATGAACTATCGACTCTTGGGCCGGAGTGGATTGCGGGTTTCCGAAATCTGTCTTGGTGCTATGACCTTTGGCGAAGATTGGGGATGGGGTGCCGATAAGGAAGCGTGCCAAAAGCTCTACGATATCTTCCGTGCGGCAGGCGGCAACTTTGTTGACACTGCAAATGTTTATACCAATGGCACCAGTGAATCCCTGTTGGGCGAGTTCATGGAAGGGCACCGCGAACAGATCGTGTTGTCCACCAAGTACACCCTCTCAAACCCCACGGAAGACCCCAATGCCAGCGGTAATCACCGTAAGAGCATGTTCCAGTCCGTTGAAGCGAGCCTCAAACGGTTGCGGACAGACTACATTGACCTCTACTGGGTGCATATCTGGGATCGGATCACCCCTGTCGAAGAAGTGATGCGGGGACTTGATGATCTGGTACGGGCTGGTAAGGTGCTGCATGTGGGCATTTCTGATGCACCAGCTTGGTGGGTAGCTCGTGCTAATACCCTGGCTGAGGGGCGGGGATGGACATCATTCACCGGACTTCAAATTGAATACAGTCTTATCGAACGCAGTGTCGAACGCGAACTGGTGCCAATGGCTGAGGCATTGGGTCTCACAATCACTGCATGGTCTCCGCTCTCCAGTGGCGTTCTGACTGGAAAATACAAGGACGGGAACCCGTCGGAGGGACGACTGAACGACGAGAGCATGGCTGCTTTCATGCCTGAGAAAGAACGCACCGATCGAATTGTGGCAGCAGTGCTGGATGTGGCGGGGCAGGTGGGTCGTTCCCCAGCACAGGTTGCTTTAGCTTGGCTGTTGCAACGCCCAAATCCCGTCATCCCAATTGTTGGCGCACGCAAACTGCATCAGCTTGAAGATAATCTCGCTGCCACCACCCTGAAGCTAGATGCAGAACACCTCGCAACCCTTGATGCGGCTAGTGCGCTTCCTCCCGGTTTCCCGACTAGTCTCTATGCTAACCCTGTTGCCGATGGCCTTACCTACGGGAGCATGCGAGATCGAATTCTCGTTTGAGGTTCACTTCAATTAGAAATCAAAGCATCTAAATCAGTACAACCTGCTGGGAGAAGAACCCTGAAATTCGCTCAAACTCTTGTTTCACTATCCGCAGTATCGTTGATTCTATCTTGTTGAATGCCTCAACACGTTGTTTCACTACATTTTTCCGGGTATGGCACACCGTGATTCAGCGCACGAAGCTGGCTTCCTGGTTAAACTTTTGCATCCTTCCCAGGGTTACTTCCCACACTAAGCGAGGTTGAACAAACTGGAGTAAATACCGACGGGCATTTTCCAGATGCTTCAGTTGCTCAGGCTGTCTCTGAGTTTGCCAGTAGTGGTGTTGTAGGTAGGTGACGAGCCAGAGTTGAGTTTCTGTATCCAGGGTTTGGGCAATGCGACGGGCCAGATCCAGCACACCTCGTAAAGTATTGGGTAGTTGAGTGGTTTCGTTCAGGAGTTCGGGGGAAATCGTTTGGAGTTGTTGCCAATGGACGATCGCCTCTCCGGGGCTGCCCTGAGCCAGTGCCAGGATTTCGGGATGCTGCAATATTTCGGCGTGTCCGGCTTGGGTTAGCACTTGGGCAACTGCTTCACTGCTGAGCCGTTGGAATGGAATCCGCTGACAGCGAGAAACCAAGGTGGGCAATAAGGATTCCGTATTGGGAGCCAGGAGAATAATTGTCGCTTTACCCGGTTCCTCAAGGGTTTTCAGCAAGCCATTGGCCGCAGATTCAGCCATACTGTCCGCCTGTTCGACTACCACAACCGATCGCGATGCTTCCAACGGTGGACGGCTCAGAAACCGGGCAATTTCCCGCACTTGTTCTAAGCGAATTTCTGGCGGTGATTTTCGCTTTAACCCCAGTTCTGCCGCCTCGCTGGACGAGATCCGTTTGCCTTGGTGCAGATAAGTGGGTTCCACCCAAAGTAGATCGGGATGGTTGCCCTGGTGAATGCGTTGGTGGAGGGAATGGGGAGTGG
>PVWD01000048.1 GCA_003003615.1 filamentous cyanobacterium CCP2 | reverse complement strand
GAGTGGGGAGTGGGGAGTGGAGAGTCTGGTAATTGTCTTGGGGGATGGACATCTTGCCCGTCCTATGCCACTCCTCAGAGCCTATTCCTATTTTGTCGCAGCGATTTTATTACAGCGATCTTGCTTGCTATTTTGTTGCAACTAATACCCCCATCATGCCGCCTGCGATCGGGTAATGTGTTGCTGTGGAAAAGCCAGCTTGCTGGGCTAGGGTGACTTGTGCTTGGCCTGTGGGGAACCGATCGAGGCTAGGAGTGATGTAGGCGTATTCATCTCGTAGACCCATTTGTTCGGCAGCAGGGACGACGATCGTATCCAAATACCACTGCTGGAAGGTGCGAAGTTGCGGGTTTTGGGGACGGTGAAAATCTAAGATAGCAACGATCGCCTTGGGCTTGAGGACTCGGTACAATTCTTGAAGGCTGCCCAGTTTATGGGTAACGTTTCGTAGCCCGTAGCCCATTGTTGCAGCATCAAAGAAATTTTCGGCAAAGGGGAGCTGGAGGGCATCTGCTTCAACCCACTGAATTTGGCGAACGGGAGAATGGGGCGGAGCCTGGTCGGTGCGTTGCTGGGCAATTTCCAGCTGGGCGGCGGAAAAGTCAATGCCGTAGACGCTGCCTGTATTGCCCACCTGTTGGGCCAGGAGTTGGGCCAGATCGCCACTGCCACAGCATACATCCAGGCAAGTATCTCCTGGAGCAGGACTACACCACTTCACTGTCATCTGTTTCCAAATGCGATGTAATCCTAAACTCAGGCGATCGTTTAGCGCATCGTAGGCTGGGGCAATCCGGTTAAAAATGGCTTGGATATCGTGGGCTGGCGGCGTAGATAAATTCACAGACGTACTTCAGGGAGTCAAACGCTACACGCTGATCCTACACCTCATCCTGTGTCCCTTCCTCTTTCCTAACCCAGTCGATCGGTTTTTGCATTACACCATTGCCAGACGAGCCTGAGTGCAAGTCAAAACCATGCCAACCTGGCGCGAGGAAAGATGAATCACATTTAGTTCATCTTCCGCCAAAACCTGGGGCTGTTTCCATTGGAGAGACAAAACCGCCAGCACTGCTTCATGAAAGGGAATTGGCACAACCAAATGGGCTTGGATGCCGTTTTCAGCGTAATGCTGTACTTTTTCTAAGTCCGCATCCCCAGAAACATTCATTGCAACCTTGATCGTTTTGGTGCTGATTGCATCTTGAACGAGAGGATCTTCAGCTAGCCAGTTGGCAAGTTCGCCCTTTATGCCGTAGATGCTTTGCCGTCCCAATGATTCCCCTTCAAGGAGTTGTAAAATGCAGCCATCGGCAGAAAAGGTTTGTCCGTAGGCGATCGCAATCTGCTGGAGGCAAGCATCAAGGTTTTCGGCTTCGTAGCCAGCCTGGACGATCGTTTCCAGTAAAGTGGTTTGAGCGTGGGCGCGGCGCAGTTCTTCGGTGCGTTGTTTCAGCAAGTCATAGGTTTCAACGGCCCGTTGAACGACTGCCTTTAGCTCATTGGGATCCCAGGGTTTGGTAATGTATTTGTAAACTTGCCCAGAGTTAATGGCCTCAACCAGATCTTCCACATCGGTGAAGCCCGTCAAAATAATCCGCATGGTGTCTGGAAACTGGGGAACCGTTTTGCTCAAGAATTCTGTTCCCTTCATTTCTGGCATTCGCTGGTCTGAAATGATTACAGCGACTTCACCCTCTGAAGCCAGCATTTCCAGGGCCACCACGCCGCTTTCGGCCCGCAAAACGTTAAAGTCACGGCGGAAGGTGCGATAGAGCAAATCCAGGTTGTCTGGCTCATCGTCCACAACCAGCATCTTAGGCTTTTTGGGGCGTTCAAAGCTCATAAATTGGCGATTAATGGTGTCAAATTCCGCAGCAGGGCGATTCATGCCAAAATTCTCCTTGGACG
The DNA here is from genome assembly GCA_003003615.1 of filamentous cyanobacterium CCP2. GTDB lineage: Bacteria > Cyanobacteriota > Cyanobacteriia > Elainellales > Elainellaceae > Egbenema. The sequence goes on along the minus strand of PVWD01000048.1, from coordinate 28,348 downwards.
ATGAGTAGAAGATCAATGGGTTGACGGATACTAAGGAGATTTACGGGTAACGGAACCGTACAAATACTTACCTAAGCACAGTCCAAACCCATATTTCCCTACCTAGTCTTGACACTTTCTTTAAAGTTCTAACTCCCCGATCGAAAAATTTACAGGACAGCAGATGCATCCTGACAGCAGATGCATCTTGACAGCAGAGAATTTTGTCTGCCAAAGGCAGAATCAGCCATTCAGTTGTTCAGATATCCATGCCAGGTAAGGCTGAGAACCATTGACCAGGGGAATGGCAATAATTTCCGGGACTTCGTAAGAGTGGATCGATCGCACCTTTGCAGCCAATGCTTCAAACTGAGCCAGATCCGTTTTAATAACGAGCTGCCATTCTTCATCCTGGTGTAGCTCCCCCTTCCAGGTGTACACCGATCGAATCGGCATCAGGCTCACACAGGCGGCCAGCCGCTCCTGAACCAGAACATTGGCGATCGATTCTGCCTCTGCCTGGGAGGAAGCCGTAACAAGAACAATTCCATATTGCCTGGACTGCTGAGCGTCAGACGGTTCAGAAGGGGACATTGTTTAATCCTGTGAAGCAACATCCTGGGAAGGAGAACTGGTTTACTGCTGGCTCACTGCTGGCTCACTGTTGGCCTACTGGCTAATGGCAGCCTTCAAACTGCGGCAAAACGTCTCGATCGCCTGCAAGCCCTGTTCCGGAGAGCCATCTGCCAACCGTTTGACAAAAGCACTGCCCACAATCACGGCATCCGCTCCCCATTCCATGACCTGTTTTGCCTGCCCTGGCTGGGAAATACCAAACCCAACGCCGATCGGCTTATCGGTGACGCTGTGGAGGTCGGTGAGCAGACTTTGCACACGGGTTTCAATCTCAGTGCGGATTCCCGTGACCCCGGTGACACTCACCAGGTAAATGAACCCCTGAGAGCGGTGAGCGATCGTTTCAATGCGCTCCTTAGGGGTTGTGGGGGCAACCAGCAAAGTCACTTCAATGCCGGTAGACTTGGCCGCAGCCAGCACGCCTTCCACCTCTTCCAACGGCAGATCCGGAACCACCAGCCCCTTTGCCCCCGCCTCGGCAATTTGTTGGAAGAAGGGTTCAATGCCGCGATTTAGGATCGGGTTGTAGTAGGTGAAAAGGATAATGGGCGATTTCAGCGTGGGGCTAACCTGTTTCAGCATCTCCAGCACCGGATCAAGGCGAGTTCCTTTCTGCAAGGCGCGAGTGGCGGCTGCCTGGATCACCGGGCCATCGGCTAGGGGGTCAGAATAGGGAACGCCCAATTCAATCAGATCTGCACCATTGCGATCGAGAATTTGCAGGGCTTTTGCCGTTGTTTCCAGATCTGGATCACCTGCTGTAATAAAAGGAATCAGCGCACATTGCCCCCGATCGCGCAGGGCATCCATACAACCAGAAACAGAATAGTCAGAAACAGAAACCATTTTGGGATTGTGAGATTTTGGATTTTGGCAGGGTCAGGGCAGATGGGTAAATTTCATTTACCTTTTTCTTTGCTTCTTTTTTCTTCTTCCACTTCTTGCTGGAGAGCTTCCAACTCTTCAGGAGTCATCTCTTCCAGGCGTTTTTTCAGGACAGCTTCTTCGTATTCTTCGAGCTGCTGGTTATAGGTCATATTTTTGGTTAGGACTCGCGTTAGGTAAGTTGTCACCCAGCCCACCAGCCCCGCCAAGAAGATAACCTGGCTCCAGAGTCCGGCATCAAGGCTATTTAAGCCGACCAGCCTCAAGATGAGATAAATGATCCCACCTGCTGCAAAGACACCAAAGCCAATCCCAATTACATCAATTCGCCGCATGAGCTTATTTACAGGGCTAACCCTTTTTTAGTCCACCTGCCGAGGCTGAGGGCGGAAGTTTAGGAAGGGGCTGAGGAGGAGCAGTCCGGGAAAGAACAGAAACACCATAAAGTACATCAAAACCCGCTCGATCGATCGGGCTGTGTACCAGCGATTTTGCAGATACAGGAAAGTCAGGGCTGGGATGACGACAAGATAGGCACCACCCAAAACGACGTAGACCAATAGTGGAAGGAGAGGAATAGATTCCATAAGCTTTTTGCTCAATTAACAAAAAGATGCATTTTGCCTCCTACATCTTACCGTTTGATGGTGGAGACTTAGAACTTTGCCCGTTCTAGATGTTCGGTTTCAGGTAAAAAGCAGTTTCAGGTAAAAAGCCAGATAAAAAGCAGAGACTAGAGGCATAATGTTTGGGTGCAGTGCCATTATCCCCTATGAAATTTAGCGATCTGCTTCAAAAATTGGGCATCCATCAACATCACAGCCTCCTGACTGCCCCAAACTGCAACCCTGATATTACGGGACTGGCAGCCGTCAAGGAAGCCCAACCGGGTGCGCTCAGCTACATTGAAGGGAGCAAATTTGCCGCCGAAGTCGATCGCACTCAGGCAAGTGTTTTGATTTTGCCGATGGATGCTGCCCTCCAGCAGAAGGCCACCGATCGCCATATTGCCTGGATGAGCACCCCTGAGCCAAAACTGCTTTTTGCCCAAGCGGTTTCCCATTTTTATCATCCTTATCATCCGGCGGCAGGCATCCATTCCACTGCAATGATTGACCCTTCGGTGCAACTGGGTGAAGCGGTGAGCATTGGGGCGTATGCGGTGATTTGTGCTGGAGTCAAACTGGGTGATGGTGTGACGATTCATCCCCATGTGGTGATTTATCCAGAGGTGCAGATTGGCGATCGAACGGTTCTCCATGCTAACTGCACCATCCATGAGCGCACCCAAATTGGCGCAGACTGCGTGATTCATAGCGGAGCCGTGATTGGGGCAGAGGGGTTTGGCTTTGTGCCTTCCCCAGACGGGTGGGTGAAGCTGGAACAGTCGGGAGTGACCATTTTAGAAGACCGGGTGGAAGTGGGGTGCAACAGCACGATCGATCGGCCGGCGGTAGGGGAAACGCGGATTGGGCGGAATACAAAGCTGGATAATTTGGTGCATGTGGGGCACAACGGGCAAACGGGTGAAAACTGCGTGATGGCGGCTCAAGTGGGCTTGGCGGGCGGGGTTCAGCTTGGCAACTGGGTGATTTTGGGTGGGCAAGTGGGTGTTGCGAACCAAACTCAGGTGGGCGATCGGGTGCAGGCAGGTGCAAAAGCTGGGCTACATGGCACGGTGGAACCGGGAAGCATCATGATGGGAAACCCGGCCAGCCCCTACAAAGTTTTTTTGAAAGCATCGGCTATTTACAATCGCCTGCCGGCCATGCACCAGTCCCTTCGCCAACTCCAGCAGCAAATGGAGGAAACGCAAGCCCAAATGGAGAAATTGCAAGAACAGATGAGGGCGATCGAACAAGAAGGGGAAGGTCAAGTGTAAAGGCACAAAAACGAGCAAAAATCAGCGTTTGATCAGGTGGTGGAATTGTGGGGAGGATGGCATGAAATTTAGTGAATTGGTGCAACAACTTGATCCGACAGCAACAACTAGCTTGGCGATCGGGACAGGACATGATCCTGACATTGCAGGAGTTTCTGCGATCGATGACCCCCATCCCCACACCCTCAGCTACATTGAAAGCAGCAAGTTTGCCAGCCACATTGCCACAACTCCCGTCAGTGCCTTAATTTTGCCAGTCGATGCAGAATTGCAGAACAAAGCATCCGATCGAGGGTTGGCGTGGATTGCTTCACCGTTGCCCCGAAAGCTGTTTGCCCAAGCGATCGCCGTGTTTTATCAGCCGTTTCGCCTGGAAGCAGAACTGCACTCAACTGCTGTGATTCATCCATCGGTGCGGCTGGGGGAGGGGGTGGCCGTCGGGGCAAATGTGGTGATTCAAGCGAATGTGACGATCGGCAATGGGGTTTGCCTTCATCCCAATGTGGTGATTTATCCAGAGGCTCAAATTGGCGATCGAACGATTCTCCATGCCAACTGTACAATTCATGAACGGACTCAGATTGGAGCAGACTGCATGATTCACAGTGGAGCCGTGATTGGGGCAGAAGGGTTTGGCTTTGTGCCGACTCCGGAAGGCTGGTTCAAAATGCAGCAGTCGGGTTATGTGGTTTTGGAAGATGGGGTGGAGGTGGGCTGCAACTCAACGATCGATCGGCCTGCTCTTGGCAAAACCCTGATTCGCCGCAATACAAAAATCGACAATTTGGTGCATGTGGCGCATGGCTGCCAGGTGGGTGAAAACTGCATTATGGCAGGTCAGGTGGGCATTGCCGGAGCTTCAAAGATTGGTAATCGGGTGATTCTTGCGGGGCAGGTGGGCATCGTAGACCACATTGAAATTGGGGATGGGGCGATCGCTTCTGCAAAGGCGGGCATCCATCACAACGTCAAGGCGGGTGAAATTGTCACGGGAATTCCGGCCATTCCACACAAAGCTTTCATCAAAGCGACTGCTGTTTTCAGCCGTCTTCCAGAAATGTATCAAACTTTAAGACGGTTGCAAAAGCAACTTGACAAAGGTGAATCCTGAGTTGGGCAGGCTATTGGCTTAACCAGGCAATGGCTTCCCGAATCCAGTCTTCGGCATCGGCATTTTTGGCAAGAGCCGTTTTTTGACCCACCGCCCTCAAAGCTTTGGTAATTTCGCTGTTGGTGTAGCCCAGGGCCAGCAGGGTCATTTCCACATCTTCCTGGATATTTGACATTGGGGCCGCATCCGGAGCCGTGCTGAGTCCTGATTGCAGCCGCCATTCTGCTAACTTTGTTTTCAGTTCCAGGGCAATGCGTTCAGCGGTTTTGGCACCGACTCCAGGAGTCCGAGACAACATGCGCGTATTGCTAGAAACGATCGCCTGCACCACATCCTGAAGCCCCAAGGCATCCAGTAAGGCCATCGCCAGTTGAGGCCCAACACCGCTAACGCTGACCAATTGACGAAACAAATCCCGCTCTGCCATTGAGCCAAACCCAAACAGCACCATTTGGTCTTCCCGAACTTGTAAATGCGTAAAAACCTGAACTGATTCACCGATCGCGGGCAGATTTTGCACAAAACGAGGCGTAATTTGTAAGTCATACCCTACATGGTTCACATCCAACGTGAGAATGACCCGACTGCTGCTGGGGCGGTAAATCCCTGCAAGATTGCCTTTGAGGTAGCTGATCATGAACGAAAAGATTTTTTGAGAGGTTGGAGCAGTGCCTAGCGCACCTTGGCTAAGTCTGAGCCAGCCTGCTGTTGATGCCGTTCTTTAAGGGCTTTGTCAATTAATTTGGCAACGAGCCAAGAAACCGATCGTTCTTCTGCATTGGCCCAGCTTTCCAGCTCCTGTTTCCACTCCGGAGGAACGTAGGCAACTACTCTGTCCAGTTCTGTTTTTCCGCCCATACTGCCTGTCTACTTTGTTCTGTTTCTTCCATCAGTATACGAGGAGTAAACAAATAATGGGTCAGCTTGCTCCGTGCTGTGCTATGCTGTGCTAGCAAGGTACAGCATTAATTTAGGAGTTTTCAATGGGCAATCATCGCGGTTTAGCCAAGACTCGCAGCCATGCCGACAAGAATTCTGCTGGCAAAAATAAAGACTTACTTCGATCGCAAGTTTATTTGCAGCCTGAACTCCATTCGCAACAAAATGCACCGAGGGGAATGGTGTTGTTGTCTGAAAGAGAACTGATCAAAATGCGGCGGGTGGGTAAATTGGCAGCGCAGCTACTCAAACACCTTGAACCAATGGTGCAACCGGGGGTTAGCACGTGGGAATTAAACGATGAGGCGGAACGGTGGACGCAAGCGCATGGGGCGATCAGTGCCCAGTTAGGCTACGCACCATCGGGACATCCTCCCTTTCCGGGTTCCATTTGCACCAGCGTAAATGAAGTCGTTTGTCATGGTATTCCCCATCGCAAACAGATTCTTCAGGATGGAGATATTATCAACATTGATGTCACGCTGCTACTGGATGGCTACTACGGAGATACATCCAGAACTTTTCTAGTTGGGAATCCTTCAGCCGCAGTCAAGAAACTAGTGACAGTGACAGAAGAATGTATGATGCGAGGAATCGATCAAGTAAAGGCAGGGGCACGCCTTGGAGATATTGGGGCTACGATTCAGGAATATGCTGAGTCATGGGGATTTTCCGTTGTGCGAGAGATGGTTGGACATGGGATTGGAAAAGAATTTCACATGGAACCTTCTGTTCCACACTACGGCACATACGGTAGGGGAACTAGGCTGCGCCCAGGAATGGTTTTTACCATTGAACCGATGCTGAACTTGGGAACCCGCGAGATTCAATTTTTACCCGATCGCTGGACGGTGATTACCAAAGATCGGAAATATTCGGCTCAGTTTGAACACACGATCGCTGTCACTGAAACAGGAGCAGAAATCTTAACCGTCTGTGACGAATTGATCTAGAGAAAAGAAGGCTTAAAGACAGTCTCCGAGAGGGCTAAGGGTTAAGACCTGGGGTGGGGTGGCATCCGGCGGATAGAGAAAATCGACTTCGACTAAGCGCGTTCCCAAACGGGGCACCTGTACCGTTACTAATGGTTCTCCGGGTTGTCCCCGTCGCTGCACCAAATGCACATAGCGCGTCTGCGGTAAATTTCGATCGTCTGTGTAGCGTACCCGCACCGTTCCCCGAAAGAATACCTGATTGGGCAATGGCTCAAAGAAGCGTAAACCCGCCTGGGCTAATCCATCTTCTTTAATTGGCGTTTCTAAACAAACGGCGATCGGATCACTGCCCATCCCAGAGGCATCGCTAGACGGATTAAACAACAGCATTTGGATGGAATATTGCACGCCGTAGTTGCCGTGAGCTTGGTAGGCTGTATCGGGATAGCGTACCAACATCGGAGCCGATTGTGTTTGCTCTGTGCCCAGCCGTCCTGCTAATAACGTACTCAACCCGAAAGAAATTGGTTCAGATAGGGGAATGGTCAAATAAAGGCTGTCAGGATCGGTTAATTGGGTTTGCCAACTTGATCCCTGAGACACTCCTGCAACCCGTCCGTAGATGATTTGTCCACTCGTCTGCTCTGGTGGGGTAGGAGTTCGATCGCGGGGGGTAGACAAGGCTCCCTGTTCTAGAAGGGTTTGCCATTCTGCCAGCGTGGGGGCCCGTTCTTGGCCTGAGGCATTTACTGGGGCGTATAATGCCAGACTGGCAGCGTAGACCGTTCCATTGCTGGATAGTCTCATTAACGTCGATCGTCCGTTGAGGGGCGGGTCGAGGTCTGCCACCGGGATGGGCAAATTCATCAGCAGTTGGAACTCACCGGGGGGTATTTCAATTTGGGGTGGAAAGGTTTCCTGGCGTTGTCCTCGCAGCAAATCATTTGTCACCCGACTGCCTGGCCCAGCATAGACGCTGCCATCGGCATTTTCTACCCAATCTGGCAAGCTGATAAACGGTGCATCCGGCTGGCTGAGGTAGCTGGCGGCTTGTAAAACATTGACCGTGACGGGACGATCGCCTGGATTGTAAAGCACAATTCCTAGATACAAGCTGCGGAGGTCGTCTTCATTGGGGGCGCGGAATACGTGATGGGCAAAGACATCAAAGCGTCCTTCAAACCCAAAGTTAAGATGGGCTTCTGGGTTTGCCATTCCTTCCGGTGGAAAAGTTGAAAGTAAAATGCCTTCGCTCCCAACAAGCTCTGGACTGTTGCTGTTAAAGACTGGAACCTGATCTAATTGTCCTGGCAGTGGCTCGACTCGCTGTGGACGCACAATTTCTTGGGGTTGTGGAGGAGGTGGTTCTGGCATGGCTTGGGCCAACATTAACACCGGGAGGAGGGAAAACATTGAATGAAACAACTCTTTGATACAGAACAAATCTGCATTCCATCATCACACATGGATGTAGAGCATGTCTCAATTCAATGGATTAGGATTGACGCACCTCGCACCGGGAAGTCATGGAAGTTAAGAATTTAGTTCAGTCATGATATCTATCTTCTGACTGGGCGGGCAAGATGCCCACCCCACAAGACCATTACCCGATGATTTTCTTAACTTCCATTGAATTTTAGCGAGTGGGTTAAAATCTCCTCAGCCAAAAGGTTTTAGTCCGTTTGAACGGACTTCAGCAATTAGCCCCGAATTGATTCGAGGGTGGGATTGGGAAAGATGCAAGATGGGAGTTGAGTTGGGAAAGAGCGGGAAAGATGCCCACCCCACAGGAGGCAAATGTACTTTAGTGATGTTTATTAGAATCTAAAACAGCAACATTCGATCGAGAAATAGTGGTGTTCCCTCTTGCAAAAAATCGGTAATATTACCGTCGAAGACATATTCAATATGTTTGGCGATGAGTTCCAAGGCGAGGGGGTTGCCGTTGTAAAGTTCAACGATCTGTTGCCATTCCGATTCGGTTGCAGAAAAGTTGCCGATTTCGGCAAAAATTTGCTTTCCGGCTTCAATGTCTAATCCTTGCAGGGCAAGCGATCGAACAGAGGTTTTGTTTTCCAGTTGAACCACTTCATGAAGCGTTTCTCGACTGGTCAACAACAAACAGCTTTGATGTGGTATCGTCCCAATTTGCTGAAATAGCTGACCGTATTCTTCATATCCAGCGAGATACTGGCCCGTTGCCGATTCAGGTTGCAAAATTCTTTCAACGTTATCCAGAATTAGCAGACACCGATGGCTTTTGAGATAGGAAATTAACTGGTGGATCGCTGTCTTGATATCCTTTGGGGCAGTAAATTCTTGTTGTCCAGACAAACCTTTGAGCCATCCGATCAGCAAATCTTTGAGGGATGGAGCATTGTAAAGCGATCGCCAAATGACAAATTCAAACTGCTCTTGAACCCCTTGAGCCACTTGCAGCGAAAGCTCCGTTTTGCCAATGTTGCCCATCGCCAATTTCACTGAAAGCCGCGTTTTGCCCATTCCTTGCATTCCCCAAATGGCGACTATCTGGCACTGGTCTTTCACTATCCACTGCTGAAGCTGTTTTAACTCGTGCGATCGACCAAAAAAGATGGACACATCAGGGGCATTTCCCCAATCGTGATGCATGGAAATTGGAGATTGAGGAATAGGGCGGTCAGACGGAAGCGGTAAAGCAACGGGCCGAGTCTGCTTTCTATAACCATTTTGAGAGAGTAAGATGGGAACTTCTCGCCAGTTTTTCGGTTTGGCACCACAGGAAACCCCTTCAACGTAGCGATATAAACCCCGCGTCAGGTCTACCCGCAATCCTTGGGGCTGGCGATGCAAAGCAGCAGCAATATCATTGGGGTTGATGCTGCAGAGTAATCCCCGCAGGCAAGCCCGCTCCGTGACGGTGAGAGGACGTTGCTTGATTGTAGCGAGATCAGCACAGAGGCGATCGAGATCCCAATGTTGGGAGGCATCAGAGAATAGGTCCTCTGAAAGGTGAGGTGAAGATGTTGCCATTGATGTGAATTGAACAGGGGTAAAGGGTTCTAAGAACCAGACACACGAATCAAGAATTATCTTCTAGTAAGCTAGTCCAAATTGGCTTTGAGAGTCTGCATATTCTAGTAAAACTTTATGATCCCTTTAAAGAGGCACTGGATGTTCTGCGCTTGCCTCCCTAATTTCAGGGTTAGGGCGATCGTTGCTTTTTCGTAATGCTTTTCCTAATAGTTTCCTAATATCCATTAGGTGACAGTGGAAATACGTAGTTTTATCTTGGATTTATCGATACAGAAGGGTGCAAGTCTCGATCGCTCCAGAGAAAATTTCAGCAGTTTGAAGAAATTAAACCCGGTTGATAATGCACCTTTTTAGGTTTGTTTGTAATAAAAACCATCTTGTTATTTAAAGGCAAATATTTTAGGAGAATTAATACTATGCAACGGGAAATGACTAGCAATATTTCCACAAATCCGCCACCTAGTTCAGGTCTTACGTGGTGGCAATGGATGTTAATGTATCCAACTCTTGGTGTTGCAATTCTTGGTTCAGTGCCAACTTGGTTGAAAATACCTTCTGCCATTGAAAATGGGATTCCTCTTAACCAAGTTGAAGCTGCAAGGCAGAGAGACTCGCTCTTTTCTGCCAACTATGCCACCTGTCTTGACTCTGAAGACTACGACTATACAGCTCAAAATGGCGATATGACAGTTAGCACCAAGCTTTGCCCTTCTGGTGATGTGCTCATCAGGTTTAGCAAGCCTGATGCTAAATCTGTTTATCAATTTGTGTCGTCTGAATCTGTTCAAAGAAGCGCATTCTCTGAATTTCTGATCCCAGCCGTTGCTGCTGCTACGGTAAGTAACAAACAACCAATTGCTCAGTCTGTTATATGTCAAAAACTTGAAGATGGTCGTTTGATTCGGCGGATTCAAGAAGCAGATGGTAGATGTTATGAGCAGATCATCAATACATTTACGGGTGAGGTAATTAGTCGAACAGAAGTAAGCTGTGATGCTGATTGTGAGTAGTTAAAACGGCTTTAACCCTAGGGTTTTATTTCTACTGAATAAAATAGATTTTAGCTAAATCTCGCGCATGGGTGCGATCGTTTTCTAGTGGGAGAAATGAGGAGCGATCGGATTTTGGCATGTTAGGTATTCTCAGGTGTGAAGTCAGGCAGTGAGAAGGTTTGATTAAGTTTATCAAGCAGAAAATCAGTGCATAAAGTAATTGGTCAATGCATTGATAGATGCAACGACATGATTAGGATTTTGAACTAAAAGGAGAACAACATGGCAACAGTCAAAGATGTTATTAGAAGTCGTGCGGAGGGTACATGCAGTACTGCTGCCGTTAAAGGATTGAGCCTTCAAATCATAGATGAGATGAATCTGCTCATTCCCAATGTTCTGGTTAGTTTTGACGAATTAGATGTGTCAGGCAATGAGGCAACAGTAAACTTCTTTTTGCAGCCAAGAGCAAAAGAATCACTACGACGTGCAATTCGTAGAAGAGGCGTAACGCTGAGGCTCAATTCTGTTTACCGAACTGTTGTTCAGCAACACATTTTATTTAGTTGGCGAGGTTCGTGTGGTATCAGCATCGCCGCAAGACCTGGGCGAAGTAATCATGAAGATGGTTTCGCGATTGATACTCCAGATTTTGCTGCATGGCGATCTGCGCTGGAAGCAGAGGGTTGGGACTGGTTTGGGCCACCCGACGAAGTGCATTTTACCTACGTTGGTGGAGGAGTGAGAGATGATGTTGGTGATATTGGCGTGAAAGCATTTCAGATCCTCTGGAACAAGCACAATCCAACCGACAAAATTGAAACAGATGGTCTTTACGGCCCGGAAACTGCATCCCGATTAGATCGATCGCCTACGAGTGGTTTTGCCAGAGCAAGAATTCTCAAGTTAATCTCACCACCTGTAGAAGGTGAAGATGTGCGAAAAGTACAGCAGGCTTTACTAGCTCTGGATCTTTTGGAGGCAGATCAGGTAAATGGAATTTACGACGAGACTACGAAACTTGTTGTTGAGATCTTTCAAAAACGAGAAGGGCTATCAGTAGATGGACAGGTTGGCCCTCAAACTCGTAAAGCATTAAAGGTTGCCGCATAAACCTGAAATTTTGTTGTGCTACGGAATATTTATTATTAGTTCGGAGATGAAAGATGGCGATCGAACGAGTTGAGTTGAAGCTGAATGATGGCATTATTGGCACCCCTCATTTAATTGATGATGTTGAGATTTTGCAGAGATATTTAAAGGATTGGGGCGTTCTTCCCAAAGATGCCAAAATTGACGGACTGTTTGGCACCGCAACCCTAGCTGCGGTAGAGCAATTTCAACGGTTACGTCCAGCCGATCCGCAGAGAAGCCGATTTGTCCCTTCAGGGCTAAAAGTTACGGGAGAAGTCGATCGTGATACTTGGGCGGAGTTAATGCAGGTGAAGCCCGAAGAAATAAAGATTATTAGCCGCGCTGAACCCCCTAATCAACGTATACCAGATGGGTTTCGTAGCCTTGATGCAATTTTAGATGTTGCAGAACCACCTTCTCCAATACGCCCCTTTGCCCGGAGAAACCTACCTTTAATTCTCAATGAATGTTTGAAAAATGGAGTGATCGATCGCGGACAAATTGCCTATGTATTTGCAACTGCTGAACATGAATCTCATTTTGGTCGCTTCATGATGGAGTTGGCTGACGGCTCAGCTTATGAAGGTCGCAGAGACTTAGGAAATACGGTTTCAGGTGACGGTCCACGTTTCAAAGGAAGAGGATTTGTCCAAATTACAGGCCGTCGAAACTACACAATTTGGGGGAGAAAGTTGGGGATCGATCTCATTAGCCGACCAGAAAAGGCTGCCGTTCCTGAAATTGCTGCAATTATTCTAGTGCGAGGAATGAAAGATGGCGATTTTACAGGCGTAGGTTTGAGTGATTTCATTTTGGGCAATCGTCGAGCTTTTTTTGATGCTAGAAGAATTGTGAATGGATTGGACAGAGCAAACCACATTGCCCAAATTGCTCAAGCCTATTTCAAAGCTCTGATCTAAAATTGTTTAGAAAATAGAAAAACCATGACTATTCCAGAAAGTCCAATTGCTCTTTTGGAGCAAGAAGTTGAAGCATTGGTCGATGAGCATAAGGGACTGAAAAAGCTAAATCAAAGAATCGGTTTAAGTTTGGGAATTAGTGGAATCGTTTTTAGTTTTCTAGCGACGGTAGCCGGAATTGTGGGTACAGCAGATGCTGCAAAGGTTGCTGCCGGATTTGCGGCCGCTTCAAGTGCTTTACAGGGAGCATTATTTGCATACCCGGTTGAAAAACGTTCTAGCTTTTACCGCATTTTGGAGGCTAAAGGTAAAAACCTGGCTAGTAATTTGAAATTTCAGCAAAGTTCACAAACGGCAGATCAATATCTTGAAAAACTACTGGAACAGTTAAAAGCTTTAAGGTTGGAAGCGGCGATCGAACCGGATAGTGATCAACAGCAGGAGCGAAGCGGAAGTGATGCGGTCAGTTCAGATTCAGAATTGCCGCCGGAACAAGACAATCAGTCCATAACCAACGAAAGTTTTGCAGCGTAGTTTCGGAATCGTCTTAATTCGATCGAGGGGGTAACTCAAAAATAGGCAAGTCTTCAGGGAGTAGAGGAGAACTAGGGATAGGGACATTTGGGGGAGAGGGTGGTATGGGTGAAGTGGGTGTGGGTGTAGGACTTGGAGGAGGCGTAAATTCAGCGATTGTAACGTTCGATCGCCTACTAATTTATACGGAGTATTACTCATGAATAGTCAAATCAACTTGGTTGGAACCTGGAATCATCAAAGCTTTTTAGTGAAACCAACGCTAGCAGAATGGGAAGCCCCACCGAGTTCAACTATCACTGCTGAGAAATGGGCAAAGGGGACTTTAACCATTTCTGAAAGTGAGGACGATCGAATTGTAGGGGAATTAGTGTTTGCACCTGGCATTACCCTCAGCGTTTACGGTCGTATTCTTCCAGCAACTGAAGCGGTACCAGCCGTTTTAGAAGCAACTGGTAAAGGTTCATCGGAAGCAACGAAAGGTGCAGCGTATCAAATTACAGGCTGGATTATTTTTGCTCAAGGCAGTGAACGTCCCACTATTCGCGGTTCAATTTTAGATGTAACTCCTGATGCATCTGGAAAGCCGATCGGTACAGTTGGTGCATTTGTGTTGAGACCAGTTTAACTAAACGCAAAGCAACTAAAAACATTAGCCCTAATCTATCTTTGCATCAACGATGATTGACCATTCCTTGTCTATTCCCACCCCAACCGATCGCCCTGCATCAATTATTCCAATTCCAGATTTATCCCATGTTGGGTTCGATCGCGCCAAAGCAATGGAACTCGCCAATTTGATCTCCGTTGCTTACGATGAGTACGAAATTTGGGACACACAGCATCAGCAAGCACCGCCTGATACCTTCATCAGTTCAGGAACATACATTGACTTGCCCGAAGGTATTGAATGCCCAGAAGGAACACGACCCGACGCAAAACCAGTGCCTCCCGGTTCCTATGGTCGGTTGGATCATTTGTGGCAATCAGTCCCGGAACAAGTGCGAACCTATCAGCGAATCGATCAGTTTTGGGTGACAGAGTGGTGGTGGTTAGATGCGCTCAATTTCAAGAACTTAGCCCGTCTTCTGCGAGCCAAATTGAATGGAGCAGGAGATCTAATTGGCATGATGAAAGGTGCAGTTGTAGCTAATCAGCTTTTCGGCTACATTGCTCGATCGCAAGAACAACCCAACGAAATTTTCGTGGTGTTTCGCGGCACTCGTGAAGCGGCTGAATGGTTCAATAACTTCAGACCTGTACAAAAACATTTCCTTCATAACAAACAGGATGTATATGACGATCTGGGTTTAGTGCGTAATGGATTTGAGCTTATGTATACAGCTCAACGTTCTCCTGGCATTCAAAAGAAGTTCGCAGACATCATGCAAAGACATTCACAGCAAAATTCTAAACCGACAATTGAAACGGTAATTGAGCGTACCTTTAGTAATCAACTAGATGGGTTGAATGATGACACTAAAATCTACGTTACGGGTCATAGTTTAGGGGCAGGATTAGCAACCTTAGCAGCCGTTCACATTGACAAAATTATCAAATCCAAAGGTTTGCGCTCCTCCGTCCATCTCTATACCTTTGCCAGCCCACGGGTCGGCGATCGCACCTTTGCCAGCCATTTAGAAACGATGAAAGCTTACCGAATTATTAACAGCGAGGATTTGATTCAATCTGTGCCATTGCCCACCACGAAGATTGTGGATGCAGCCACTCTAGACGGCATGGATTTACGCCACCGTCGTCATGTTGCGTTGTTTAGAGAATCGCTGAAGTTGCTAACAAGGGGACAATCTGAGCAACAATACCAGCACGTAGGAATTCCTGTTACTTTCACTCAGCAAAACGGAACGATCGCTGGAAATCACAATCACACCAAAACCTACCGACAAGCGTTGAAGAGGGCTAATCATCAAAGTTGATTCAGCAAAATTGGTTGCTCAGACTGAGAAACGTCGGTTGGAGTGATTGAGGTTAGACAATGCGTGAACATCTAACCTGGATTTGTTTATTTACGGGAGAACGAATTCCGAACTGTATTCTTATGATTAGAAGAACGGTGCCAAATCCAGACGAAAGCTTGTGCCAATGAATGTACATATTAAGTGAGCGTAGCCCAAACCAGTACATCCTTTCATTTCCATTGTTCCTTCTGTTTCAGAACGCACTTTGAGTGCAATTTGCTGATTTTATTCATTTTTGGTATCACTGGTTTTTGTATAATGCAAAGCAATTCCCAGAGATTTGAGTAAATTTAACAAGAGCAGTTTTTATGGCAGAAGTTGAAGTCGTTGCCCAAAGTTTGCTGGTACTGGATGAAGATGACCTGATGGCACAAATCGGGGCCCGATCGCAGGCAATAGAGGCAAGTCCCAGTGCTGCTTCGATCGATTCTTTGGAAGAAGAACTGCCTGTACCAAGGGGAGCCTTTGATGATTTGCTGAAGGCAGGGAGAAATATTTTTGCGCCAGCCAGTGCCCAGTCCTACAAGATTCTATGCTCTCCGATTGGAGGAGATAGTGAGCTTGCAGCAGAGCTTAATAAACTAATGAATGAGAAAACGGCTGAGGCGGCAGGGAAAATGGCAGCAGCTCTAACTCCTGTGTTGGTTGGCAGTTTGGGATTACCTCAGTCGATCGCGGTGATGGTGGGATCGCTGATTGTCAAAAAGGTTGCCAAGGGGACATCTGATTTTATCTGCGAAAACTGGAAGGTAACTTTGGAAGGTTCGGTCAGTCCGTCTGAGACTACTCCTGAAAGTTCGCCGATCGCCCCTTCAGAACCATCGGCTGGTGCATGAGGAGAACGGGAATTTTGCTGAAAATCCGATCGTCTGCGTGTAGGTTAGGGTATATCTAATAGCAGTAGCGATCGCCCTCTCGTTATGCTGTTTCCATGAAAATCCTGATTCTTGCCTCCAACCCTCGGAATGATCTGAATCTTGATGATGAAGTGCGTCTTTTGAAGCGGGTAATCGAACGATCGCGCGATCGAGATCAGGTTGAGATTGTCAATGAGTCGGGAGTACAGGTTGAGGATTTACAATTTTTGTTGCTGCGACATCAACCGCAAATCGTCCACTTTTCTGGGCATGGAAGTGGTGAGGAAGGGTTAATCTTTAAGTCCCAGGAAGGGGGCGAAAGATGGGTACGATCTGAGGCTCTGGCCAACCTGTTTGGACTGAATCGCATTTCCAGCCATGTGCAATGTGTCCTGCTGAATGCCTGCTATTCGGAAGCCCAAGCCAACGCGATCGTCAACGGCATTGATTATGTGGTGGGAATGAGCCATGAGATTCAGGATAACGCCGCAATTGCCTTTTCAAAAGGGTTTTATCTGGCATTAGGTGAGGGATGTTCGATCGAAGAGGCGTTTGAGTTTGGCTGTAATGCAATTCAACTAGAAATTACGGGCAGTTCTAAGGTGCGATCGGCTGTACCAGAGCCACAGCGCAGGTTAGAAGTGGTTGATGCGGTGGCAAAGACGATCATTCCTGAGCATTTGAAACCGATTCTCAAAAAGCGATCGGCTCTTGTATCCTTTCAAACTGCTACACCTCATCAACCGTTGACTCAGGAAAAACGAGAGGAGATTCAACTAGAGGTCGATCGGGCTTTGGCGGAGGAAGAAACGAGCCTGGAGCAGTTTCGGGAACAGGTTAGAGAGTATTTGCAAGACCACAAGCTATTGGATTACGAAAAGGATCTGCTAGAGGCTCTGCGAGAAGATCTGGGCTTAACTCAGGCAGAAGCGAACAGAGTACTGGAAGAGGAATTTGAGCCGATTCGCCAAGCGCGAGAGGCATATAAAAGACGATTAAATGCGCTCATCAAGTACTATCCTTTTAGTGACGCAATTCAGGGAGAATTGAAGAAATTTCAACTTCAGCGTGATCTGAGCGATGAAGAGGTCAATGAAATTTCTCAACCAATTCTTGAGCAGGCAGAGGTGAAGCATCAAGCCAAGCTAAGGCAGCAGGCACAGCAGGAATATGAAGCAAAGCTGCAACGCTACGAGCAGGAGTTTAGAAAAGCGATCGATTCTCAATATCCGATTGAAGGAGAAATGCGACAAAGGTTGAAGCGTTTTCAGCAGGTGCTGGAATTGAAGGCGCAGGATGTAGCCCGAATCGAAGAAACGATCGTCGCACCGAAGGAGGTGGCGTATCAGGAAAAGCGGAGACAATCTGCCTATCAACAACTAGTAGAACAACAATACGAACAAACTCGCAAACAACCAGAGGTAGAACAAGCAAAAGCACCCTCCGATTGGTTTTGGCTAGTCGCCTTCATACTGGTCGCTTTTCTAGCTGGTGTAATGGGTTTTTTGTTGTGGAGTAACTTGCTAGATGTTTCTCCCCAAGGCGACAGCCCCATCCTCACGCCTCCCCTCGAAAGTCCCCAATAGGGGAAAGTGCTATATGCATAAAAGATTTGAAAAGCAGTCAGTATCATGAGAATGCCGTGTTGAGTTTAAGAGTGTGTCTGCCAAAGACATTTTCCACGATGCTGTTACACGGGCACTTCTTGATAATTGTATATGACCCAGCCAACGAGGTGATTGTGCAATGGACAAGGTAGCTCAATACCGAGAATCTGTTCAAACACTCCTGAGCCAATACGCCAAGGATGATATCTCAACTCATAAAATCGCTCATCGGTCATGGAGTCGATCGCCGGAAAATTGATCGTCAGGGGGATCAGTTCTGTTTGAATCAGCAGTGTTGTCATTACGCCTCTCATCCCGCCAGCTTAGAAGCATTACAAGGATCTTGCCCATCCCAATCCTAACGTTTGTCATCAGTGTCAACACTCTTGATGATTTCCATGAATCAAATCATTTGGGCGATCGTTCTGCTGGGTTGACTGGGCGGGCAAGATGCCCACCCCACAAGAGGTTTTGGTTCAGGACAATGATCGATCGCCCCTACAGATGTTACTGCATGATGCGATATTCCGTGCTGATGGACATAAACACCGTCGGATCAGGCGTTGGCAGTAAGGGACTCCAGCTTTCAGTGCGGCGGAAGTTCTTGAGATAGAGATCGTGAATGGTGGCGCGAACCACTTCTTTCGAGCCGAAGATAATAATGCGAACGCGTTCTCGTCCAGTATTCGGATCGTTTTCGTCTCCAAAGGCAGAACGATCGAACAGGTTAAAATCACCTGTCATGGGAAGACTCCTTGAATTTTTTGGTTTCGGTTTACAGAAGAAACCCAAAAACCTGGTTGTTCCCCAACTTTCGACCATTGCAAACCGGAGGATAGGAGAAGTTCAACGGATTAGGTGGAGTTCACTAAAAGCGTTAAACTATTCCAAGCCCGACGGACAGCTACGGTCGTCTGTGGGGTTAGAGGTATGTTGTAGTCGCTATCTACTTCATACCTCGCCAGGTTTTGGGAGCCAGGCCACTGCAAATACGCACCATGTAGCCATAAGTTAAAACGATACCAGACTTACAGCCTCAGTCAAGTATGCTGTTGTACAAATTTACTGGGGAAAGAAATGAGAGTTACAGCGATATTTTGGTAGGGGCATGGTGGTATGCCCCTGTTGTTTCTATGGAGTGACTCCTCGCAGATGATCAGCCAGACGGATAGCAAGGGCGGCCAGCGTTAACGTGGGATTGGCTGCCGGGGAAGTGGGAAAAATCGACAGGTCGCAAGCATACAGGTTTTCATAGGCATGAAACTTGAGATCAGTGTTGACCACGCTATTGGCAGGGTCTTCACCCAAGCGCAAAGTGCCAACCTCATGGGCAACGCCACCGAGTCCTGCCTGATTGAGATCCAGGTTGTTCCCCGGTAAGGGAAGTGCCTGCAACCAACCCAGCATTCGGTTTTTGATATCGTTCATTTCATTCCACACTGCCCCAGAAACCGGGGAAGGCTGCATTTGCACTAACGGCTTAACGGCAGAAGGGCCATTTTGCACCAACGTATTCCCTTCTTCAAGGGGAGCATCAAGCAAGAAAACGATTTCGCAAAGCATATTGCGTCCCCGCATTTCACGGTGGCGGGCGAGCAGGTCATCATCAACATACCGTCCCTGGTTGAAGTCAGCTCCAAGTTCAAGAATGATGTTGTAGGGGTGCGCTCCTGCCACAGTGTTTGCTTCTCGGTGCTGAAACAGTAGCTTGCAACTGTCCATGTCGCTGAAGAAGGGAGACTCCTGGGGCACAACAAAATGGGTAAAGAAAATTGGGTGGTCGGTCAGCCCCACACCAGTTTTGCCGGAGGCATCATTCAACTGGCTGAGCAAAGCAATTTTGGCACTCTCGATCGTGCCTGCACAGAGGACAACGTGGTTCGCGCGGAAAGTCCGTTCTTTGTTGGCAATGAGATCATAGGCAGTGACACCCGTAACGCGATCGCCCTGAACAACCAGGTTGGTAACGGCATGGTTCAGGTTAACAGTGAGATTGTGATTTCCCTGAGGATCATCGGTGAGGCGCGACTCCATCAAAAGATCAGCCGTGGAAAACAGCCCCACAGGAATTGTGCCAAGGTTGCCGTTGTTATATTGCACTGCCATTGGCGCATCGAGGTTTTGCAACTCTGGAAACTGGTTGCGGCTTTCCCGTTTAATGCGCTGGTGATAAGGAGAAGGGGGCATGGGGGAGCGGTTCATCAGATCTTCAGCCAGGGTATAGCCACCATCTTCCAGGTACCACTTAATTGCCTGAGGCCAAGGCTCCAGTTCATAGGTGGCCATGCGAGGAATCAACCCACCCCAAAAGATCGATCGTCCGCCCAGATTAAACCCCTGCGCTCCCATGTACTGGCTGCCAGCAGCATTTTCGTGGCTGCGAATTTGAAACTGATCCCAGAGGCCCCACACATGTTTGTCAAACTGTCCGATTTGGTGCTGACGAGGTAAATTGCCGACGTGAGTGGGGAACAAATAGCTGCCCGCCTCCAACACCAGCACGTTGAGATTGCGATCGGAAAGCTCGTCTGCCAGGATGCCGCCTCCAACACCAGAACCAACAACAATCACATCATAAAACGCAGTTTCATCTAAGTTCGGTGGGAAGAAGAGTTGCTGCACATAGCAGTTTTCAACCCGCAACTCCTGCATGGGTGGAAACTCCACTTGGGCATCAACAAACTCGTAGATTCCGTTCGTTTGGGGTAGCAGAAAGATGTCGTCGCCAGACATCCAGTAGGTTTTGTCGAGGACAAACTTGAAATTGACACCAGCACCAAATTCAACTTCAGACAAATCAAACTGCCATCCGTCATTAACATAGTCACCAGGGATGTCATTTCCCCAGCCTCTAACGTTAGTACGAAGTGTAATGAGAAGATCGGGGCGGATCTCAGTAGTGTTGTAACGAATTCTAAACATAATCCTACCTATATACCTAAAGTGACGAAATTCTAGCAAATATGCCTTTATTCAACCTGTATCGTAACCAACCATCCTTTTTGTCCAAGCTGATTTGTCCAAGCTTATCTCATGAGGATGAGCGCAAGTCTGAAATCCGGTTTACATTCGCGTTAGAGCAAATAATCCAATTGAAACAGCTTTTACCGCATGTAGCACCTAACAAGTGTTAGGAATATCTCCTGTAAAATACATTACATCTCTATAAACCATCACCACCACATCACCCACCCGATCGCCCCTCATTCCCTCACAGTAAATTTGTATGGCGGCGTAACTGAAACTGAATTATTCCGATAAAGATTCTCATAGCAGGTCATCTTGATCCGTTCGATCGTCCTACTATCAGCATTAATTGCAATCTAGTTTTAGATCCGAAATCGTTCACATTATCATCGCTATTCCCAAAAAAAGCTCCTATAACGGTTTCTGTAATTGTTCATGGTTTTCATCTGAAAAACTTTCACTAAACAGACATATGGAGTTCACTTTTATAACCGTAACCGCAAAGTTTAGAACACTTTCTACGTTCTCAAACCTATCTGTTTATTGGACACAGTAACTTCAAACGTCCTCATCCAACCATCCGTTGCCATTTGGACGCAGTGACTTCAAACATCCTCCAAACGGTATATCAGGCTAGAAATTGGGTCAGCCTTGATTGAGCTGATTTCACCAGAAAATGTAAAGAAATGTATCATATAAATGGGGATTCTCAGATTGGCATTAAACCCGATCGCCTTCCCATTACCCATATTGCAGCTTTTTGGTATTCTCCAAACCATGTCTGACCCTCGGATTCTCATCTGGTATCGTAACGACCTACGCATTCACGACCATGAACCCCTGAATCATGCCCTAAAGCAGCGAGGGCAGGTGATTCCGGTATACTGTTTTGATCCGCGTCAGTTTGGGCAGACTTCGTTTGGTTTTTCCAAGACCGGAGCCTTTCGCACCCAATTTTTGCTGGAAAGCGTGGCAGATTTACGGCGATCGTTGCAGTCCCTCGGCAGTGATTTAGTAATTCGGACAGGAAAACCGGAAGATGTGATTCCAGAATTAGTGAAGCAGTGGGAGATTAGCGCAGTTCACTACTCTCAGGAAGTGACGGTCGAGGAGTTAACCGTCGAAGCAGCCTTGCAGAAGAACCTAGAGGCGATCGGGGTTCCCATGAAAGGGTTTTGGGGACATACGCTGTATCATCCCGATGATTTGCCCTTTGCCGTGAATCGGTTGCCGGAAATATTTACGCAATTCCGGAAGCAAGTCGAAAAGACTTCCACCGTGAATCCAGTTTTACCTTCTCCGCGAATGCTGCGAGGATTACCAGAAGGAATCGAAACTGGACATTTGCCAACTCTCCAAGAACTCGGTTTGGAAGCTCCACAACATGACGATCGTGCCGTTTTACCCTTCAAAGGCGGAGAAACCGCAGGACTCGATCGGTTGGATCACTACTTTTGGAAGGGCGATCGGCTGCGAATCTACAAAGAAACCCGCAATGGCATGGTGGGAGCCGACTATTCCTCGAAGTTCTCTCCCTGGCTGGCGTTGGGCTGTTTGTCACCCCGCTACATTTACGAGCAAGTACAGCAATACGAAGATCAGCGCGTTCGTAATGATTCCACTTACTGGCTAATTTTTGAACTGCTCTGGCGAGACTACTTCCGCTTCATTTGCGCCAAACACGGCAACAAAGTTTTCTATGCTTCTGGACTCCAGGGAACACCGATCCCCTGGAAAACCGACTGGGAACGGTTCGACCTCTGGCGCACTGGACAAACCGGATTCCCTTTGGTCGATGCCAATATGCGGGAACTGGCTGCTACTGGATTTATGTCCAATCGCGGTCGGCAAAACGTCGCTAGCTTTTTAACTAAAAATTTGGGAATCGACTGGCGCATGGGAGCCGAATGGTTTGAGTCGCTGCTGATTGACTACGATGTATGCAGCAATTGGGGCAACTGGAACTACACGGCTGGGGTCGGCAACGATGCACGCGGTTTCCGGTTTTTCAATATCCTCAAGCAATCAAAAGACTACGATCGCAATGGCGAATACGTGAAACACTGGCTCCCAGAACTGGCAAATATTCCTGCCGCAAAAGTCCATGAACCCTGGAAACTTCAGCCCGTTGAACAGAAACGGTTTAATGTCCGCATCGGTGTAGATTACCCAAATCCGGTCGTGGATTTATTTAAGTCTGCCGAAGCGAATGAAAAAATTTATAATGGGGCGATCGGACGTGCAGGAAGGTAGAGATAGTATCCGTGCGATAGAGTTGGTTTGAGTTTGTTACGAGAATGGTTGGGCTTCTACAATACCTGTAAAACTGATGGGTAGGGTATCTAAGACTGGTTGCCTCCCGCTTTGCCGTACATACCTCCCTCCTTCCGTCATGGCTAAATCTAAAAAATCTGAAACTGTACCCAAGGCAATGGAAGACAAGTTCAACCACATTGTTGAACTCACCGATGAATTTTCTCGGCAGCACCTGAACGAGGAGTATGCTGAACTGATTCGCAAAGCTACGGCTGCACTGTGCCGCAAGCGTCCGTCTCCCCTAGAAAAGGGGCAGGCGAAGACGTGGGCAGGTGGGATTACCCATGCTATTGGGATGGTCAATTTTCTGTTTGACAGTTCCCAGAATCCCCACATTAGTGCGAGTAACCTGTACCAGTGGTTTGGGATTGGTGCCAGTACAGGACAGGGAAAATCAAAACTAGTGCGCAATACCCTGAAGATGCGGCAGTTTGACCCAGACTGGTGTTTACCCAGCCGCATTGATGATAATCCAATGGTCTGGCTCCTGTCGGTGAATGGGTTGCTGATGGATATTCGGCAGGCTCCCCTGGGGGCACAGGTAGAAGCCTTTCGTCGGGGATTGATTCCCTACATTCCAGGTCACAAAGAGGACAGCGAGGCAATCCTGTTCCAGTTTCAGGAGGGACTATCACTGAACCAAGGCACATCCCGCAAGACTGCCAAAACCAAATCGGCAAATAGAGCTTCAGCCACCCAACCCCCTTCTTCAGAAGCCCTGCAAGCCGTGTATGTTTTGGATGTTTCCATCATCAGCGGACCTATCAGCGAAAAGTTTCTCAAAAAAAATCCTGAAATCACTCGAACGATCGAAATTCGGGGGGATCAAACCCTCGCCGATCTGCACGCCATGATCTTCCAAGCATTCAATCGCTTCGAGGAGCATATGTATGAATTTCAGTTGAAAGGGAAAGGGCCGAATGATCCCAATGCCGATCGCTACGGGTTAGCAATGGCGTTTCAGAGTGGGTTTGGCGATCTACCCACTGGAGATGTGGCTCAAACCCAAATTGAACGCTGGATCTAGCAGTGGATGAATTCTTCGGCTACTGGTTTGATTTTGGGGATGACTGGTGGCATCAGGTGCAAGTGGTGTCGATCGGCGAGCCGCAACCCAAGGTCAATTACCCCCGCATCACAAAACGGATCGGAGCAAGTCCACCGCAATATGCTGATTTTTAGAAAGAAGTGAACAATCTTTAGAGATTTGTGCTGAATGCTTGAATAATTTGGCGGATCTCAACCACTTCAATATCTTCTTGATCAGATTTTGAATAAATGTCTAATCCCTCTCAAAGCGCAGAGAGAGGAAGAGTTTGACCATTCATTGCCTGCTGCCACGATTGACGAAAACTATCTGCTGAGAAATCTGTCTCTTCCTCTTCTATGGTTTGAGTTTCAAGTGAATATTTTTCTTGAATAATGTTAGAAAGGACTTTAAGCAGTTCTAGTTGTTCTGCTAGGGAAAGCGATCGAGCTAGATTGATCGTTCTTTGTAAATCGAATGTCATGTTTCTTCCTCCGATTCAGGTAACTGATTGTAGTTTTTCAGTTTCTTCTGTGCCCATTCTCGCAGTTGTTCATCCGGGTCATTGATAGCCTGATTCTCTACAAGACAGTTCATGAACGCGCAAAAGTTCGATCGTTTTTGGGTGGGGAAGTAAATGGAGCATGTCATGGGAAGATAATTTGTTGAGGAGTTAGAGAAGAAAGTCCGTCAATTTCCATAAAATCCTGCGTGTTAAAAGTCACAAAAAAATCAATTTGTGCAGAAAGTGCAAGGGCCGCAAGGCGAAAATCGAAGATTTTGGCAGACGTGATACCTTTCCGAATTGCCAGATCTAAAGCCTGATGGACTGTTATCTCGGTTGGATAAACAATTTCAAATTTTCCATTTAAATAAGTAGCATCAATTAAATCTTTTGCTTGTAAAGCAGACAAAGGTTTGTTTCTCATTGCAACTGAGTTTGTTAAAACTCGATACAGCTCAAACAAGTTTTGTTCAGCAAGTACTCCTCTAAATTGCTCAACCAGTATTGCTGTCAGTAATTGAGCTGAAATAGCATGATGATGGGAAGAGGCATCATGAGCGTAGACTAATATATTAGTATCAAGGAAGAGGCGAGTCTGGCTCATAAATATGTTCTCGATTCAAGTACTCATCTTTAACATTCAGGTCAAAAACTGGGAAAGGATAAGCTTTTTTCTTAACTTGAATGATCGAAATTTCAACTTCATCACCCTCTTCAATACTGTCAGGCAATGCTTCAACCAAGATAATGTTCTTGTTTTTAATATAGCCTTTCATTGTTAGTTTCCTCCTAGCTCAGGAATATGGTCAGCTCCATGGTTTGCAATCAAGTCACCAATCACATCCATCGTTGAAGCCAGTGGATGTTCTTCGTCTTCATCGTAATCAGTAGGTGAACCAAACTCAGCTTCTAGTTCAGCTTGTTCAGCGTCATCAACATAGGGCATCAAAATTTTGCAAAGGATCAACCGCTCTTCCCGTAAAACCTCCCGCATTGTTTCTTTGATTAGGTTCTTTAGCTCTTGATTTTCCATAATCTTTCCCTAGAATTAGATCTTTCTTTCTGCGATCTTATCTTTATTATCTCTCACCCTCTAGTTTTACTAGTTCCTCCTGCGCCCATTCTCGCAGTTGTTCGTCTGGATCATTGGCAGCCCGATCGCGCAAAAGTTCGATCGTTTTTGGGTGGGTGGGGAAGTGAGTGAGAAGGGCTTCAAGGGCAGTTTTTCGAGGGTTAAATAGGCAGTCTAGTATAGTTTTAAGAGAATCAGATTGAACTTTATTCTCAGGGTCGAACAATCCATTATGGGCAATTTCACATAAGAGATCAAATACGTTAGGCAACTTACTAAAATATTTAGAAATCGCTTCAAAAGCACTATAGCAAATTGATACTTCATCTTTCTGAAGACATAATCGGAGTAGTTTGAGTGCTGGCAAATCCCCTCTATAATAAGTAGAAATTGCTGCAATCACGTTCTCCTTCTGATATAACTCGCCATTTTCGACAAGATTATAAAGTAAAGGTAACGTTTCTGGATCTTCTTTATAGTAAGCAGCAAGCATATCTATAGCCGTTCTTGACAAGCATGGATCAATACATCGAGCCAAACTGTGCAACCACAATAATGTCTCAAGTTTTTCCCTATACCGTTCAGCAACCACTTCCACTGCTATACTTTGGGCGTTAAGATATCTCCAGTCATCCTCTGCCAGGTTGGACATTGGCATCTCATCTTCAGCAATTTCTTTAAGCCAAGATACAGTTTTTGGGTTTTCTTTACAAAGATCGATCATTGTATGAAAAAACGCCGCGGGTGACTCAAACTTTAGACGAAGTTTAAAAGAGGTTAAATTTTCTAGAGTTTGTAGTAGCAGCATTGCACTTTCTTCAAAGGCTAGACATTTTTCTACATCGGTAATGCAATTTGCAGCTAGTAACAGTTTTCTTGATATTTTATCTATGTCTTCGTTCGCTGGAGAATTTGTACAATTGGGCTTCACTTCAATCAAAAAGTTAATTAAGCGGCTTGCAGATTTTGCATCAATCATGCCACAAATCAATCGCAGCACCTCATGCCACGTTTCATCCTGCCAATGCTCTCCAAACACCCGATCGCGCAATTCCTCGAAGCTGATCGATCGCTGTTTCTCAAATCGATTCACAATCTCGACCGCACAGAAATATTCCAGGAACGTGCGATGCATAAATCCGTAGGTATCTGCACCCCGATAACAGAGAATAAAATTGCGTTCTCGGAGTTGCTGAATTAACAAATTTGCCTTCTCACGGGGTTCACTGAAGCCCTGATCCCGCAAATAATCTGTCAAAATTTGCGTTAACCAATTGACTCCAATCAAATTGCCCTTCAGCCCCTCCGCTCCCGCCTGCATCTCATAGGCAATCAACCTCAACATTTCCTGCTTTTCCCGCCGCCCGATCGCCTCCATCGGCAACTGCAAGCGTTTGTGATCCACATCCCAGTGGTACAACAACACCCGTGAAGCCTGATCATAGAGATCGGCTCGATCGCGGGGAAGTTCCTGCCGACGGTTCAAAATTGCCATCATGGTCAGTAGCAGGGGATTATCTGCAAGATTAGCAATTGCTCTGGAATTCTCGATCGCATCCTTCAACCGCTCTTTCAACCGCACCTTATCTGTATCGCTCCCCATTGCCAGGTCATACCAGCGATCGATAAACTCATGTATCTCAGTTTCATCCAGGGGTTGAATCGTGAACTGGCGAAACTCCGCGTGTCGGAAGCGATCGGGGTTATAGCCAATAATCCGCGAGGTGACGAGTACCTTTGCCAGAGGGTAGCGTTGGGCAAACAGAATAATTTCATCCACGATCGCAGACTGAGTATGGCGATCGAACACCTCATCCAGTCCGTCAAACATAACCAGAGTGGGAGTGTCCACCAAATGTTGATGGAGTTGCTGCTGATCAAACTGCCAATCTGCTCCCCGTCCACTGTGAAGGAAGTCCAGAATACTCTCAGATTGCGCCAGTCCATATTCCCGCAACTCAATCAATAGCGGCAACGTTTCCGTCTTCCCCTCGACCCATTCCAACGCGAGATACTGCAACAGCGTAGACTTCCCTGCCCCCGGATCACCCAGAATCACCGCCCGTTCAGCCTCCGCTACTGCCGCCAACGCCTTCTGAGACGGTTGTTGAAAATACTCATGACGATAATTTTCCAATGCCTCCGGTGATAAGTCCTCTAGCTGTCCAGCCTCTTGCAGTTGCCGCTTCAAGTCCAACGGCAAGTCGTAGCGCATGGGCGGTAAAGCCTCTCGCACCGTCTGCTCAATGAACAGATTCCACAGCCGGATAGGGTCAGCCCGATCGGTACTATCCAGGGTGTACAGTTTCAGATAACCATAGCTAGACTGCAAGCTTTCCCGGTACTTTTCAATATCGAACCCTGGAGAAAGTTTGGCTGTATTTTGGGCGATTTCTTCTAAAAGATCACTATCCAGAATCGATCGCAATTCAGCATCAGCCTTAATAATGACTTTGACTTCCCTCACGTATTCCCCAGCAACCCCACGCCAATCAAATTCCTGCGGGAAGTAACATCCGCCCGGTTGATACTGCTGCATCCAAATTCGCTCTAGTTTCTGGTAATCAATCTGCTTGCAGTCTTTCTCAAAGGCTTTACCCAAGATCGGACGTACCGACTGATCCCGCACAAATTGCTTAATCGCGGGCTGGTAGTGATGATCAATGCTGGTATCCGGGACATCATGGAACTCAAGCTCTTTGACAAACCGTTTGATGAAACAACCGATCGCCTCTGCCATTGGCTGCTTCAAATCGGATGCCCTAGCCCGCGCTATCCCACTTTCAAGGCAATCTTTGAAGAAATCCTTGACATAATCCTCCAGCGCAGACTTCCCCGCTGATTTTCCCAGATCCAAAACCTGTTCCAAAATCAGCTTCCCCAATTCGATACCCGTTACGGCTGCCAACCCTTCCCACATATCGACTGCTTAAACGCGATTTACTCCACTATCGCACTATCACAACCCTGTCTCTTATACACATCTCCCCTTGATAAAACACTTCGGGCAGGCCTGCGCGCAGTTCATGATCGTGTGGCAACGATAGAGACGGAAC
>PVWD01000275.1 GCA_003003615.1 filamentous cyanobacterium CCP2 | reverse complement strand
TCCCCCCTCTCCCTGCAAACTTGCCCTCTTTGGCGTTGGACGCTGGGGAAGCCATTTGCTCCGTAATTTTTTGGCATTGCCTCAGGTAGAAATGATTGCGGTTGTTGACCCGAATGGGGAACGGTTGAAACAGTTGCCTGCTCAGTTTGGTTTGGCAAACAATGCGCTGCTGACGACGGACTGGAATGAGGCTTTGTCTTTAGGGGAGGTTGATGCAGTGGTGATTGCTACTCCTGCCATAACCCACTATGCTTTGATTCGATCGGCTCTAGAGCGAGGTTGTCATGTTTTGGCTGAAAAGCCTCTAACCTTAGATGTCACCGAAGCGATCGAACTGTGTCAGCTTGCTGCCCAGCACCAGCGTCAACTAGTAGTAGATCACACCTATTTATTTCATCCTGCGGTTCAGCGTGGAAGAGCGGCAATTCAGCAGGGTCAAGTGGGAAAACCTCGATATGGCTATGCGGCTCGAACGCACCTTGGCCCAGTCCGCCAGGATGTTGATGCCCTGTGGGATTTAGCCATTCACGATATTGCAATTTTTAACTACTGGCTCAACCAAACTCCGATCGCAGTTCATGCCAATGGCACAGCTTGGTTACAGCAAGAATTTTCCTCCCCTAACCCCGCCCCCTTGCACTCTGACTTGGTTTGGGTCACGCTCACCTACCCTGATGGCTTTCAGGCGTTTATTCACCTTTGCTGGTCGAATCCTGATAAACAAAGACGGCTGAGCTTGGTAGGGAGTGAGGGCACGTTGGTTTTTGATGAGTTAGCCCCAGTCCCTTTAACCGTAATGAAGGGACGGTTCGATCGCCAGTTATCTGACCATCAGCAACCCCACTTTATCCCCATGACCCAACCGCCTGAAGCTCTGCAATTTGAACCTTTAGAACCGCTTCAGCAAGTATGTTTGCACTTTCTTGCCTGCATTCAGCAGAACGAACCCTCTTGGATTTCTTCGGGTTGGCTGGGGGCGGAGTTGGTGCAAACGCTTTCAACGTTAACGCGATCGCTTCAGGGCAGTGAGGTGTGACGGTTCTGTCGGTATTGAAAAAAGTAAATATTAAGAAATTTGTCTACAATTGAAGACTGGTAAAAAGTTTGCTGTGGCTTGGGTTTTGCCATGCGTCGAAAGTCTCTACTTTTACTCGCTTTAGTTAGCTTTAGTCTTGCGCTTTTGCTAGCTGCGGCATTCAATCTTATTGCCATTCCCAGCTTTAACCCGCCGTTTGAGTTTGCCGAGCCAGAGCCATCTCAAACGGAAATTGATGTTGCTTCAACCCATCTCTCTGTCACTGCAACGGGTATTCCTACCACTGTAAAAGACGCTGCTCAGTATGGGTATGGATTGCGACGCACCATGAATTTGCTGCACGGCAGCACACCAGAGCACCCCAATACGGTGCGGGTACTGTTTTATGGACAATCTATTACCAGACAATCTTGGTGGCTGGAGATTGAAGACTACCTTCGGCAACGCTTTCCCAATGCAAACTTGCTCACGGCAAATCGGGCGATCGGCGGGTTTGACAGTACTAAGCTGGTTCGCACGGCTGAGCATGACCTGTATTCGTTCTATCCTGACTTAATGATTTTCCATGTTTATGGGAATGAGGAGGACTACGAATCCATCATTGCCAATGCTCGTCGCCGCACAACAACCGAAATTTTGCTCATTTCTGATCATGTCACCTGGCTACCTGGAACAGCTAACGATCTGCCGAGCAGGCTGGAAGAATATGAATGGCATAATCAGCATTCTGAGCAGTGGCTGCCTCAGCTAGCTAAACAATATGGCTGTGAACTGATTGAAATTCGTCGCCCCTGGGAGCAATACCTGCGAGCAAATGCCTTACCTGCCAGCACCATGCTGATTGATAATGTCCATTTGAACGATCGGGGTAATGCGCTAATGGCAACGTTGGTGAGAAATCATTTGCAGCAAATGCCGATTTGGGCTGAACAGCCTGATATGGTGCAAACTCATCTGGTAGGGACGGATGTGCAATGGAATCAGGGCAAGCTGGTACTGGAGTTTGAGGGAAATCGGATTGACCTGCTGGCTACAACGATTGAAACGATGCCAGAAACTCGCTCTGACACTTCTTTATCTGTGGCCAAAGTTTTAATTGATGGAAAACCCCCCTCAGAGTTTCCAGAACTGTATGCAATTACTCGCCCATCTGACGCGCTGGGCGTTGACCAACCTGCTGTATTGCAAGTTAGTGCTGCCAACTCGCTGATTCCAGAACGCTGGACGGCTGTTATCACTGAAATTAATGACACTTGCGATCGGTTCAAATTCAAAGTTTACGGTTCGGAAACGGGGTTTGATGGGGAAGGACAAAACGAGCGGCAATTTGTTTCCCAATCTGGACGAGTGGTGATTGACCCTGAAGACTGGTGGCTGGATGACGTTTACGACAATCTACAGATAGCGACACCTGCTGGGTTTCAAATTCAGTGGCAAGTGGAACCTCTGTTTACCAATGTGTATGTGCCGCCGATCGGACAGAATTTTGCT
The DNA here is from genome assembly GCA_003003615.1 of filamentous cyanobacterium CCP2. Taxonomy (GTDB): domain Bacteria; phylum Cyanobacteriota; class Cyanobacteriia; order Elainellales; family Elainellaceae; genus Egbenema. The sequence continues at coordinate 6,334 of PVWD01000275.1, read as the reverse complement.
CAGCACCAAACGGTGACGGTTGCCCAAAACCTACCGACTACCGAGCACACCCTGGAGTTAATTGCGCCAAATGGGGAAGTCCCGATTACTGCCATTCGCACCTACCAGCCACCTCTCCCTTAGCCGTGACCCTGCTGGTTAGCCGATCGTAGAGGGTTCAATTGCAGTGCGTTCTGCCTCTCGGAGTCCGTTTTGGGTATGCAGTTCTGCTTGGGCAGGATCGAAGACAGGCATAGCGATCGTGACAGTAGTTCCTTCACCCACACCATCACTGTAGAGGGCAATGTGTCCGCCCATCATTTCCACCAGATTTCGGGAAATGGCTAACCCCAGGCCTGTCCCTTCAAACTTGCGTGTTGTGGTGCCATCCACCATGACAAACGGCCGGAACAGCTTATGTTGCTGATCTGGCTCAATGCCAATTCCGGTGTCTTTAATGGCAATGATCACCCAGGGCCGGGGTGGAATCCCGTTTGTATTGCTGTAATGCCCGTTGTTTTGTCCTGCCAGCGAGGGTTCGGCGGAGAGTTCAGTGCGAACATTAATGGAAATTCCGCCCTGATCGGTAAATTTGATGGCGTTGTAAATGACATTGAGCAAAACTTGCCGCAGCCGGGAGGGGTCAGCCTGTACAAAAATGGGATCGGGTAATTCTGTGATAGTCAGCTTTAGCCCCTTCTGCTGGGCTTGCACAATTTCCAGGTCGATCGCCTCTTTGAGGATTTGTCTGAGATCCAGCGTCTCAATGGACAGGGGCAGCTTTTCTTCTTCAATGCGCTGAATGTCAAGAATGTCGTTGATAATCTTGAGCAGGTGAATCGCTGCCTTGTCTGCCTGTTCTAAAAACTCCACTTCCTCATCGCGGGTGTCGCAGCAACCGTCTTTTACCAGCCGGATACAGCCAATAATTCCGTTGAGAGGGGTACGCAGTTCGTGGGAAGTATTCGCCAAAAATTCACTCTTGAGCTGGTTTGCCGCCTTAGCTTCTTGCCACGCCGATTCTAATTCCTTTGCCCGTTCTTCCAAACGTCCGACCATGCTGTCTAGCACTTCCGAAAGATGGTTTAGCTCTCGAATTCTAAAGTTTTTGGGAACACGCTGCTGAGGATCGCGCTTGTGGATACCCAAAGCATATTTACCGAGTTGTTCGATCGGCAGTGCCAGATCACGGGCCATGTAAAGCATCGCTAGCAGGTGTGCTGCCAGCAACCCAGCTGTCAAGATGAGCAAAATTCGGGTGATTTCTTCAAGTCCTCGGAGGGCACTGCTAATGGGCGTAACGGACATGACGGCCCAAGTTTCCGTCGTTCCGGGGGCAGTGGGAATGATGACGGGGGTAAACCCAGCGATCCACTCGGAACTGTCAAATTCAATAAAGCCATACAGATGGCGTGTGGCTGTAATTCCCTTTGCCACATTGCTGAGAATTTCTTGGAAGCGGTCTTCTCCGGGCTGTTGGGCAACATTGTGCCGTACTCTTTCAGCGACTGGATGGGCCAGAAACATGCCGTTTTCATCCATAATGACTGTGTAGCCCTGCAACATCCACGGTTCGACGGTTTCTGTTTGCGTAATGACGGCTTGGGCAGTCAGGCTATATTTGAGGGCACCGCTTGGATCATAAACTGGAAAGCTAACCACCAGGCTCAGTTGGCTCATCATGTCTTGCTGGGCCGGCGGGTTAATGCGGTTAATGCTTAACGTACTCATCTGCAACCGATCGCCAGCACCAACTTCCCGTCGAGGATTCCAATTTTGACTGGAAACCGGATCTAAAACCCGATTGCCGCAGGTGCTTGCAATGAGGCGATTATCTTGTAGATCCCGCAGTTGAAGGCACTGGACATCTGTGGGGAGTTCTGGTTGAAGCTGGGTCAGCAGTAATCTGGAAGAAACGGGTGAACCATACTGAAGCGGGGCCGTTTCACTGGTGATGGCCAAACTGGTCTGTAAGGCTTCAATGGCATCTTTGATGGCTTCGGCCCTTCGCACCGCACTTTGTTCCAGGTTGACATGGGCCGTCTTCAGCAAGCTAGTCCGAGCCTTGCGAAAGGTGACGGCCATTCCCAAGAACAGAATGGGGATACTCAATAATAAGATCCGCAGGAGTAAAATGCGGCGGAAGGAAGACTGACCAAACATAGCCATAAAATTACTTAAGCAATTTTACACTCCATACGGAGAGATGTAGAAGATGTAGAAAAGGTGGAGATACAACAGACCTGAATGAATTGCAGAATACTATCCACCTTAATACTCATTCACCTAAGACAAGTTGGTTATCCGTATACAAAACGGTGTTCTTCAAGGTTTCTTTATCCAAATAAAGTATGGATCAGATTCGACCGCATACAACCGTTGTTCTTGCCATGAGTGCAGACGGCAAAATTGCAGATGTAGAATATTCACCGGCTCGGTTTGGCTCGGCTGCGGACAAAGCCCATCTGGAAGCGCAAATGACCAAGGTAGATGGGGTGATATTTGGGGCACAGACGCTGCGGGCTTATGGAACGACACTTAGAATTACAAACCCCGATCGCTTGAAGCATCGCTCCAAGGTCGGCAAACCTCCTCAACCTGCTCACATCGTTTGTTCCAAATCTGCCGAATTTGACCTAAATTTGCCCTTTTTTCGGCAGGCTGTCCCTCGTTGGCTAATGACTACTCCCTTTAGAGAAAACTTCTGGCGCGATCGTCCAGAGTTCAGTCGCATTTTAACGCCTTTTTCTCCATCCGGGGTACTTGATTGGCAGACGGCACTGAGGGAGCTAGTGGGGCTGGGTATCGAAACCTTATTGGTGACGGGTGGAGGGCAGTTGGTGGCATCGATGCTGGCAGAAGACTTGATTGATGAACTGTGGCTGACGGTGTGTCCACTCCTGCTGGGCGGGAAGGATGCGCCAACCCCTGTGGAAGGAACGGGGTTTCCGGCTGATTTGGCTCCTCGTCTGAGGCTGCTTTCGGTGGAGACGATCGAGCAGGAGGTGTTTTTGCATTATGCGGTGAGGTGATTAGGCATTACCAAGCATTTTTCCGTCTGGTTTTTAATGAAAGCCTGTCCTATTCTGGCTCAGAACGCTCGGAAGGGTGATCAAAAATAATGTCTATCTGAGTTTGGGGTTCATTTGCCGCAAGACGCGCAGGTGTGCTTCTGCGTTATTTCGTTGTCGGAACCGTTGAATGATCAGGGTTTGGGCGTTGGGCAGGCAGCAGATGATACACCAGGGATGCAGGCGATCGTGGTAGTTGGATGAGATGGAGCTAAATTCAGGCATGGCAAAGTGAGGCGCTCGGGGTTTCGTCGCGGGAAGGGTGAGCATGGGTAAAGTTGACCCGATAAAGGCGTGAATCAGGCGATCGAGGTTAACCTGATGGGGCGATCGGGTTTAGGTGACTATAAGTGACTTGAATAGTGAGAGACTAAGGAAATGTAGGCAGAACTGAACTCTGCCCACAATGATGTTCATTACCTTGACTATAAACTGTTTATAACCATGGGTCAACAGTTTGTATAAACAGGTTATAAAACCGTGAAATGGCTGAAGCGCGACCCTCCAAGAAAGAGTCCCCTTTGAAGAAGCGAAGAGATGAATTGGGCTTAACTCAGCGAGAGGTGGCTGTGGCGATCGATGTGTCGGTTCAAACCGTTAGCAATTGGGAAACGGGACGATTTAAGGACGTGCGGCTATCACTGCCCCAAGTGAAGGCCCTTTGTCGGACTTTGAAATGGTCGATCGAAGACTTACCCGATGATTTTGGGCCGGAGGAAGAATAGAGATTGAGGCTGTCAATTTTTGTGTCACTCCAATGTTGGCTGCGGTTTCCCAATCTCCCGCAGATGAATCGCGGGCTATTTAAAAAAGTCTGATGAATCAGACTGGGAAAGGGTTTCAGTCCATTTAAATGGACTTCATTTCATAGTCCGCAATTCATTCGCGGGCGGTCTAGCAGATGAGCCAAGGGATGGGTTTATTATCCTTGCAAGACCTGTGAAGCAGTGAGATCTAATGCTCCAAGCACCGGAGAGACAATCGCCCTATCCCCCTCATACGCTTTTTCCTCATACAGCCCTTCCACCCATTCCAACACCGTCACCTTTCGCTGCATTGGGTCTACAATCCAATATTCTGCAATGCCCCGTGCCGCATATTCCGATCGCTTATAGCGATAATCCCGCTTCTCCTGGTTAGGACTAACGATCTCAACCACCAACAGGGGAGGCGGCATATCCAGCATCACGGTCGATCGACGTGCCCCTGCCAAAGCCGTTTCCAGTTCCTCCGACAAAATCATCATGTCTGGAAAACGAGCCGTTGCCCGTGAGCCGCTAACGACAATTTCCGTTTTCATGGACAACCGTTGGGATTGAATGCCTCGTTGTGCAAAGTAAATGACTAAAAACATAGCAATCCGTCGATTTAGCTCACTCTCTGGAGGCATTTCCACCAACTCTCCATTCACCAACTCATAAAATTTCTCCGTACCGTCGTCGTAGTTCAGGTACTCTTCCAAGGTCATGATTTTTGGTACAACGGACATTGCAACTCGACCTTCCATCACAACTGGGTGGGCATACTTGTCATGCTATCAGGACTTATGCAGGCTCTGTTTCACACCTCTAGATTTGGCGTAAGGTGGGCAGTGCCCACCCTACAAATGAAGGTTTTGCGTAAGTTCTAGCTATGGCAAACGCATGGATTAGGATAAATGCCTTCTCCTACGTATCCAACCCGATCATTTCATTTTGGATAAAGTGCATTCGCAACTTGTTCCCGCAAATCTCTTAAGTTCCTCAACGCTGCATCAGGTCATCAGGAGATTGCTCCAAGTCACCAAGGCACTCATTGGTTAAAATCAGACCGATCGCTTCCAGTGCAGCCCTGCCATATCACCCGATTGACACCTGGACGCTACCGAAGGAAGTTAAAGGAGGATTGATTACTCTGCACAACCAGCCCTATGAGCGAAATCACCTACGATGACTTTGAGAAAGTAGAAATCCGAGTCGGCAAAATCATTCAAGTTGAAGACTTTCCCAAAGCCCGCAAACCCGCCTACAAACTGTGGATAGACTTTGGCGAAACCCTCGGCATCAAAAAATCCAGTGCCCAAATCACCACGCTGTACACCAAAGAAGACCTTGCCGATCGCCACATTCTGGCAGTGACGAACTTTCCACCTCGCCAAGTTGCAGATTTCATGTCCGAAGTTCTCGTCCTGGGCATTGTTTTAGAAGACGGAGCCGTTGCCCTCGTTCAGCCCGATCGCCCTGTTCCCCTCGGCAAACGCCTGCTATAGCTCCATGCAGGATTGAAGCTAATGGAAGTTAAGCAAATAATTCGGGGAATCCGTAGCGCAGGCATCTTGCCTGCCACAGAACGATCGACCGATCGCAATGGCCCAATTTAATTCTTAACCTCCATCAGCTTCATGCAGGATTGAAATGCCAAGATCTAAAATCCAAAATCCGATCGCCTGCTATCCTAGAAAGGGAGCTTTACGGAACTTAACAGTATTCCTTCATGAAGTGCATCATCAATCGTCGGGCGCAGTTTTCGGCTAGCCATCGCTACTGGTTGCCGGAATTGAGTGAAGCTGAAAATCAGCAGCAGTTTGGGCTTTGCGCGAAGGCTCCTGGGCATGGGCACAACTATGTGCTGTACGTTTCAATGGCAGGAGAGCTAGACGAGTATGGCATGGTGCTGAACCTGTCTGATGTCAAGCAGGTGATCAAGCGAGAAGTCACCAGCCAACTTGACTTTTCCTACCTCAACGAAGCCTGGCCAGAATTTCAGGAAACTTTACCCACCACCGAACATATTGCGCGGGTGATCTGGCATCGCCTTGCACCTCACCTCCCCCTCGTCCGCATTCAACTGTTTGAACATCCTGAACTTTGGGCTGAATACGAAGGAAACTCCATGGAAGCATACCTCCCCCTCAGCACCCATTTTAGTGCTGCACACCGTCTCGCTCTCCCCCACCTGACCCTAGAGCAAAACTCCGAAATCTACGGCAAATGCGCCCGCGTCAATGGCCACGGCCACAACTACCACCTGGAAGTCACCGTCAAAGGTGAAATTGACCCCCGCACCGGCATGATCGCTGACCTAGGCGAATTGCAAAAGGCGATCGATGATTACGTTGTGGAACCCTTTGATCACACCTTTTTAAACAAAGATATTCCCTACTTTGAAAAGGTCGTTCCAACGGCTGAAAACATTGCCGTTCACATCCGGGACTTGCTCCAGGAGCCAATTCGCCAAACCGGAGCCAAACTACACAAAGTCAAGCTGATCGAAAGCCCCAACAATTCCTGTGAAGTGTATTGCAA
>PVWD01000274.1 GCA_003003615.1 filamentous cyanobacterium CCP2 | reverse complement strand
GTTCGGCGGTTAGCCAGATTGTGCTGGTGGGGGAAGAGAATTTGATGGCGTTGCTGAGTAGGTTGGTGAGGACTTGAATGATGCGATCGGGATCAGCCCAGAGTTGAACGTTGAGGGGTGAAACAGAGAGGGTGATTTCGGCTTTTTCGGCGATGTCTTGAATGGCTTCAACTGACTGATTGATCAAATCCGCAGCGTTGCAGACTTGCTTCGTCATGACAATTTTGCCAGATTCGATCCGCTCGATATCTAAAATGTCATTAATCAAGCGCACCAGGCGATCGGTATTGTTGGCAGCAATACTCAGCATTTGTTGGGCATCTTCCGGCTGGTTTTGTAAAACTCCTTCAGCTAAGAGATCTAAGGCCGCAGAAATTGAGGTGAGTGGCGTTCTCAATTCATGGCTAACGATCGAGACAAATTCATCCTTCATACGTTCGATTTCGCGTCTTTCACTAATGTCTTTGACAAAACAATAGCTACCACTAAACTGTTTCTGCTGGTCATAGGCTTTTACCAGCACAACTTGCTTATCGAAAACTGTGCCATCCTTGCGAATCGCTCTTACCTCGATTTCCACCTTGCCCACCTTGAGCATTTGCTGATAGGCTGCCTCCATCACGGCGACATCCTCTGGGTAAACTGTCTGCTGCCATTTCATTCCCAATAGTTCGTCAAGTTGATAGCCCAACATTTCAGCATAAGCAGGATTGACTTGCACATATTTTCCTTGCCTGTTTAATCGCGCAATGCCTTCTACTGCGCTTTCTAATGCCTTACTAAGATTTTGTAGCTGTGCTGCTGCTGCCTTGCGATCGGTAATGTCTTCAAGTTGCGAAACAATATACAACGGTTGATCTTCCTCATTTCGCACGATCGAACTACTCAACGCCACCCAAACGACGTATCCCAATTTATGCAAGTACCGCTTTTCCATCTGGAAGGTACTCATTTCACCCGACAATAGCTGGTGCAGGTGGTTCAGCCCTTTCCCCAAATCATCAGGATGGGTAATCGCCTGAAAGGTGGTTGCCAACAATTCCTGCTCTGAGTAGCCCAACATCTCACACAGAGAACGATTGACCTGAAGCCATCGACCTTCTACGGATACAAGGGCCATCCCGATCGCTGCATTTTCAAAGGCAAGATGGAATCGTTCCTCACTTTGCCGTAAGGCCTCCTGTGCCAGCTTTTGTTCGGTCACGTCACGACCGATCGCATAAATTAACCCTTCGTTGTTGATGGGAAAGGCTCGCCAGGAAATCCATCGGTACAACCCATCTTTGCGGCGGTAGCGATTCTCAAAATCCAGGATCATCTCGCCTTTAGCCAAATTTCCGAGCACCGCATGGGTTGCTGCTCGGTCTTCAGGATGGACAAAGTGAAGGCAGGGGTACGCCATTAACTCACGATTGCTGTAGCCTAGCACCCGTTCAAAGGCAGGATTTAACCGCTTGAAATAGGCATCGGTGCCTGCCACACACTGCATATCTATGGAGGAATTAAAAATTCGATCGCGTTCTTCTTCAACGGCCTTGCGTTCAGTAATGTCGCTGCCAATTCCCAGAAATCCTGTAATCTGATTGTCTGTATCCCGAAGGGCAGTAATAGATAATAAAACGGGAAAGCGTGAACCATTCTTGCGAATGTACGTCCACTCACGCTCGTCAATTTCTCCGCGAACTGCCCTGGCAATAAATACATCAAATCCTGGATGAATGGGTTCTCCCAATTTTTGCGATAATTCTTGCGATCGCTGTACAATTTCCTGCCAATCATGAATCAGGACGGGGGTCGTTTGGCCAATCACCTCTGCTGCCGTGTAGCCCAGCCATTCCTCTGCCGTCGTATTAAAGGTGCGAATTGTGCCGTCAACGCTGGTGGAGATGATGCTGTAATTTGCCCCATTCAGGATGGCACGCTGAAAGGTTAAGGTTTCGCGTAGCGTCTGCTCTGCCTCTTTTCGCTGGTTAATGTTGCGGAAGTAGACCGACAACCCATCTCTGGCAGGATAGGCATGAACTTCAAACCACTGGTTTAGGGGTGGGTAAAATGCTTCAAACTGAACCGTCACCTGTTCAGCAACCGCACGATGATACTCTCGGTAAAAAGCTAAATCGATCGCCTCTGAGAACTCATCCCACAGCACTCGGCCCAGCAAATCCTCCCGTCGTCGCTGCAATAATGCTTCTGCCTGCCGATTGAGGTAGGTAAACCGCCATTCCTGATCCAGCGCAAAAAAGGCATCTGTGATGCTTTCCAAAATATTGGTAATTTGGATACGGGCTTGCTCTGCTTCGGCACGGGCGGTTTGCTCTTGAACGAGAAGCTGGATGCGGGCTTGCTCTGCTTGTTGCAATTCGACGGTTGTTTGGCTTACCTGAGTGAGACTCCGTCGTAGCTCTAGTTGGGAAATCACCTGGCGGCTTAAGGCTTGTAGGGCTTGAATTTGAGCTGGATTCAACTGCCGAGGCTTGCGATCGATCACACAAAGCGTACCCAAAGAATAACCATCTGAAGTGATCAATGGGGCACCTGCGTAAAATCGAATGTGCGGTTCGCCTGTCACCAAGGGATTGGTGGCAAATCGATCGTCGTTCAGCGTATCTGGAACGATTAATACATCATCCGGCTGCAAAATGGCGTGGGCGCAAAAGGCCAGATCGCGGTGAGTTTCTGTCGCATTTAAGCCCAACTTGGACTTGAACCATTGACGACAATCATCAATCAGGCTGACCAGGGCAATGGGGGTTCCACAGATGAATGCTGCAAGCCGAGTTAAATCGTCAAATGCTGCTTCAGGAATCGTGTCTAGAATGTTGTACTGTTGGAGGGCGTTGAGTCTGTCAGGTTCGTTGTCTGGAAATGGTGCTTTCATCTTGGATTCCCTTAAACCCGATCGGGTTCCTTCTCCAGCCTAGCTCAATCCATCACGGGCCGTTTGATACAACTGTTGAAGATTCGCACCGTCCTGAGGATACTGCACCACTTCCGCTTTGAGGCTTACCTGAAACGTAGCCCCCTCTGCCTCAAACTCAAACTGCTGCCAGGTTTGCTGCAAATCCAGGAGGCGTTGGGCTCCATCCGCTTTGGTTATGCCAGCCATGCCAATTACAAATTCTCCACCTCCCCAACGACCTACAATGTCTTCATTCCGAAACGATCGCCGCAGCAATTCTCCCAACCTCGCCAGCACCTGATCTCCAGCCCCATGACCATACTGCTGATTGATTTGTTTCAAGTGAGCTGGCTCTATTAGCATCAAGCAAAATGGCTGCTGGCAATGATCACACCACTGAAGGAATTGGGACAACGCTTCCGTAGACTTCCGCCGATTGGCCACACCCGTTAGGGCATCAGTTTCCGCTAAGCTCTTGAGTAGGCGGGTGCGCTCTAACCGATTAAAAATCCGCGTCACCAGTTCTGGCCCGACGATCGGCTTACTAACGTAATCATCTGCCCCTACTGTGAAGACCTGCTGCATCGTTTCAGCATCCCTGTGGGCAGTCAGAAATAGGATCGGCAATCCATTCCAGCGTGGATCATTACGAACCTCCTGACAGAGTTCAATTCCGCTAATGTGGGGCATTTCAATATCTAGAATGAGCAGATCCGGTGGATTCGCTTCCAGGGTATCTAAAAATAAAAGTGGATTCTCCAGCACTGAAACGTGCAGCCCCCAGGGAATCAGTAATCGCTGAAGTGCCGTTAATACCTGCATATCATCGTCTACAACCAGCACTGTTGCCTGCATTGGGCGGGCGTGTTGCAGCATTTGATTGACCGCTTCTAAAACTTGATTGGCCGTTACAGGCTGTTGGAGCCGTCGTCCCCCCAACCGCGTCACCTTTACCCGATCGATGAGCCGATCGCGATCGGTTAACACCAGTGCCGGAACCGGGGGAGTGCAAACATTCAGTTCGGACAGCAACATCAAGTGATTTTCTAGGTTATCGGCATTGGCAAAATCCAGCAATACTGCATCTGGACGGGCTTCAGAAATTTGCTCTCTGGCAATGATGGGGTCGGATGTGACTTGAACTCGCAAGCCCCAGCTAAAGGACGCTTTTTGCAAGGGTGCGGTTAAGGTGGGATTAACGCTCACCACCAGCAGCCAGGGACGTTCATCCCCCGATTCATCCCCCGGCTCACTGAACAAAGCCACCCCATGATTCAAGTGTTGTAACTCCTGACGCAAAGCAAGAACTAATTTAGAAAGACGCTGTATCTGCTGACGGTTTAACGATCGCCCCTTTTGGAAAAGCGGTTCAATTTCTTGGGCCAAACGAGAACCCCGATCAACACCAAACATACCCAGCGATCCAGCTAATTTATGGGTTTCCTGTTCTGCTTGCTGCCGCAATTCCTCGTCCAGCTGATTTTGTTGCAACAGGTCCACTGCCCGCTCAACCAGCGAAACTCGCCGATCGACCGTCTCTTTCACCTGATTCCAGATGTTGTTGATTTCGGCTTGTGTTGCAATCGTCGCCAAACTCTCATCTTGCTCCTTTCCTGTTTTATTTTTTTGGGTCTTGCCCTCTTTCCGTTTTGACTCTGCGGGTTTCAGTCGATAGCCAATTCCATATACCGTTTCGATCGGATCATCCAAAACGCCAGATGTCTTGAGTTTTTGCCGTAGCCCTTTAATATGTGAGCGAATTGTGTCCTCGCTGGGGGGTTCTTCAAACGACCAGATGTGATCAATCAGCGAACCTGTACTAAAGATGCGATGCGGATTCCGCAGAAATAGCTCCAGTAGACCATATTCCTTGGGGGTTAACCGCACCAATTCACCGTTGCAGGTGACTTCACAAATGCTGGGATCAAGCTGCAAATTGCGCCATTCTAGCAGGGGCGGTAATGCAGCCCCACCTCGCCGCAGCAAAGCGCGAATCCGAGCCAATAGTTCCGCTAAATTAAACGGTTTTGCCACATAGTCATCTGCTCCCGCATCTAACCCCATAACCGTGTTAGTACTTGCATTCTGGGCAGTTAATAGAAGAACGGGGGTCTGATTACCCTGCGATCGGAGTTTCCGACACAATGTAATGCCATCCAATTTTGGTAGCCCCACATCGAGCAAAACCAGGTCATAGCTAAAAGATTCCAGGAGTTCCCAGCCAGCCTGCCCGTCTATTGCCACATCCACAGAGTAGTGCTGCTCGGTCAACGCTTTGACCAGCGGTTCAGCAATTAGCGAATCATCCTCTACCAATAGAATTTTCATCACTCGCCAGCCGCAACAATTTAGGACATGAATTATGCCATTCAGTGCACCCCTACGTTAAGGCTAACTCGAATCAAATCCTGGTGGGTTATAGATTTGTTGGACATTCTCAGCAGGATAGACCAGCAAAGAGCTATCCGCTCAACAAAGAAATATTAAGGGCCGTTTGCATCGTTAAAAATGCGAATAGCCGCTAGCAACCGCTAACAACCTTCCCCCATCTGTTCACACGCACCAATGCTGACCCAACTCGTTGAGCCATCCGCCCAATGCTCTTTTTTCCAGATCGGCGCGTTATGTTTTAGTGTATCGATCGCATATTTACACGCTTCAAAAGCTTCCGTCCGGTGGGGACAGCCCACTGCCACTAGTACACTAATTTCACCAATTTGCAACTTGCCAACGCGATGGTGGATGATGACGTGGGTGACATCCGTCCAGGTTTGGCGGATCTGCGCCGCAATTTGCTTGAATACCTCGATCGCCATCGGTTCATAGGCCTGATATTCCAACGCCACCACAGGCTGCCCGTCCGTCTGGTTTCGCACCATGCCGCTCATCACAACGACGGCTCCATTTGCCGGATCATCTGCCAGGGCGTATACCTCCTCCAGAGAAAGGGGCGCAAACGTAATTGCGAAATGATCCCCAGAATGGGTTGTAATGGGGCGAGCAGCCAGTGATAGAACAGGATTCATTGCAAATCTCGACGATAGGCTATTTCTATTAGAACGTTCATCCCCTGATCTTGGCAATCTAACTTTGGCAATCTGAACTTTGGCAATGCCGTTTGTTCACCCAAAAATTAACTGGCGCGTTCTGCCAGTTCTAGCCAGCGTTCAGTTGAAGTGTCGATCGCCTGGGTCAGTTGAGCGAGCCGTTCAGTGAGTTGCTGCATTTCAGTAAAGTCCGATGGTGGATGATTATAGAGTTGTTTCTCTAATTCTTCCTTTTCAGCTTCCATTTCAGGAATTTGGGTTTCGAGGGTTTCATACTCGCGCTTTTCTTTGAAAGAGAGCTTCCGAGGTTTGGAATCGGTTGAAGTGGAGGGTGAAACGGTCGGCTCTGACTTTGTATTTTTTTGTTCTGAGCGGGAGGCTTTATGATTCGCTTCTATGGTTTCTGATTCTTCTTTTTTGTAATCTAGATAGATGGAATAGTTGCCGGGATATTGTTGTAAACTACCCGATTCAAAAGCAAAGATTTTATCCACTACTCGATCGAGAAAATAGCGATCGTGGGATACGACAATCACGCAGCCGTTGAAATCTTCTAAGTAGTCTTCTAAAACGGCCAGGGTTTGTACATCCAAATCATTGGTTGGTTCATCTAAAATCAGCACATTTGGCGCACTCATCAACACCTGCAACAAAAACAGCCGCCGCTTTTCACCGCCAGAAAGCTTATGAATTGGGGCATATTGCTGGTTGGGCGGAAACAAAAACCGCTCTAACATTTGGGAGGCTGTAATCACGCTGCCATCAGCCGTTTTGACTAGCTCTGCCACATTTTTCAGATAGTCAATCACTCGCTGGTTGCTGTGCAAAGACAGATCATCTGAATGCTGATCAAAATAGCCAATGTGGATGGTAGAGCCAATCTCAACGCTGCCTGAATCGGGCTGCACCCGTCCGGTAATGATGTCCATGAGGGTAGACTTGCCAACGCCATTGCCGCCAATGATCCCCACGCGGTCTTCTGGCTCAAATGTGTAGGTAAAGTCTTGAATTAACGTCCGATCGCCGTAGGCCTTGTGAATATTTACCAGTTCAATCACCTTTTTGCCAATGCGCCGACCCGCCGTGGAAATGTCAACCTTACCCTGAGTTTGCTTAAACTCCTGGGCTTGCATTTCGTGAATTCGATCGATCCGTGCTTTTTGCTTGGTGCTGCGAGCTTTTGGCCCCCGTTTCAGCCATTCCAGTTCTCGCCGTAAAACGCCAGCATGTTTGCGTTGAGTACTTTGTTCTGATTCTTCTGCCTCGGCCTTTTTCTCTAAGTAATAGGCATAGTTGCCGGAATAGGTGTAGAGATCACCGCGATCGATTTCGAGAATGCGATTTGTCACGCGATCAAGAAAGTAGCGATCGTGAGTGATGAGCAATAACGCACCACGAAACCGATTCAAATAGCTCTGCAACCATTCCACCGACAGAGCATCTAAATGGTTGGTTGGTTCATCCATTAACAGGACATCGGGTTCCGCTAATAGAGCGGCCGCCAGCGCAATGCGTTTACGATATCCACCCGAAAGATCGCCTACCCTGGCGTGAAAATCCTGAATACCAAGCTGGGTCAAAATAATTTTGGCATTGGTTTCCAAATCCCATGCCCCCAAAGCTTCGATTTGCTGGGTAACGCTGGAAAGCTGCGCCATCACGGTTTCAGTATCGCTCTGCCCATGGGCTAACTGATCTGACAGTTCCTCATACTGCCGGACTAACGCCATTTGTTCGCCGCTATCGGCAAAGACCTGCTCTAACACGGTGCGATCGTCTTCTAGATCGGGCTGCTGCGGCAGGTAAACAATTTTGGCACTGGCATTGACCCACTTTTCGCCCCCGTCGATCGGCTCTAGCCCAGCAATCATTTTCAGTAAAGTTGATTTACCAGACCCATTCGTACCGATGAGTCCAACTTTATCGCCTTCCTCCAGGCTAAAGCTGGCATCCTTGAGGATTTCTTTGATGCCAAAGTCTTTTTGGAGTGATTTAAGCGTCAATAGCGTCATGGGTGATTGCAGAGCTACAGTATCCAGTTTACAGAGTAGGGAGTGAGGAGTGAGGGGTGAGGGGTGAGGAAGGGAGTGGGGAAGCGTTGCTGGCGTGAAAGGATATGGCTTGCAATCCGTTTATGGAAGAAGAATTCAATTAAGAATTTAATAAGGTAATTGACTTGCGGGGTGGGCATCTTGCCCGCCTAGTCGGAAGGTGTCCATACAGACTTGTGAATGAGAGCTTAGGAATTAGATTCCAGGTTGAGGGCTGCTAAAACTGAGTCGGGTATTTGGAGAATGTGGAAGTACACTAAGGCGACGATCGCCACTGTATAGAGCGTTGATGTCCCCAACCCAATGACCAATTCTCGCTTGAGGTTCTTTTCTCGCTGGTCGTACAGCATATCCAACGCGCCGACCTGCATCAACACAATTCCCAAGACATTGGAAAGTCAGTATCCTGCGATCGTAGCAGGGATAAACCAACCAGGAGCCGCCCAACTCACGGCATAGCCAAATCCATAGGCGATCGGTAGGTTAAAAAACAGGTCATTCCACCAGGATAAAGGCGACAACATATACCCGAAGCCAAAGATAAGCCCACTCCACAGTTTTTTCAGCATTGCCCCCCTCGCAGCATCAAGTCCTTTTGCATCCTCACACAAATCTTAATAGGACTGACGCACTTCGCACCGGGAAATTAATTTCCGGCTGAACGCTCAAATCCATTTCAACGGACTCAAATCTTCCAAATCACCCATTTCAACCCCACTCCCTACTCCCTACTCCCCACTCTCCTCCCCAATTTTTCCCCGTTTTCTCCCCCATATTTTTTCAAGCGATCGCTAACTTGAGGGCAGACAAAGTTGAAAGACCAAAGATTCGATTGTACAAATCTCCTTCCCCGATTCTAGACCTCCAGTCGGGGGCTTTCTATAGTTTGAGCCACTTAGGATATGCAC
>PVWD01000273.1 GCA_003003615.1 filamentous cyanobacterium CCP2 | reverse complement strand
AGATGTGTATAAGAGACAGTTTCTGGACAACGAAACACGCTGCCGCTAGAGATTTTTGGTATGACCACTAACGTCACATCCCCTGCACTCTATGCCCTAGGAACGCTGACGACGCTATTTTCCCTCGCCATGATTGCGATCGGCTTTTTTGGCTTCCAGTTTTTCTCTAAGCGGCAGCAGGAATAAAGTTGGCTAAGCAACCTCACCGGGCTTCAGCACCACTTTAATGCAGCTGTCTGTTTTATGCTTAAAAATGTCGTAGCCTTGCGGAGCCTCTTCCAAAGGCATTCGGTGGGTGATAACAAACGAAGGATCAATTTCGTTGTTTTGAATTCGCTCCAGTAGGGGACGCAGGTATCGGTGGACGTGGGTTTGCCCCGTCTTGAAGGTCAGGCCTTTGTTCATGGCAGCACCCATCGGTATTTTGTCAAGCAAACCGCCATAGACACCAGGAATGGAAACCGTCCCTCCTTTCCGGCACGCCACGATCGCCTGTCGCAGCACATGGGGACGACCCGTTTCCAAGCGCACAGCCTGTTTAGCTTTGTCATAAAATCCTTCTAAGCCCATACCGTGTGCTTCCATGCCAACAGCATCCATCACAGCATCTGGGCCGCGTCCTCCGGTCATTTCCTTCAGGGCTTCACCGGCATCAATTTCTTCAAAGTTAAGAACTTCGGCTCCACCGTCTTTGGCCATTTGCAACCGTTCTGGAACCCGATCGATCGCAATTACCCGTTCCGCACCCAGCATCAAGGCACTGCGAATGGCAAATTGACCCACAGGGCCACAGCCCCAAATAGCGATCGTATCCCCCGGTTTAATATCGCAGTTTTCTGCGGCCATGTAGCCGGTCGGGAAAATGTCTGTTAAAAATACAACTTGTTCATCGGTTAATCCATCGGGAATTTTGAGCAAACCCACATCTGCAAAAGGAACCCGTGCATATTCTGCCTGTCCACCCGCATAGCCGCCCAACATATGGGAATAGCCAAAAATCCCGGCTGGAGAATGCCCCATAAGTGCCTCTGCCATCCAGGCATTTGGGTTGGTGTTGTCGCAGAGTGACCATAGATCGCGCTGGCAGAAGAAACAGCTACCGCAGGAAATCGGGAAGGGAACCACCACCCGATCGCCAATTTTCACGCGCTTGACTTCGCTGCCAATCTCAACGACTTCTCCCATAAATTCATGGCCCAAGATGTCGCCCTGTTCCATTGTTGGGATAAAGCCATCGTACAGATGTAAATCAGAACCGCAAATTGCAGTCGTTGTAATTTTAATGATTGCATCACGCGGATTAAGAATTTTTGGATCAGGAACGGTTTCAACGGTTACTTTCTTAGAACCTTGCCAACAGACTGCTTTCATCGTTTTTTCCTCTTTTTTCAGTTCATAAATTGAAGATTAGAGCGTTCGCATCTGATACATGTTGCTTACTCTGAAAGGTTTAAGCACTTTCCCCCGACTGACCCATCAAAGTCTGTATTGCAGTCATAACTTCAGGAGCGGACAACGCCAGGGATGCAAACGAACACAGCGTCGCCACCTGGCAATATTCGCAAAAGGCTTGGTTTTCGCTCCACTCTTCCCGCGCCAACTCAGCCGCCGCGATCGAATCGACTAAAATTTTTGCTCCCATTGCGATCGGCACCAGGGGATTTTCACGAGCGCGATTTTCTCCACCCGTTGAGGCGAGCCAGGCAGTGATGCCATAGTTAATTAACATCAAGGGGCCATCGGGTGTGTTTAAACGACTGTAGGCATACTCAGATGCATCAACGCGATTCGCTTCAAAAAAGGGTAAAGGCAATTCGGGTAATTCTTTAATTACTCCGGTTTGGTAAAGTGAAACAACCTGTGCCATTGATGCCCCAACCATCGATAGCCCAATGATCCAGCGACGACGCTCTAAGTCAGGGCTATTTCCTTCGCGGAGTTCTTTACTGAGTTGTGTGGGTTCCATAATGGCTCTTTTGTTTTGTGTTTTTGTG
Source organism: filamentous cyanobacterium CCP2 (assembly GCA_003003615.1). Taxonomy (GTDB): domain Bacteria; phylum Cyanobacteriota; class Cyanobacteriia; order Elainellales; family Elainellaceae; genus Egbenema. The sequence goes on along the minus strand of PVWD01000273.1, from coordinate 6,857 downwards.
GCAAACGATGCTGTTGTCCTGTGTTTATATTCAAGGGTTGGCTGAATGTATTACCCCATTCGCTAGATATAGGTTGGTTTATCCTTGTGGAGGAAATCTTGTTACAAAGCGGAGGGCAAAAGGGTGATTATAAACACTCCCAAGGCTGCCAAAATTCCCCATTTCGCAGCCGGATGGATTTCTAACCAGGTGAAGAGGCTCGATCGCGCCTGCTCGCTAAAATCTCCGACAACCGTGTTATAGCCTGCAATTGGGGCATCCAGGTTATCTGGTTCGGTTTCTGCTTTGGGTTCATTCGTCTGCTGTAGCTGAAAGCCAACCCGATTCATTAAGGCATCGGTGAGGCTGGGAGAGAGACGTTCCATCCATTGGATTGCCTGCCCTGCACCGCCCACAACCAATTCACGGGTGGGATGTTCAGCTGCATACAAAATTGCCTCGGCAACGGCTTCGGGTTTGTAGATGGGGGGCAAGCCTTGAGGTTTCACACCAATCTTGCTGCGAGCCTTGTTAAATAAGGGGGTATTGATAGAAGCAGGCATAATATTGGTCACGCTGACCGGAGTTTTTTCATGCTTCAACTCCACTCGTAAAACTTCCAGGAATCCATCGATCGCGTGTTTGGCAGCAGCATAGGCACTGTGGTAAGGCAATGCTCGACGGGCTTCCACCGAAGAAATATGAATCAATGCTCCTCCTTGCTGCTTGAGGTAAGGCAGGGCAGCCATTGCGCCGTACACCTGCCCCATTGCGTTGATGTCCATCACCCGCTTGAATTCATCTGGCTGGGTTTGTTCAAAGGTGGCATACAGATTCACGGCCGCCGCATGAATCCACGTATCTAACCGCCCAAACTCCTCAACGGCTTTATCAGCAACGGCTTTCACCTGCTCAAAAATACTGGCATCGGCAGGAACGGCGATCGCTTCACCGCCAAGATCCTGAATTTCCGCAAGGAGCGTGGTTAACCCATCCAAATTTCGTGCTGAGACAATTAGCTTGGCTCCCCGTTTGGCAAACTCTAGCGCGGTAATGCGTCCAATGCCGCTAGAAGCTCCGAAAACAACGACAACTTGTTGAGCGATCGGTTTTAGTTGCATGATCTTTTCTCCCGTTGAGGTGGTTTGATGAGTTGGGTTAATCGAAAGGCCAACCGCCAGTTGCCAGAATGCCTGCGAGGGCAGCACTTACCACCGAGGTTACGGCTGTTCCCCATAGCCACCAAGCTGCTGAAGCCACCGTTTTTTGCACCTCTTCTGCCTGTGCTTTGGCTTGCTGTTTCAATGCCTTGACCTGCTCCTCAGCTTTTTCCTGGAGTTGCTCGGCTCGATGAATGGCACTGTCACGAGCAGCTTCAATCTGGTCAATGATTTGGTTTGCTTGCTCTTCAGACAGGTCAGTGCGGGAACTGAGAAGCTCTACCAATGACTCTCGATCGAACTCACTCAGCCGATTACGCAGGGCATCTAATCCAGCTTCGGGATCATCAAACAGTTTGCGGACATCTCGTTGAACTGATTTATAGCTCGCTTCCAGTGAATTGAGATATTTTTGGGTGCGATCGGAAACCGCTTCCGTAACATCCTGCACTTTTGCTTGGGCAGCCTGGGCTTGATGAATCAGCCGATCTCGCACAGACTCAATCTGCTCCACGATTTGATTGGCATCTGCTTCAGAAATGTCTTCCCGCTGTGCCAACAGTGCAATTAATGTATCGCGATCGATTTGAGAAAACCGATCGATCAACTGTTCTGCCCCTGCTTGAGGATGCTTGAATAATCGCTGTATCTCTCGCTGGATGCCTTCAGGATTCAGTTCTTCCCGGTTAGTATGCCGTAGGTAGTCTGCAAACTCTGATTGCAAATCCTGCACCCGATCGCGAGTTCGGTTAGCAACCTGTTTAGGGGTGCGAATCATTTGGCGAATGCTATCCTGAACCTGATCGACTGCCTGGTTAACCTGCTCCTCGTTTAATCCACCTTGCTGGCTAATTAGATTCACTAAGGTATCACGATCGATGTGCTGTAATTGCGATCGGATTGAAGAGAAGCTTGCCTGAGAGTTATCTAAAATGCGCTCTAACTCTTGCTGAAGCCGTTCAGGATTGAGTTCCTCTGGATTGGCATTTCTGAGATAGTCTGAGATCTGATGAACCAACCGATCGAATTGTTCTTTTGCCTGTCCAGTTAATTCCTGTGGTGCGTGAAGCATTCCATCTCGGATAGATTCAATTTGATCAATCAGTTGATTTGCCCGTTCCGAATCAATATCCTCTCGCTGAGTCAAGACCTGTTCCAGCGTACCGCGATCGATTTGGTTTAAGCCGTTTCGTAGAGCCAATAAACCACCGCCAGGAGACTCCAAAAGCATTTGGAAAGTTTGCTGGATGGCATCTGGGGTTAGCTCTGCCGGATTCGTCTCTCGGAGATAAGATTCCACCTGCTGCCGAAACTCAGTTGCTTGCGCTTGCAGTTGATTCCAGGTTTCCTGAGATTGATTTAAAAACCGATCGCGGGCACCTTCCAGTTCATTAAGAATGTGCTCCGTTTCCTCCTGGCTTAAGTCTTGTCGTCCTGCCAGCAGAAGTTGCATTAACGTATCGCGATCGAACTGAAGCAACCGATTTCCCAACGTTTCATAGGTCGCATCTGGATCAGCAAGCAGTGCCGTAAAGTCTTGCTGAATTTGCTCTGCATTGAACGCTTCTTTAGGAGCAGATTTGAGATAGGTTTCCACCCGATGACGCAGTTCATGGGATTTTTCCTGTTCCTCAGCTTCACGCACCTGATCCAATACTTCCCGTCGAATCACTTCCAACTCATCGGCAATATCATTAATCTGGTCAGGGTTCACGCCTTCCCGACGATGCAACACCTCAACAAAATAAGCCCGATTCAACTGTTCCAAAGGCTTCCGGATTAAGCTGGCATGGGCTTCTGGATCAAACAACACTTCTCTAAACCCACGATCGAGACTTTCAGGACGCAAATACCAACTTGGAGAATTCAACAAATAGTCTTCTACATCCGATCGGATAACAGCAACAGGCGATTTTCTCGTTTCAGCAGCTTCTTTTGCCTGATTGCCCAATTGTTGACCCAATGAACTGATCGTTTTACCAAGGGACTCCAGGTTTTGTCCTGAAAGTCCGCTCCGTCCCAAAAGAGTTGTCACTAGGGCATCTGTACCCATTTGCAGCGTTCGTTGCCGCAATCCGACACTCTGCTTCGATGAAGTTTGTTCACTGCTTTGGGGCTGTTCGTTATGGTGTTCATTCTCCTGCCCGTGCCCATTTCCCTCTTCTTGAGCATTGCGATTACCGTTGGCTTGCCCCAAGCCTAAAAGCTCAGTTAGCCGCTCCCGAAGCTTACCGGATTGCAAATCTTCCGGGGTAGCGGTTTTAATCAAGTTGAAAAGTTCTGAACTGTTGGCAGGAAGCAGGTTGGCGTTGCTAATTAGCTCCAATGCTTGGCTAGAAACGTCCAGGTTAGGTTTAGGCAATTGCAATGATGAAACATAATTTTCTAAGTTTTCGCGCAGTCGATCGGATGTCTGTTCAGATTTAAGGAGGGACTGCAACTCCTGAGAAACTGCCTTTGCTGAGGACTCTACCGTATTTGTAATTTGCTTACTGGCAGAACCGCCTCCCAACGCAGTGGACACCAGAGCCATAACACCCTGTATCCCCGAACTGGCAGTACTTCCAACCGCACCCACCACAGAACCGACTGCCTGAGAACCAATCCACAACAGCAACAAGAAATAAACTGACCAAATCACTACTGCCACGATCGCCGCTAGTTCTGCACTTTGAATCAGTGTCAATTTAACTGCTAGAAAACAGGCAGTAAACAGGGCCGTGTTAACAATGAACAGGGTAGTACTGCCCACTTTTGCTTCAATGCGACGAATTTTTTGCCCCCAACCATCCGCATCGGTATCAGCCGGATTAATTCCTCCAGAAATGCCCGTTGCGATCGTAAAGTTGCTCAAAACAAACTGAAACGCAAACGCCATTGCGACACCGGCGATCAAAGCAATTAGAAATTGGGAGCCTGAAAGAAATGCCAGCGTTTTTTCACTGGAAGATACAGGTGCTTGAGTAACAGAAGGATAAAGAATTGATGGAAAAAAGTAGGTTAATCCTTGTGTGATCTCAAAAGATTGAAACATATGATTTACCCGATTAAATGCGATTGAAAATGAAGGACTTAGCGTAAATTTCGTACTCAGTTTTGAGTTAAACTTTGAATGCTAAATTCAAATCTTGAATTTTTCTATTACCGTTAGCCATCTAAAATTCCGCGAATTAACTTGAATTCCACAAATTGGCTTTTTACCAGCCCTTAAACCATTGCTTCACCGGAGCAAGCAACCGTTCTCATTCCTTCACTCTCTACCAACCTAATCCCTGTCATTCTGTTCTTCCTCTACTCCAGGCATAGGGTTAAGCCCTACCAAAAGAGGGAGGTTGTGTGACATTAATTTAGTGATCTACGCTCAAGAAAAAATATGCTTAGCGTTGCTTTAAACACTGAGGAAAATCTATCTCAGGTTATATCAAACCAAAAGTTTGCCCGCCTACAGTAGGGAGGCGGTTCTTTTTAAATTAATTCCTTGAGTTAAGCGGCCTGTGGATATCTATATTCTTGATCTGCTTGTTATCGGGTTGTTGTTGTTGCTGGTGGTGTTGGGTTCAGGGTGGATTCAACGATTACCTTTGTCCTATGCCCTGATTTATCTGATTGTAGGAATTTTTCTGAGTCCCTATGGCTGGAATTTGATTCGATTACGCCCAGAAGCTCAATTTCTAGAACGGCTAACAGAATTTGTTGTACTCATTTCTCTGTTTAGCTGCGGGCTAAAGATGAACCGCCCGCTCAATGCTTGGGCGTGGAATTCAACGATTCGCCTGATTGGGTTTTTGATGCCGATTTCTATCTTTTCGATCGCCGCGATCGGGCACTGGTTGCTGAGTCTGGAATGGGGGGAAGCCATTCTGTTAGGGGCGATTTTAGCACCGACTGATCCCGTCTTAGCATCAGAAGTGCAGCTATATGATCCAGAAGACCGAGATGAACTGCGGTTCGGCTTAACTTCGGAAGGCGGACTGAACGATGCCCTGGCCTTTCCGTTTGTTTACTTTGGGCTGCACTGGTTGGAAAGTGAAAACTGGCAGGAATGGTTTGGACGCTGGGTAGCGATCGATTTAATCTGGGCGATCGGAGCAGGACTTGCCGTTGGCATTGTTGTGACAAAAGCAATTGGCTGGATTGAAAACCGCTTGCAACGATATCGCCGTGCCGACGAATTAATGGAGGATTTCATCGGGCTAAGTACTATCCTGATCGTTTATGCGATCGCCGAACTCATTCATGGCTACGGCTTTGTCGCTGTTTTTGTTTCAGGTGTGGTTGTGTCTCGCCAACCGATAGATGATGCTAAAACAAGCTCTCGTCTGCGGTTTATGGAGCAAATTGAGAAACTGACAGAAGTTGGCACCATTTTGCTGTTGGGTTCACTGTTGCGAATTGAACCCGTCTTACGCTTTGCTGGGCCGGCTCTGCTGATAACGGCTGTTTTGCTATTTGTGATTCGCCCGATCGGAACTTGGCTCAGTCTGCTTGGTTCTCCCGTCCTGCCAGCCACACGCTGGTTTTTCGGCTGGTTTGGCATTCGGGGAGTCGGGTCACTCTATTACCTTAGCTACGCATTAGGGGAAGGCTTAGAAGGTGAAGTTGGAGAGTTGATTGCCTGGATAACCTTTATTGTCGTTGTCATTTCGGTGACGCTTCATGGAACGAGTGCAACACCGCTAATGCGATGGTACAGACGCAATGTTGAACACCGTCCTGCGAATGGAAGCCATCCACCCTCGAATCAATTCGGGGCTAAGAATTGAAGTCCGTTGAAACCAACTAATCCCCTAACGAAGAGAATGGCAACCAGTTATGCAAGTTAAGAAAATAATTGGGTCATTGTCTTGTGGGGTGAGTATTTGTCTGCCCAGTCAGAGGATGTGCCTCATGGCTGGATTAATTTTTTGTTGCACATTTTAATCGTTGCACATTTTAATAACTGTCATCCCGTCCGACAGTCAACATTGCCAGCAGCCGATTTGCCTGATTCAGCCGCTCTGAAATTGCCTGTCGCCAACTTAAGCTCACCTCTGGATTCGCCAACACATCTTGAGCCAGTTGACGATACACCGCACTGTTGACCACATCCCCCTGCTCTAGCAGATCGAGATTCTCGTAAACCTTTTGAGGAGAAATAGCTGCCATATTGCATTCCTTACAACGCCCTCAGACAACCCATCGTTTATTAGGCTGTAGATGCAACCATGATCGCTAAAATACAGGTGGATACACCTGTTTATGAAACAGTTTTTGTGGGTTATTTACAGTATTTAACATATCAATATAATTGTTTAATTTAGTGGGATGTGACAATTTCCTTAAGACCTGCCACTTCACCGCATTCTTGTTAGAGAATCCAAATTAGCTCAGCCAAATTAGCTAGAATAATCAGCCTGGCGATCGATTTAAGTGTTAAAGCATTGTGTATTGAATTGATGACATTTCGATGACATTTCATTTTCTTTAGCCGATCGCTGCCATTTTTTGCTCACTGCCCCTTCTTCGCAATTTTTTTAAACCAGCCTTATGAACAACAAAAAACTGCCAACTCAGCAAGGACTTTACGATCCCCAGTTTGAACATGATGCCTGCGGCGTTGGGTTCGTAGTTCATATGAAGGGAGGAAAATCCCAGGCGATCGTCGAAAATGGCTTGACGATTCTCCTGAACCTGGATCACCGGGGAGCAGTGGGGGCGGAAACGAATACGGGGGACGGG
>PVWD01000047.1 GCA_003003615.1 filamentous cyanobacterium CCP2 | reverse complement strand
ACCTACTGCCACCCCGATCGCCGTCATGGGAATCGGAGGGCTGGTTACAACTGGAGCCGCAATGCGTACAGGGTTGGAGCGGGCCAACAAGAGCCACTTGCCATCGTCATCGACATAACCCACTTCAGCGATGTAGTCCCGATCGGGAATTGCAATGGGTAGATGGCGATCGGTTGCCTGCTCCTCAATTTCAAAGACCTGAATGCTATGGGCCGGATCAACTTCTAAGTCAATATCCGTTGCATCATAGAGCCGCAGTTGCAGTTCTCTACCGCCTTGTCCCCGCAAATGGGCTTTGTGACTTTCTGGTGTTTCCCAGTAAGCATAGGCATTGGTAGAGTCGCGCGGCGTTAAGACAATTCGGCTTTCGTGAATATCAGCCGTTGGCAATGGAGCAGCCATCACAGGAGCAGATTGAGGCTGTTCTGGAATCGCGGTTTTGGCGATCGCAGCACCAGCCAAAGCAACACCACCCACTGCTGCGGCCGTTTTGACTCCATCGATTCCCGCCACAGGTGGACAAGCCGGAACCCGTACATGCTCCGATCGGATTAGCTTTACCCATTTCCCGTCATCGCTGACATAGCCTAGTTCCGCTAGATAATCTCGATCGTCTTGCTCAATGGGAAGGTGGAGATCCTGCTCACCGGGGATGCAGTCAAACTCCTTCATGCTGTGGGGTGGTTGCCGATCGAGGTCAATATCCGTTACATCATACAGGCGCAGCTTCAGCGATCGTCCTCCTTGCCGCCGTAAATCACTAAAGGCTGAATCAGGAACTTCCCAATAAGCATAGGCATCCCGACAGTTGCGCGGCGTTAAGATCATGCGGCTCGTCTTCGCAATCGGAGGAACTGCCGCCACAGGAGGAACTGCCGCTACAGGAGGAACTGCCGCCGTTGGGGTCGCTGCCCCTCGTCCTTTCAGCAACCACCACAGTAAACCCCCCAGAATAGGAATTCCCAACAGCCACCAGGGAAACCCACCTCGTCCGGCCACGGCGGCTCCGTCTGCTTCGGGAACAGGCACCAAGGCCGTTTCAGCCTCCGGATTGGGAGAAATGGCGGCTTCCGGGGAAACTGCTGGAGCAACGGCCACAGCGGCGGCTTCTGTTTCGATCGCCTCTTCAACCACTTCTTGTCCAGGTTCAGAAGTCGCAAATCCCAAAAATGCTTGTGCTGCGGGACTCAGGGAACCTTCTTTATACACATAGCCACGCGGTTGAGAGTAAGGATAACGGGGATCATCCGGTAGGGTTTGGTGCATCGGGAGGATCTTAACGTTGTCCTGTTCTAAAACCTGGCTGGCAATGGCATAGCTGATACCATCACTACCGAGTTCGCTGACCACCGTCGGCGTTTCATCATCTGCCACCTGCACCGCATTTGCCCCCGTTTCAAAGGGAACGCCTTCAAATACGTCATATTGGCTAAGAGCACGGCGCGTATCGCTGTAGTCTGGCCGATCGACAAACCGAATTGCCCCTGGTTCGCCGCCCACTTCCGACCAGTCGGTAATTTCCCCCCGAAATATTTGGGCAAATTGCTCAAACGTCAGGTTTTCCTCAAATGGATTATCTGCCCCGACGATGATTGCAATCTTTTCGCGGCTAATGGGAACCTCAATCAATCCCTGCGCTTTTTCTTCCTCGGTGAGGGGTCGTCCGATCGCCGCCAAATCGATCTCTTCGGACAGCAACGCCTCCAATGCCTCATCCGTGCTGCTCGCTGCCAAATCAACCGTTGTTCCGGCAAACTGCTCCTCAAAGCGGGTTTTTAGAGCTTCATTGATCACCCGCATACTAGTAGAACCATCAACCCTGAAGGTAGAGCCATCAGGGATTGAGCTGGGTACGGGAAAAGTCGTTGGAGAGGCGGACTGAGCCAGTAGCAAAATATCTTCAACCGGAACAACCGCCACGGCTTTGGAGGCTGCCGTCAATGCCAGTAGGGTGGCTGAAAGTTTAACCCAAGTCCGTTTAGAGTACAGCATGATAATAGTCCCGATTCATAAAATTGTGATTGGAGCTTAGAGATTGCTTGCGTCAGGTTGCCTTTGCACAGCCAAATCATTTGGTTATGAAACCAAGAATTAGCTGGGACATTCCTTGTCCTTCTGCACGGACAAACGGCTATGTGGGCAAATGGCTAGTTGCCTCTGCTCCGAACAACCTGGGCTAACTCTTCGTTTTCACAATCAAACGTTTCCAGAATCAAACGGTTCCAGAACCAAACCTATGCAGCGCAGAATAAAGCGCGTTGATATGGCAACAGATGCAAAGGTCAGGACAATGGAAGTTGTCAAAATTTTAGAAAGACAGAACTTGTCCCAACCATTCTGCCTATTGCTATAAAAATCAAAACCGGACTAGATCCGAACGACCGAAAGAAACACTTCTCCGTCATTGTCTTCAAGATAGGTATCAAAGAAAAAGGCACAAAGCGTTGCTTTCTCCTTGACATTGAGCGTGAGAGTATCGTCATATCCATTGAGGGATGACCAGGTTGCTCCCACTTCAACTTCTGTTTTCTGGTTGATGACCTTGCCGCCATAGATCCAAAGCAGCACAAGGGGTTCAGCAACTCTACCTTCCGCTGTCCGGTAGCTGAATGCCCCACTTCTAATTTTGACGATATTAATACCTGGCTCCAATGGCACCGATACTGCAACCTCATCCTGAATTCTCTTCATCTGTTCAGGATTGAGAACAAAACAGTTAGCCTTACTGTGAACCTTGAGATCTGTAACAACACAGCCTTCCATGACTTACCTCACTTCTGTTATTCAGCGATGGGTTAACAAGTTGGCATTCAGATCAAGGAGCGTTATTTAACAGATCAAGGAGTATTTCATCAAAGCGGTTCAAAATTGATGATTTAGAGAATTCAGAACGGCTTTATGGCAACGGATGAATCGGTTAGGAGAATATCAGGTTGCTGAAACCCAAAACGGATGAGCTTAGCACCCAAAACTGTCCGAATCATCTTTCGTACTGCGATATCTCTAGATCTCAAGACTGAAACCCGATAGCAAAGATTTAGACCAGAAGGACTCCTTCAAACGGAGCAGTCGATCGCAAACCAGTGCGTCATGAGAATCATAACGGCTTGCCATTGGATTGTAAAGCGATGTCGAATTGACCACCTACAAATCGGCTAGCAATTCCCAGAGCGACGCTTCAATGCTTACTCTGCCTGTTTGCTCTTTATTTTCCAGCCCTGTTTCACCACCTGACGGGCACGAGCAATGACCAAACTATCTTCGGGAACATCTTCAGTGATGGTTGAGCCTGCGGCGATCGTCACATCAGCCCCAATGGTAATCGGAGCAACAAGGACACTGTTAGACCCAGTTTTAGTTCGATCGCCAATTTCAGTCCGATGTTTTTTCACGCCATCATAGTTGGCTGTAATGGTTCCCGCTCCAATGTTGACTTGCTCACCCAGGGTGGCATCCCCCAAATACGACAAGTGAGCGACATTGGTTCGATCGCCCAAGGTAGAGTTTTTCAGTTCCACAAAATTTCCAATGCGGCATCTTTCCCCCACCTGCACATGTCCCCGTAAATGGGCATAGGGCCCGATCCTGCTGCCAGTATTGACAATGCTGTCCGTCACCACGGAAAACAGAACCGTTGCTGCCTCACCAATTTCGCTGTTTTCAATCAAACTGCCCGGCCCAATGCGGCTGCCCGCCCGAATCACTGTCTGTCCTCGTAGGTGGGTTTGCGGTTCAATGACCACATCCGGCTCTAGCTGTACCGCATCATCAATAGTGACGCTATCCGGGTCAACGATCGTCACGCCCGCTCTCATCCAGCTATCCTTAACCCGCGTTTGCAAAATATCGTATGCCCCGGCAAGCTGCTTGCGATCGTTTATGCCCAGAATCTCCTGGTAGTCCTGCACATCTACCGCCATTACTGGGTCAAAATAGCTCACGACATCGGTGAGGTAATATTCCTGCTGATCATTGTTGGACTGAAGTTTGGGCAATACCTCTGCTAAAGCAGACCATTGAAAACAGTAAATTCCGGCATTGACTCGGCGGTTTTGTCGTTGGGCAGGGGTGCAGTCTCGGTCTTCAATGATCTGCGTCACCAGGTTTTGACCATCACAAAACACCCGCCCATATCCTTTGGCATCAGGAAGTTGAGCGGTGAGGATGGTCGCAGCGTTTTGATGGTTGCGGTGGGATTGCAGCAAGCTGTCTAGGGTTTCGGGGCGAAGTAAGGGAACATCCCCATTTAGAACGAGCAAATCACCAGAAAAGCCTTGCAAATGAGGGATTATTTGCTGTACAGCGTGCCCGGTGCCCAACTGCTCTCGTTGTTCAACAAACTCAACGCCTGGTACATCGGCAAGAGATTCTTTGACCAACTCACTGCCATATCCCACAATAACCAAAACACGGCTGGGCTGAACGCCAGCAGCACATCCCAGTACCCGTTCGAGTAGCGATCGTCCGCCCAACTGATGTAGAACCTTGGGTAAACGAGACTTCATCCGTGTGCCACGTCCCGCCGCCAGAATTGCTACCGCTACCATGCTTCCTCTCGTCTACTCTGTTCACCAACGGAGTATAGCCTGCTTTTGTCCCTCTTTCAGAGCGTTTCCTATCCAGATTTATGGTTTCTCTATGCTGCTATAACTTGTTGAACAATAAATTCAGCAAATCTTTGCATAAGTTCCAAGTTACGCCAGCCCTTTTCCGCCTCTTGAAACATTAGATCTAAGGAATCCTTGGGAGTAAACGCGATTTTGTAAGGGCGTTCGTGGGTGAGCGCATCGTAGATATCAATCAGTTGGAACACCTGAGCCAAGAAAGGAATGGCATTGCCAACCAGCCCATCCGGATAACCTGAGCCGTCCCAGCGTTCATGATGATGGCGAATGATGGGAATGACCCCTTGCATCGTGCGTAAGGGCTGACAAATTTGTTCTCCAATTAAAACGTGCTGGCGCATGACGTTCCATTCATCCGAGGTCAGCTTTCCTGTTTTCAACAGAACCGAATCGGGAATGCCAACTTTGCCAATATCATGCAAATATCCGCCCCACATCAAGTCTCGCACTTCAATCCGAGGCAGCCGCAGATACTCCCCAAAGGATTTACCAAGGACGACGAGCCGCTCACAGTGATCGCCTGTGTTGGGGTCGCGCCGTTCAATGGTGCGGGCGATCGAAAATAAAACTTTGCTGGCGTGGTCTAGATCCTCGTTTAGCCGCTTCTGACGAATCAAAGACTTTACACGCGCCGACAATTCAAGCTGATCAAACGGTTTAGAAAGAAAATCGTCACCCCCCACCTCGATCCCGCGCAACCGGGCCCGGCGATCGTTCAAAGCTGTGACAAAAACGATCGGAATCAGCCGAGTCTGCTCTTCCTGCTTCAAACGGCGGCAAACCTCGTATCCATCCATGCCAGGCATCATAACATCCAGCAAAATCAAATCCGGATCAGTGTCAAGGACGCAATCCAACGCAGCCTGACCATTTTCTGCCTCCATTACCTCATACCCCTCAACCGACAACAGAGCAACCGCAGTCATCCGGCTAGAAGGATGATCATCGACAACTAAAATCTTGGGTCTTTCAGAGTCGATCTCGTTCACGGGAAATCTCTCACTTAAATCAGTAGAAATACTTAACTTAGAATAGGATGACGCAACTTCAAGCATGGTGATTGGAGAATCCTTGCCGATTACCTCGGTTTTGAGCCAGTTAATATCTGTTGGAAGGAAGCTTGAGCCGGTTTAGCACAATATATAAAACATCTACATTTCCAGTATGTTCATTTACCTAAGGGCAAGGATCAGGCTTTTCACGGAGATTTTGTGTCCTATCTACATCCCCTATTGGGTTTTACCAATGAGAATGCGTGGGATTTGTAACTTTAGCAATGCTATTTTGCAAATTAGACAGATGTCGGATTCAAAATACAGCGAGAAATTACGGAATTTTAGCTATTCTTTCATCTGCGCGGCTTTGAAACATGAACTAGCATGTCAATGTCTGATGAATCTGGAGACTTCCCAATTTAATAAATTTTTTACAATTAATGAATCAACCCTGAGAGAACAATACTAAGAGCATGGTTAATACTTCAAAAGGCTGTAATGAATGACCAAGCCCCTCAGCGTTAAATTTTGAAACCAAAAGATGCATGAAACAAACAATCAGTTTGGGGTTGCCTCAAACGAGTCTGAGCAAAACGTCGAACAGACGGTTGAAAATGTTGTGTCTGCTGCATGGTTATTCAAGCATTTGAACCATCCCCAGGTTGTGATTGTAGACTGTCGTTTTTCCCTGGCAGACCCTCAGCTTGGGCGACAACATTACGAAGTCAGCCACATTCCCGGAGCTTTTTATCTTGATTTAAACCACGACCTGTCTCGTCCAGTTCAACGGCACGGTGGCCGACACCCCTTACCTGACCCTGAATACCTGTCCAGGAAATTGGCGGCGATCGGCGTTCACTCTGGCACTGGGCAAGCAGGAGACAGTTCAGAAACCTGGATCATTGCCTATGACGACTCGCGGCTGGCATTTGCGGCGCGTTTGTGGTGGTTGGTGCGGTTTTTAGGACACGATCGAGTGGCGGTTTTGGATGGCGGATTTCAGGGATGGCGGGCGGGCGGATATCCTCTTACGTCTGACAATCCGACTCCTAATGCTGGAACCTTTACTCCCTGTGTCCGCTCTGATTGGGTGGTAGGGATTGAAACGGTAAAAGCAAAAAAAGATCAGCCCAACATTGCCCTGGTAGATTCTCGTGAAGCAGAACGCTATCGAGGAGAACGGGAACCAATTGACCCGATCGCAGGTCACATTCCAGGGGCAATCAACTACCCTTGGCAAGAGGTTACAGATCCTCAAGGGTTTCTTTGTCCTCCTTCAGAACAGCAACAACGATGGGCAAACTTAGCAGACGCTGAAGAAATCATTGTTTACTGCGGTTCTGGAGTAACTGCCTGTGTAAACCTCTTGTCTTTGGAGATGGCTGGACACAAAAACGGTAAACTATATGCCGGAAGTTGGAGCGACTGGTGTTCCTACCTCTAGACAGATGGAAAACCTCAGTGAGTCGCTATAAATTTATCTATAATGTCTAAGATAAATTTCATGATCATTCTGCTTTTAGGCGGTTTAATCGAAGAATTAACGTATACCTATTTGAAGGTTCTAAGGTTGGAAATGCACAGTATCAGTATGCTTAAATTTGAGCTTGAAACGGCTGGACAAGGCTCATCTTTGTATCCAAATGCTCAGCAATTATCTAGCATCTCAGCGTAGATTTAGTGTAGTTGACGTTATGATAAAGCATAGGTTTGAGCATTTGGATTAACAAGAAGCAGTTAGCTTTATCTCTGTTCAACCAGGTAAGGTGCAACTGTCTTTCCATTAGGTTTACTGGCCCTTTTAGCTGGTAAAGCGACTGGTACTCTACCAAAAGGCTGACTTATCTATCCATTGTTCAGTGCTATGGTTTTTGTAGATCCATCTCACTAATTAGGGCAGGAGATGCTAGCACAAATCCTAAAGCTTACTGAGCTAAATCAGCTTAGCTATTTTTTACTGAGTTGAACCGTTTCAGGCATGTCTTGATCATCAGTTCACAGGGAGGAAACTGTTAGGCTTGAGCGAACTAATTAACTACTCTGCCAGAAACCTTAGGTTATTTTCTATGTCGTCTGTTATGAACCGTCTCTCAATATTCATAGACGGGAACAATATGTTCTACGCCCAGCAAAAAAACGGGTGGTTTTTTGATCCAAGGCGAGTATTAGAGTATTTCACGAATGATCCAGAGGTAAGGTTAATCAATGCCTTCTGGTATACCGGGCTGAAAGATCATCAAGACCAACGTGGTTTCAGAGATGCTTTGATTAGCCTGGGATATACTGTGCGGGTGAAAGTTCTCAAGGAATACTATGACGACAACTCAGGTCGTATTTCTCAAAAGGCAAATTTGGACATCGAAATTGTTGTGGACATGTTCAACACCGTTGACCAATACGATCGGGTAATTCTGTTTAGCGGCGATGGAGATTTTGAGAGGGCGATCGAACTTTTGCGCTCAAAGAACACCCATATTACTGTTGTTTCTACAGAGGGAATGATTGCCCGAGAGCTTCGCAACGCAACCGATCGATATATTGATCTCAACGATTTGCGTCCTTATATTGAAAAGGTAGATAACTGAACCATTGCTCTGATATGCTGTGGTTTTCTTCAGTCGTGTGGTCTTTGAATTGCTATTAATTTATTCCCTGTGGTCGTTCAATCAGCATTACATTCAAGAGGATTTGTCGATAGATGGTGAAGATAAGAATCAAGAACTGAGCAATGAGAAATGCTTTATTTTTGCAGTTGCTTTATTTTCACAGTCAAATCCCGATTGTTAGGCGATCGATTATATTTACCCCAAGTGAGCCACAACGTATCTATTTTGAAGCGATCTAACCTGGAGCAATGCTGGAACTCCTTTCACTCTTTTCAGAGATATGTGAAAGTGTACAAAGCTTACCGATTTTAGAGCAGAGTACCTGGAGTCAGCATGACTAGTATGCATCATCACCCTCAACCGCAGCACACCCTTCGATCTCAGCCGATTACGATCGCTGTCGTTGGAGATGTTCATGATCTTTGGGATGCAGAAGATGAAGTCGCCCTCAAGTTTTTGGGGGTTGATTTAGTTTTGTTTGTCGGAGATTTTGGGAATGAATCGGTTGAGGTGGTGCGATCGATCGCTGAAATGAGCCTTCCTAAAGCGGTCATTTTGGGAAACCACGATGCCTGGTATAGCGCGACAGACTGGGGCAGAAAGAAGTGTCCCTACGATCGGCAAACCGAAGATTGGGTACAAAAACAGCTAGATTTGCTGGGCGATACCCACGTTGGCTATGGCAAGCTGGATTTTCCTGCATTTCAGCTTTCAGTGGTGGGGGGTCGCCCCTTTAGTTGGGGAGGGTCTAGCTGGAAGAATGAGTCCTTTTATAAAAGTCGCTATGGCGTTCATAGCTTTGAAGAGTCTATTGAGCAAATGACTCTGGCAATTCAGAACACTACCCATAACACCTTGATTTTTTTGGGGCACTGTGGCCCGAAGGGGTTAGGCAACGCTGCGGAAGATCCTTGCGGGAAGGACTGGCAGCCGATCGGAGGTGATCATGGCGATCCCGACCTCACTGAAGCGATTCACCAAGCTCGTACTTTGGGTAAAACGATTCCGCTTGTCACCTTTGGGCATATGCATCATCAATTGCGCCACACCAAAGAGCAACTCCGCAAGATGGTTGATATAGACGCTTATGGCACACTTTACCTGAATGCCGCCAGCGTTCCTCGAATTAAGTCAACTGAGGCTGGAAAAATTCGTAACTTTTCCCTGGTGACATTAGAGGCAGACAATGTCTCAAAGGCATCACTGGTTTGGCTTGATCAAGCATTCAATATTCACTCTGAGCAGGAACTATATAAGCTACCGCAGCTTACAACGCAACCTCAGGCGTAAATCAATCGCCATACTGCATTGGTGGATCACACCCATCAGCTATTCCCTTACCAATAGCTCAGTCTGACGTAGCTAATTAAGTAAGCGGCAAACACGCCTCCAATAAAGCCAAACAAGTGCCCTTCCCAAGAAATACCTGGTCTAGTTGGTAAGATTCCAACGATATATCTTCCATACAAAATAAATGTTGTGATTCCCAATACGAGTGCCAATATATTTCGTGAGATAAATCCATACACCAACAGAAAGCCAGTGTAACCGTAGATGACCCCACTGGCTCCGACATGATAAGTATTTTCTCTACCAAATAACCACGTACCTAGACCGCCTACCAATGCTGAAACGATCGAGACGACATAAAACAAGCGCAATCCTTGCACAGCAATGAAAAGCCCAAGCACAGCAAAAGCCAGGGTATTACCTACAATATGAGAATTATCTGGCTCACCATCTTTGCTGCGAACTCCATGCAGAAAGGGGGCAAGCGCAATTCCAAACAGCCCTGTTACTTGCCTGGGTCGAACTCCAAACGCCCAACCGAATGCGCCTCTACCAAAACCCCAATCCACAATATGGATTGCCCACGCAATTAAAATTAATTCTCCTACGGCTCTAGCCTGGTCTTCCAGGTTGAAGTTATCAGTCGCCAGATAGAGTTTTAAAGCGGTAAGCAGACCTACATCAAAAAGCGGCTCTGAATGCATTAGGTGGGGTGGACGGCGATAAAAAGTTAAGCCATTGTATTCTGTCTTGCCTGGAGAAAAACGGTTTTTCTATATCGTTTCATATCAAATTAAAAAATGAGCCAGTGGTCTACTAGCTCATTTTCTGAGGATAATTTTCTTGTGAGTTTTACCGCATTCGATCGGTTAAATTGCGTTTCTTCAAACCAAATTGAGTAAATTTGTGACGTTTTCTTTTGGATGAGTAGATTTCCGACTAGCTGCAACAACCGTCATCAAATTAGGCATCTCTTGACGGCAATGAAGGCAGAACCAGTAAACCTTGCCATTACGAGCATGACGCAACAACGGTTCGGAGCAGCAAGGACATTCATTGAGGGTGTTCATAAGTTTCTTTAAATTACATGACTAAACGCTGAACTGTGTTGAAAAAAACAAAATTGAATTACTGTTTCTTACCCTTGTTGATCATAATGACAAAATGCAGTTGGAATTTCAACTAACCTAACGGTGGATTTCAATGGCTTAAATCGCTCAAGTTGGCTAAGCAAACGATAAATACTATCCTTTGTATTTTTATTAATTTTTTGCGATCGCATTTACTTTCAATCCGTTGAAGAACAATCCCCAAACTCGCAGTTTTCAGGGTTTCTCAGATAGCGATAACGGCA
Source organism: filamentous cyanobacterium CCP2 (assembly GCA_003003615.1). Taxonomy (GTDB): domain Bacteria; phylum Cyanobacteriota; class Cyanobacteriia; order Elainellales; family Elainellaceae; genus Egbenema. The sequence continues at coordinate 19,592 of PVWD01000047.1, read as the reverse complement.
ATTTCAGTACAGTATGGATTGATCCCTGTATAAGATTTCCGAATTCCTTTTTTCCAAAAAAAACATTAACTCTTGTTTGTTCAATTTGCGACTTCTAGTTTTTGGTTTACCTCAGCCTTAAGAGAGATTTTTAGTGTTGGTAATTACACTCTTATATTTACTTGAGTTTTTCTAGGTTTGCTGTAGCGAGCGTCGCATTTCGATGTGTAAAATTCCAGCTTCGTCAAATTCATTACCCTGAGGTTTGAACCCTAACTTTTCGTAAAAGCTTTTTGCCTGAACCTGAGAGTTGAGCTTGATTTCTGGAACCGCTTGGCAATCGAGATAAGAGACTGCTGCTTCCATTAGGGCTTTACCGATTCCCTGCCCCCGGTAGGCTGCTAACACTGCAACCCGTTCAATTTTGGCAAGGCGATCATTCAACATCCGAATCCGGGCTGTTCCAACTGGCTCCTCTCCTCGGTACGCCACCACATGCATTGAAGTTTCATCCATGCCATCAAAATCTATCTCCAGAGCAACGCCTTGCTCAATGTGAAAAACGGTGTAGCGAATGGCATAAATTGCAGATTTTGCTGCTGCAAATGGAACGACCTGTAGAACTAAATCCCTCATCACCCTATCAACTGCATTACTGTTTTGGTGCTAATACGGTAACAAAAAAAGGCAGAATTCAAGGTAATCTAGAACGCTTTTCTAGACCGATCGCGTTTGCAATACAGCGTTTTTGCAGCAGCTTTACGCAAGCCAACAACAGCGTGCAACTTTGCTATTGAAAGTCTGACTGACAGGTGGATAGGATTTCCAAATCGGCTTCTGAAGGATTTTCGATCGCATGAAACCCTTCAAGCCTCACGGGGGTTGTTTCTGCTTCCGTCGTGGCTAACGAATCGGCAGGCTCCAGAGCAACAGCATAGGGGTGAGGAGTCTGTTCATAGCTGTCGATGACGGTGAGGGCAAGGTGGTCTGCTTCAAGGTTGCCATAGAAGCAGTCAAAGGAAGAACGAGGCATATAGAAAGCTCCAATTACCTGCCCTTGCTCCACTTCAAAAACCATATAGGCAGACCCAATTTGGTCACGTTCAGCAGACTGCCCGTAGAGGTATACCCCATCTTCGATCGGTTCTGATGCCAGTCGATTTGTGTCTGTTGCGATCGAATCTACTTCGGCTGAATCTTGCTTTGCCAAGTTTGGAGCCGACTGAACAGGGGAATTTTCTAAAACTTCAGAGCTATATGCTGCCAAATCGGCATTAGTGATGATGGCGAATCCAGTTGTTAAGGTGACTCCAACCACAGGAACCACTAAACGCTTGACAATACTGGTGAAGTGAAGCGAGGATGACGCACCAAATAATGACGCACCAAATAAGGAGTTGAACACCGTAGATAATCCTCTCGTAAAACAAAATTCTTAAGCAAAATTTATCCAAATCCAAAAACAGGTTTAAAACTCAAAGCCATCTCAGGGTTAGTTAAAAAAGAAGTTAAAAGCTAGAAATAACGTCAGTCTATTTCCACTCTAACGGAGAGATTGGCTTCATCTGTTTTGCTTCGGCAAACTCTTTACAAAGATTGCAATACTTCTTTGTAAAGCGATCATTTTTAGAAATTCCCTTGCGAGAAGACAAATAAAACTACAACAGCCCAACTTCTGATTCCAGAAATTTGCCCATTTTTTACGGTGCTGATTTTATAGAAAGTTTCCTCGTCCTCATTTTTCCATCCATTACCAACAAACCAAATGAGGGTGGAAAACCACCCCCATCATCTGTCTATTGGAGCTACAGGGACGATCGCCCCGTCTTCGGCTGCCTTTACCCAGAAAAGTAGCTTGCTAAAAATCAGTTAGCTTGCTAAGTAACCGCGAATGTTTGCCTTACGGCGACGCAAATGGTCAAGAGCTTGCCGTTCCAATTGGCGAACTCGTTCACGGCTAATGTTCATCCGCTGCCCGACCTTAGCTAATGACAGTTCATTGCCATCATTTAAGCCAAAGCGTAGGACGAGTACTTCACGCTGCTGAGGGGTCAGTTCAGATAGCATTCCCTCCAGGTCACGGCGTAAAGATTCCTGAGTGGCATAGGTTTCTGGAGAGGCGTTTTCGTCTTCCAGCAGGTCTTGCAGTTCAGTGTCTTGGTTGTCACCCACCCGCAAATCCAACGAAACGGGCTGACGGGCCATAAGCAGGAATTCTCGAATCTGAGAAGGTTCCAACTCTAAGGCTTCAGCAATTTCGACAGGGTTCGGACTGCGACCAAGCTTTTGCGTTAATTCACGCTGAACTTTCTTGATCTTATTCAGCTTTTCGGTAATGTGAATCGGCAACCGAATGGTGCGAGCCTGCTGAGCGATCGCCCTGGTAATGGCTTGACGAATCCACCAATAGGCATAGGTTGAAAACTTATAACCTCGCATTGGGTCAAATTTTTCAACACCGCGCTCCAAGCCCAGCGTTCCTTCCTGGATCAAATCTAGAAATTCCAGGTTACGCTTCTGGTACTTTTTAGCAATGGCGACGACTAAGCGTAGATTGGCTTCCACCATTTTTTGCTTTGCACGCTGCCCCAAGCGGACAACTTGCTCCAATTCAGCTTCACCCATCTTCACTGCGGTTGCCCACTCTGCCTGAGTTGGTTCGCGATCGAGCTTTTCAGCCAACTCTTGCTTTGCATCAAGCAGGGCCATCATTTGCTGCACTTGCTTGCCGTAAACGATTTCTTGCTCGTGCGTTAAGAGTGGCACACGCCCAATCTCATGCAGGTAGGTGCGTACCATATCCGCCGTGAAAACCGGGTTGGTCGCCTTACTTTTTTGAACTTTAACTTCAGTATTTGCGGTTGGCATGAGGCAGTGAACTCCTTTGGACAGCGTTACTAAGAAGACTGAACGAGGGAAAGCCTGTTTCCCTTATCATCGGATGGGTAGAGCATTGACTTTAACCGCCAAAGGATGGATCTCTCTTACCTCCTTAAGCGATACAGTCGAGGCGATACTGACAGCAAACTCCTACCCGATATGGCTAACAGATGAATGGCAACCTGCTTCGGTTCCCGAAAGCTTAATGACTCAAATGCAGATTCAGCGAATCTACAGAATCCCCTAAGGCTCTAAGCAGTGCAAACCTCAGAATCAAACAATTCCTTTACTTCAACAAATCGATCGACTGGTATCAACCAAACTTTTACACTGAGTGACTATAACCAAACGTTACGACCAGACCACCAAAAGACACCTTGACTAGCTCCGACCACAAACCCATGTAGACAACTAGTAAATCGAAATCGTTATGAGTTCGCCCTACTAACTATAGTAATACAAGTTTAGATTCCAGTAAAGTGCCAGGAATCACCCGATCGGATGATCTATGATAGCGGTTTTTTGAAAAACGTCAACCTGCATTCTGCACCTACCACCTAAACTTGCATTCATTTAGCCCACTTTTTAGAGAAAAAATTCAGGTTCTTGCTGCTTTTTATATCATCTGGTTTTTTTGAAACGGATGGGTACGGGAAATACGGAGGGATAACCGAACCGGAAGCAACATTCAGAAAACCGCTTAAAACCCCAAATCTGCCCTGGCTGCTTCTGCTGCTTTGAAAATTGCTTCTGTTGGCAATTCTTCCCAGGCCGTTTCGCCAATTTCGGCATAAAAGCTTTCATCGTAGGGGCGTGTCCGAACAACGACTGGCATGGGAACGGCATGACCTAACAAAAGAGCTTGTTGCTTGGAATCTAGCTTGGACAAAACCGATCGCAGAGCTTGCCCTCCGGATACGCCGGTAAAAATTGCCTCAATGTCTTTTTCATCGTTTAAGAGAGCCGTGATTCGTGTCCCAATTTGAGACATTACTTCGTTGTCAATGCCGGAGGGCCGCTGATCCACCACCAGTAAAGTCACAAAGTACTTTCGCATTTCACGGGCGATCGTCCCGAAAATGGTTTGGCGGACGGTGGCTGAGTCTAGAAATCGATGTGCCTCTTCAATGGTGATCACCAGTTGGTGAGGTCGATCGGTTGGATTTTTGGTTTGTAAGAATTTTTCTGCTTTGTGGACATAGCTGGCATGAATCCGCCGAGCAATCACATTCGTTGCCAGCATATAGGACAGCATATTAGACTGAGAGCCAAACTCAATCACAACATGCTTTCCAGCATCCAAAGATTCCAAAATCTGCCCAACATAATTTTTAGGACAGGTGTTGCGGAGGTACTTCAAATCGTCTAACCGGGTGAGTTTGCGCTGCAACGCCATAATGGACGACTTGCTGCCCATCTTCATTTCACAAAACTCCTGGATTTCCTCGTTGCTCATGGTCAGTAGGCGATTAATCCAGGCTTTGCCAAACTCATTCCGTAAAATAATTGCGTTTTCTAGGCTGGCTTCCGAGAGGTTTAGCTCTCCCCGCACCAGAGCCAAATCCTCCACATCAATTTGGTCATAGCTGATGTAAAGCTCTTGGGCATCTCGGACACCGCGCCGTTGGGTAGAGGCCGGATCAAGCGTATAGATTTGCACTTGGCTAGGAAAAAGTTGCCGTAGCCCTTTCACCGTGCTAAATTGCTTCCCTTCCTTTGCAGCTTCCCAGCCGTACTCAGAATGCATATCAAAAATTAAATTAACGGCGGCCCGCTTGCGGATGATGCCCGACAGCAATAGGCGAGTTAAGAACGATTTCCCCGTTCCCGACTTACCAAACACGCCATTACTTCTTTCCACAAACCGATCGAGATCAATACAAACGGGCACGTCCATGTCGATCGGTTGCCCGATCGCAAAATTCCGTCGATGGGGATCATCTTCCCACCCAAACACCGCCCGAAAATCTCGCTCGGCAGCATCATAGACTTGGCTGAAGTGGCTAGGAATGGTCTTGACAGGCAACAGTTCCACCGCACTGGAATTTGCTTCGTAGGAGGCAAGGGAGGATTTGGTACTGGCTTTGGATTTTGAACTTTTTTTAGGTTCTGGTGCGTCTGCCTTTTCCTTGGGCGTGAACATCAGCATGGGAGTCAGGTTAATGGTGCCGTAGGTTCCACTTCCCGCCAAAACATCTTGCAGGAAAGCATTGCTGGGATCAGGTGGATTGGCCAAAATGCGAGAACTGGAGGTGCCCAGCGTAACATCCGTCAGCATACAAAAGAAGCGCGATCGTCTTCCCTGCACCACTAAAAACTTGCCGACCCGCATGTCTTCCACCAAGACATCTGGATGCAGCCGCACTTCTAATCCTTGGCTGAGTGAACCTTGAATCACAGAACCAAGCGGTTTTTCTAAATCCATACCCGCACTTACAGACGCAATCAGAGTAGGCAATGTACGATGTACGCAATTTTGCGCTCAATACATGCGTTCTAATTATCAACTAATACCTCTGTTCTATCAAGAATACAGGTGTCCTAGTTGGTGGGGAGAGAAGAGAGAGGAGAGAGGAGAAAGGGAGAGGAGGGAGGAGGGAGGAGGAGAGATCAATGCTGGGCAATCTGCTCATGAATCCGATCGGCAGTTATGGCGCATTGTTCAGGGGGATAATCTGCGGCAAGCTCTTCTGCGATCTGGGCTAAAGAATTGGACGATCGTTGGTTAAATCGCCCCAGTAGGGCATAGCTCAACAAACCTAAATACTCACGGGCAGTGAGGAGAGAGCGTGTACTTTGTCTCGTTTCGTCGGGTAGGGGTTCAATGTAGGGCGTAACAGAAAATCCCAGGCTTCTAAAGGTGAGCCAAGCGCGCAGCATGTGGGGCGGATCAGTAATCAGAATAATGTTGTTGATTCCTTTGGCGAATAGGATAGAGGCTGCTGAATACGCTTCTTGTTTGGTGGTGCGAGCGCAAGTCGTGCCGAAAAATTGTTCGGTGGGAAGCTCTCTTTGCTGAAGCGATTCAAACACGCGCATGATTTGATTACGCCCAGTGATAAATAGTTGTGATGCCTGTCCAGTTTCAACTAGGGAAATGGCTGTGTTGTAACGATCGCCCTCTGCTTCCCGTCCACGAGAGAGAACAACAACAGTATCTGCGGTTTCCCCCGTATTATTGGGCAGAAAACGGACGAGTAATTGGGTGGCAGGTATGGAAAATAGGGGCGAAATCATGAACCAGTAGCCTCCCAACAGGATAAACGCTGTCCGCAACATGAATCGTCGGGAATGGGGTGAACTGGCTAGAAGCACGATTCCAATAAATACTAGTAATGCTAGAGTCACCATCCACGGATTCGCCAACCCACGATAAACTCCCCAGGAGAACTGAGTCCAACGCAAGCCAAAGGAAGAACGAAGAGCTTCTAACATTTGCAGTGTATGGTAAAGAGTATGGTAAAGAAAGTAGGTTAGTTAGAACGCTCTTATGGCAGTACGCAGAATGCTTAGGACAATTTCTCTGGCGTTAAGCTCATCTGCGACAAACTCGGCCGTCCTAACTTTTCCATCCGTTGCCATACTTTAACCTGCAAAAAGCTCAACACCATCACCTAAAAACACAGCATCACAGACTCTACATCGTTCGTGAGCTAGCTAATCGGTTCTACAGGTGAAACCGTAATTCGACGAACATATCCCGTTTCGATCGCATCTTGGAGCAGGTCAAGGAGTTTTTGATCGCGTTCAGAGAGTTTTTGAAATGACCACCGCTGAAGCTGGGCTTCCATCCCTGGCAGGATTTCTCTTTGCTGTAAAACCGATCGGATGTATGCCTCAAGCTGATGGGATTCTACGCTGCCAATGCGATCGTTTAAGGTTGATACCATGCACGGATTAAGCTGATGAATAGATACAAAAAAGGATTCATGAATTTGCAATGATATTCCTGAAAGCAGGTGAATTTCTTTTGTAGACCTGTTAAACCTGTTTTGAGCGAAACGGCTGCATTTAACCGCAAGGAGGAATGATGGGACTGGGTGTGTTAATTGATGGAAAGTGGGTATCGGAACGTGAGCAAGAAGATGACCAAGGGAAGTTTATCCGTCCCTCAACCACGTTCCGCAATTGGATTACCGCCGATGGGTCAAGTGGCTTCCCGGCTGAGGCCGATCGTTATCATCTTTACGTTTCGCTGGCCTGTCCTTGGGCCCATCGCACCTTAATCATGCGAGAGCTAAAAGGATTGACAGATGCCATTTCGCTGTCGGTTGTTGATCCGGTGATTGACCAGAATAGCTGGGAGTTTTCAGATGCTCCGGGTAGTATTCCAGATTTTGTCAATCATACTCAGTATCTTTGGCAGGTTTATCTGAAAGCTGAGCCAGACTACAGCGGCCGAGTGACGGTTCCCGTTCTGTGGGATAAGCAAGCCGGAACGATCGTCAATAATGAGTCCCGCGAAATTATTCGGATGTTTGATACGGAATTTGTGGGTATTGGCAATGAAGTTGATCTATATCCACTGGAGTTGCAAGAAACGATCGAGCAAACCATTGATGCAATTTATCAACCTGTCAACAATGGTGTATACCGGGCTGGCTTTGCGACAACTCAATCTGCTTATGAAGAAGGTGTCACGGAATTGTTTGAAGCATTAGATCATTGGGAAACCGTATTGGGGCAACAGCGTTATTTATGTGGCGATCGGTTGACCGAAGCCGATATTTGCATGTTCACAACCCTGTTGCGATTTGATTCGGTTTATTATGTTCACTTCAAGTGCAATCTACGGCGAATCGTTGACTATCCCAACCTATGGGGATACCTTCGAGATATCTATCAACATCCGGGTGTAAAGCAAACCTGCAATTTAGAACATATCAAATTGCACTATTACAAGAGCCATCCTAAAGTAAATCCAACTCGCATCGTACCTAAGGGGCCCATTCTTGACTTGGAGGCAACCCACGAACGCGATCGACAGTTTGCTTGATCTTCTTGCTCTTCCCTGTTTTCCAGTGTGTGCATCTACCACTTTGGGAACACTAACAAGGGAGTTAGAAGTTATACATGCGCCTAATTATTTTTATCCTGGGACTTGTTCTAGGATTGGGAATCTGTCTTCGTTTTGATAACTTAGATCAGAAAGTTTACTGGTACGACGAAGCCTTTACTTCCTTACGGGCAGCCGGTTACACCGAAGAAGAAGTGGTTAAGCATTTTGACCAATCTTCGGTAATCACGGTTGCTGACATTCAGCAGTTTCAACAACCCGTTCCCGCACGGAATTTGGGTGATACATTATACAGCTTGGCCCTGGAAGATACTCACCACCCACCACTCTACTATACTCTGACTCACTTTTGGATACGAACGGTTGGCAATTCCGTAACGGCTATGCGGGCTTTGTCAGCACTCTTAAGTTTGCTGGTGTTTCCTGCTCTGTATTGGCTGAATCGGGAACTGTTTGATGTCAAAGAGCCTGGAGCGCGTGTCTTTGGCTGGATGGCGATGAGCATTGTCGCGGTGTCTCCGTTTCATTTGCTGTATGCCCAAGAAGCGAGGCAATACAGTTTGTGGGCTGCGACTACGGTATTCATGACAGCAGCCTTGGTACGGGCAATGCGACGCAATACCGTATTCAGTTGGGGGGTATATGCTTTGTCGCTGGCAGCTAGCCTCTACACGTTTTTGTTTGCTGCCCTCGTTGCGATCGCTCATGGAATTTACGTTTTAACAACTACAGGTTTTCGCGTTCACAATTTTCGCTTGAACAAAACCTTGTGGCGATATTTGTTTGCCTCAATGGTCGGCATAGCTCTTTTCTCCCCCTGGGCGTGGATTGTTGCCACTAATTTAGAGCAAGCACAGGCGGTTACAAGTTGGACGACGCTCCATCGTCCCCTACTGGGTTTAGCAACCAGTTGGGCAAACATTTTGGGGGAATTGTTTTATAACCGAGGTACGACGATCGCCGATCGAGCGATTCAGGTTGGTGTAATCGGAATCATTGGGATTGCCTTTTATACCCTTTGTCGGCATACGTCTAAATCAGTTTGGGCACTTGTTCTCACCTTGGCTGCTGTTCCTGCGCTAATACTAATGGTTCCAGATGTGTTGCTCGGTGGACATCGATCGGCTTTTCCCCGCTACCTTACCCCAGCACTTTTGGGAATCCAGATTGCCGTTGCCTATTTGCTGTCGTTGAAGGTGATTCAGTCTGGAATGCGGCATCAGCGGTTATGGGTTTGGCGATCGATTACGGCGGCTGTCCTAATTGGAGGGATTGTTTCTTGTGTCACCACCGTTCAAGCTTCCAGTTCTTCAATCAAGTGGTTAAATGATATCAACTTGGAAGTTGCTCCGATTGTGAACCAGTCCTCCAATTCACTGCTCATTAGCGACACTGCAACAGCGGATTTGCTCTCCCTGAGCTATTCCCTCAACCAAGATGTTTCTTTGCTCATTCGTCCACGATGCTACACCTGCCATTTAGATGCACCAACAGGCGTTAATCTGGCAATTTTTCAAATTCCTGAAGGATATTCGTCTGTTTTTCTGTTCCACCCTAGAAGTTCTAAAGAATGGCGACGATCGCTGCAAACGGTTGAGGGATATCAAATTGAGCCGGTTTTTACAGGGGAAGATGAAGCACTTTGGCGAGTTAAAAAAGGTGAGATAATCTCAGGTAGCTGAGGCTGAATCCCTTGCAAGCATTCCATTTATGTAAATTGAGCGATTTCCGTAGCGCAGGCATCTTGCCTGCCAGTGAGTATTCGCAATGTAAATATAAAATCGGGATACACTTAATCCTTTTCGATTTCGCTGTCGATAAAATTTCGCTATCGATAAAGATTATGATCGTTCGTGACTAATTATTGAGTCTCGTCAATTTTGGTATACCTTTGAAAACGCTGACAGCGTATCAATTGTAAATAGCTTTGCGAGATAAGGCTCTTCCTAAATCGACCAAACACCGCATCAAAACAGTATCAGACTGTTATAGGAAATTACTGAATTGCAGTTGGTTCATCGATGGAATGAAGAATTATGAGCAATTTTAGCTTTATTACTTAAATGCAAATCGTAGATGCAAATTGAGTCAGATAATTGCCGGAAGTCTTTATATAAGCTTAAGTTTATATCAGCTTAAGAAAGAATCGAATTCTCTTTCCTAAAAGGATGAGAAGAATTTATTTTAAAAAGGCTAAGAAAAACGAAAATTTCTAACCCATAAGCGATTCTTAGAAATAAGTTAGAGGAGTCAACCTGTACCTGTTGTATTTAAAACACGGAGTTTGCTAGCGAGACATGATTCCGTTAGCGTGGCATAGCTATATGAAACAAACACAACGATATGTCCTGGTATTGGGTCAAGATACTAGAACGCTGCAAATGTTAGGTTCTTTGCTTGATCAGTTGAAATGTCCGATGGTTGTTGCTGATTCGCTAGACCAAGCAATGCTGCGAGCCAGCCAGACTCCACCGCTCATGATCATTCTGTCTGGACATCAACACAATTGGTCGCAAAAGTTGGTCGAAAGTCTACGGAATGTTGCAAATTCTTCCAGCTGTATAACAATTGTTGCATTAACGGATTTTCACTCTCCAAGCTGGCTGCATCAAGATGAACATCCTGGCGTAGATGGGTTTCTGGTGAAGCCGCTTGACAGTGATGTTTTGTTTTCCTTGCTGCAATCTGCCTGGGCAAGGCAAAATTACTGCACCTGAAAAGGCGTGTCTGCTCGTGTTTGTTTTATGTTAGTAACGTACATTTTTTGTACCGAATAAAGCAGTTTTAAGAATCGATCGAAACAACATTTTTAGTTTGATAAGAGCCGATTTTCAGAAAATCAAGAATTCGTCAATATCAATCTTTGAGAATTAAACAAGATTTAATTATCTTTAAGTGTTTTGGAAGCGACTTAAGCAGGTTCTAAGTTGAAAGTCGAACGAAAGATGTGGCTTTAAGGGAAAGTCTGCTTTTGAGGGGAGCGATCGAAGGGGTTAAATACCCGACAGTGAGGAGATTACGACAAGCCAGCTAGCAACACTTCAGGCTGCAAATGCTTATGATAAGAACAAGCAAAGACTGAAGTTTAGCAAACCTGCGCTTGGCAAACGCAAAAGCAGCCTATTTTTAGCTCTCCTACTATGCAACTTGCTCCGCTCTACCCCATACTCCACAAACTTCTTAAACCTGCCTTTCCAAATTGTTTGTGGGTTGGCAATGGTGCGACTCCAGCAATTGCGCTTACTTTTGATGATGGGCCACATCCTCAGCACACTCTGCCTCTGTTAAAGGTTCTCGATCGCTACCAGATACCGGCTAGTTTCTTTTGGTTGGGGATATGTGTGCAACGATCGCCTGATGTTGCTAAAACGATCTGGCAGAGAGGTGACTGGATTGGGTTGCATGGGTATACGCATCGATCGTTTGCGCGGCTATCGGTTTCGGAATTGAAACAAAGTTTGGCCCGATCGCAGGAAGTAATCGCTCATGCCTGCCAGGTTGATCTTGCTTACGTTCAGCAAAATATTCGTGATGTTCGTCCTCCCAATGGTTTTTTCACGCCCCAAACGCTGCAACATCTCCAGCAGTGGAACTATCGTCCAGTTATGTGGAGTGTTGTTCCGGAAGATTGGGTGCGTCCAGGCGTAGATGTTGTGATTGAACGAGTCTTGAGCCAAACCTGTAATGGCTCTCTGATCGTCCTGCATGATGGACATTGCGGTGGAGAAGATGTGGCAACAACGGTCGATCGGCTGGTTCCAGTCCTATTGGAGCGAGGATATCAGTTTGTAACGGTTGATCAACTGTGGCAACAGCAGTCTGTTGTATCTGCTTCTGGTTGAAACAGGTCAATACATAGTTTCTTATGTTGCCCTTAAAATCTCCAATTTTAAGGAGTTTTTACCGCCTGCTTCCTGCAAGGTTGAGGGGTTAGGAGAGCAAATTATGCAATGCCTGCTTTTCTTATACTTTAATAAAAAATTGAACTTAAGAATGAATAATTTACGTATCTAAAAAAGATAAATAAACGATCGAATACTACGGTGAAATAATTAACTCACTAGAACGAGACATACCACAGCTATAACCGCAAAGAAGAACCGATATTGAACAAATTGAGAGCGTATCAGGTAATGTAGGACAGCTTGGTTGGACTCGACGCGATCGATAAACAACTTTAATGAATAGAATCATTTTTGCTAATACTTTGGTGATGTGGATCAAGAACGAACCTTTCTGCCAGCAGAAGGCAAATCTGAATGTGATTGAAAACACGAATAGATATGACGCAGATCGCAACCAACCTCCTGCAAATCACCGATATTAAAAGAGACTCAACTCTAGCCGAGTCATCAACAGGGAACACACGACTTGCCGACAGTGACCGAAAGGAAGCTGTTGGTTTTTTATTTGGGGTTAAATCAATTGTTCACTTCAAAACACGACCTAATATTCAGCAATTCCCGCTTCACATAAATCGCTCGTTTTTCAGTGAGATCTTTGGCGATCGTAGCGTTGGAGAATTCAATGAGCCAAAAATATCCTCAGGATAGGAATGATGCTCCAGATAAACGGCTCCAATGGAATTCCGCTCTGGCGACATCACAATTAAATCTCCGTGCAATAGCTCGATCGGCTGATCATCCGTTTAATTCAGTTCTCGATCGCGTGTTGGTTTAATTGCCCGTACTCTGATTTCCTCCCTAGCCGAGATTTTCGTTTTGCTGAATCTGTTCAATGCAATTTTTTAGTGGTTGTAAATCTTGTTGAATGATGTTCCACACAATGCGGGTATTAATGCTGAAATAAGCATGAGCGATGATGTCTCTCATTCCAGCGATCGCCTTCCACTGGATTTGCGGATAGTTGCTGCGGAGGGTGTCGGGAATTTGTTTAGTTGCTTCGCCGATGATGAGTAAGTTATGGGTAACTGCGTCCAGAGTGCGTTAGTCTTCGGTCAGTTCTTCATAGCTGAGTTCGACGGTGTAGTGTTGAATCTTGTTGATACTGTTCAAGATATCGGTCAGGTAAAGGCTCAGCTTACGCGACATAAATGGCTTCTTGGATGACGGTTTCTCGAATTTGGGGTTTGATGTCGGTTTTAATTACTAAATCAACTTTTCTTTGAAACAGGTCTTCCAGGAAGAACTTCAGGTTCATATACAGTATCAGAGTAGGATCTGCGTCAAACTCCACTAGAAAATCTAAATCGCTGGCTGTGGTGGCTTGATTGCGGGCAACGGAACCAAATAAAGCAAGACTTTTGATCTGAAATGTCTCGAAAAGCTGTGGCTGTTCTCGAAGGGTCTGGAGGACAATTTCAGCAGTCAGGGTTTGGGTGGGGCTGTTCATAGCTCACATTTCCTGTCTAAAGTTTTATTTTTCCATTAATCGCTTGAGAAATAAGACGGACTCGATCGCGTGTTGGTTTGATTGCCCCTGATGTCGATCGCAAACTTTTATTTTTCCGGGTACATCAGCCTTATTCTGTAGGATGGGTACTGTTCACAAAAATCAACATTTTAAGCTTGCTGCGCTACTACATTCTTTTCACCCAAAGCAAAGTCTCATTCTGAATCAGGTTCATACACGATAAAATCCCCTGGCTGCCATCCATAGGCGCGGCAAATTTTCTCAATTACTTCTCCAGTTGGGATGTAAGTCGGATCATCACATAGTCTGTAAGCGGTTGCTCTACTTAACCCGGTATCTTGCCAAAAACGATACCGAGTGATGTTTTTTTGATCCAGCAGCAGTTTGATGCGATTTCGTGCGCCCATCCCCCCATACTGCCAGCATTCTCACCTTGTCGCTATGTCTAAAAAATGAGAATATTAGACAGTTAAAACCGCTGCGTCAGCTTTGGTCGGCAATCGCAGCGGCTTACCCCTACATGGAGTAATCAATCATGATGACAGAAAATACTCATCATCAACCACTCAATTTAGCGACGAGTCCAAACGAAACTGCCAGTCCAGCCCAAATGCTTGAGGTGATGCCGCTATCGATGTTTCTATTGCTGGATGAGCAAGAATCACCTAATCAGTCATTTAGAAGCCCTGAGCACCCGTTGATTGACTTACGCGATCGCCCTGCTCCTGATGTATTGCGCGTGTTGGCGATCGGGAGTCCTCAAGTGGTGGATTCGTTTGTGATGACTGTCTTTCACTGGGGTTATGCCAGACCGGAGGATTGGTCTAGACCACTTCCAACCATTAATCCTGGTGAAGTGATGCGGATACTGACTAAGCGAGTCACCGTGAACCAATAGGAAATCTAGAGTGCTGAGTTGATTGAAAACCCGGTAGGCTTGCCGGGTTTTGCTTTATCGGGTTAGCAGATGATTTACACGGAGTTCGTTGGAAAGTTAAGAATTGGACAAGCTCTATCTGTTTAGCCTGATTGTGCAGTAAGCATCGGTAACTTGGAATTAGCTTACCTGAAGAGCTTTGATATCTGGAGCGACAGGTTGAGCGCACTTGCCAAATTCCAGTACTCCAAAGTTAGCAAGGTCTAGTACACATGACTATTCCTGGAATATTACAACAGGCTCAGGATCTTACCAGCCAGCTTACATTGACGCTTGATAATCCTAAATCTGTAAAAGTACAGCTTAAGCAAATCTCGCTGGTGCAAAAGCAGCTCCGAGCATTGAAAAAGGAGCTGACTGCTGAAATTAGAGCGATTAACCAGCAAGCTTCTCAGACTGGAGCGGACAGCGTTCTCTCGGTCGGTCTAGATGTTTTTGGCAAGCGCAAATGGGCTGGCAGGGTTAGGGCTGAAACAAGGCGATCAATCGAACGACAAAAACGATCTGCACGTCAGCCTTATCTGGAGGTGAAGGATCTGATTGACCGACTGTTGCTGGAAGGCGATCGGCTAAAGCTGGAAGGAGAACAATATTTAATTGACTGTGGCGGTTGATAGATACAAAACTTGGCGATTAAGAGAATGGATAAAAATATTGTCCGCAGGTTAACACCTGAAGAAGAGGAGTTGGAGAAAAAGCGTTCTGAATTAGCAGGTTTAGAGGCTGAATTAACTCAACGTGAATTGGATCTGGCTACGCTTCATGCTGAATTACACGCCTTTGAGCGGAAATATCAGCAGATGATTGGTATTCGTTTTTCTGAACTCGATCGGATTGAGGCGCAGATTACAGAGTATATGGCATACCTGGAAGCCTCAAAAGATTTTAAGCCTTCTGATGACCTTAAAAAGCTATACCGAGAAGTTGCCAAGCAAATCCATCCAGATCTAGCTACGAATGAGGCTGAACGGCTCCGCAGACAAGACTTGATGGCTGAAGTGAATCAAGCCTATGAGGATGGTGATGAGGCGCGGTTACGAAGTATTTTACACCGATGGCAAAGTAGCCCTGAATCTGTAAAAGGAGAAGGAATTGCGGTTGAACTGATTCGAGTCTTGCGCCAGATTTCACAAAGCCGCGATCGACTTCGAGGAATTGAAGAGGAGTTGAATGAAGTTCAAAAAACCGAACTTTATCAGTTAAAGTACCAAGTTGAAAATGCAGAAAAGATGGGACAAGATTTGCTTGAGGAAATGGCGATGGAGCTTGATGAGAAAATCGCAGAAGCTCAAGACAGGTTAGAAGAAATCAAAGAAAAGTTGGGTTATTAAAATGAGCAACTTTGACGATCGAGAATTGAGCTACGAATTTAGAGACAAACTGGCAAGATATTCATCCTACGACATTCAAAGAGGATTAAGTCTCGCGCAGAGATTACAACCTTCATTCATGTCTAATCAGCCGAACATAAAACTTTCTGAAAAAGAAAACTTTCGTTCTGCTGAAGTTCAAACTCTATTTAATCTTGGAGTTGAGAACTTTCAGCTAGGCAATAATCAATCAGCAATAAATTGTTTTTCTCAGGCTTTACAAATTGATCCAACTCATATTGGTTCACTGTGCCTTCGAGGATTTTCCTATGATTACATTGGAGATGGCGAGAGAGCAAGTATAGACTTGAAATCAGTTTTAGAGATAGACCGAGAAGACAAACCTATTTACTTACTATATGCTCAAGCAGTTGGTTATTCATTGCTAAATAATCTAGCAGAAGCTACTCAAAAGTTTACAGAGATTTTATATCGACAACCTGAGAGTCAAGATAAGTATGCATCCGTTAATTGGTTTTTAAGGGCTTCTACCCATTATGCTCATGGCAAAAAATTAGAAGCATTGAGAGATTTAAATCAATCTTTAAGTCTTAATCCCAAAAGTTTCGTTTCTCTTTTTTTGCGTGGTAGTATTCATATTCAATTAGGAAAACTTGAAAAAGGAATTGAGGATGTAAGTTCAGCGTTGGAAATTAATCCCTATAGCGAAAAGGTTCCGCTTGTTCTAAATCTTAGAGGGCTTGCTCACTACACTTTGAAAAAGTATCATAGCGCAATCGAAGATCTCACAAGAGCTTTAGAAATAAATCCTCGTCACGAAGAAAATATTAACAGCTTTTATTTTAGAGGTCTTTCTTATCTTGTTTTGGGTAAGTGCGACAAATCAATTGATGATTTAACACAGGCATTAACAATTAACTCTGATCGTAAAGAAAATGCCTTGAAATTTTACTTTAGAGGAATCGCATATCTTGAGTTATTAGACTATCAAAAATCAATTGAAAATTTTACAAAAGCAATAAAGCTCAATCCCTATCATGAACAAGCTGCTCTCAATTTTTATTTTAGAGGTCTTGCTAACTTTCAGTTAGAGAAATTCACAGAATCAACTGAAGATTTAACACGAGCACTGAAAATTGCTCCGAATCATGAGCAGGCTGCTTCTAATTTTTACCATAGAGGACTTTGTTATCAACAGATGGGAGAGAATGACAAAGCAATTGAAGACTTAACACGCGTTACAGAGATTGATCCTGATTTTTATAGTAGATTTTAATCCATTGCAGTAGCCACCTGCTCAGAATCTTTCACCAGCTCATTTCAAGACGCATTTTCTGTAGCCCAGATAAAAACCTTGGCATTGGCGATCGCAATACTCACCTGTTCTGAAATATTTCCCAGTCTTTTATTCAAGGGAATTACTCTTCATCTTCTAGTCTGTGACGATCGATCATTTCCCTAATATCTTCACTCTCCAGGTATCGATCGATCGACTCACCAATCACTTTATTCATACTGGATTCTTTTAGCCCTGCTATTCGTTTTAGCAAGCTATAAACATCACCATTCACAGTGATTCTGATCTGTTTTTGGTCGGCTCGCCTGGCTGCCATTCCCTCTTTTTTAATACTTGACTGCTGTATTTTGACGTAAGATGATACTTTAGTGAGGCATATGCCCCACTTTTAACTTCTACCAATTCGAGGTTCTGCCGATGCTTGTTTTGACCGATGCCGAGGTGACAGAGATCAAAAGTCTCCTGGTCGCCATGAAAAATGACGTGCTTTTAAGCCTGACCTATCGACGCAGGATTGCTAGTTGTCTGGTCATCCTCTCAAAGCATCCAACCTAATCCAGGTCTTCTCACACGGCTAAAAACGTTCAAGTATGGCAAAACGCGATCGAGCCTTCATGGAGTCGATCGTTTTTCCAACCGCATCTTGCCCACCAGTCAAAAAGGGGCAAAAAGGGGCACAACATCATGTCCAATGACACGCGCCATGCCCCAAGCAAAATGGTGTATTTGGTTAGAAGGAAATGCGATTCTGCCAATGAATTAGCGAGTTGCGGCTAGCACTTTGTCTGTGCTGGATTCCGTCTGCTCTCGTAGATGGTTCAAAATCAAGTCCATGTTCTTCTTCGCATCACCAAACAGCATTCGGGTATTTTCCTTGTAGAACAGCGGATTTTCCACGCCTGCATAGCCACTTGCCAAGCTGCGCTTCATCACAACCACTTGTTTCGCATGCCAAACTTCTAAAACTGGCATTCCGGCGATCGGGCTGCTGGGGTCTTCGATCGCACTGGGATTCACCGTATCATTTGCCCCAATCACCAGTACCACATCGGTTTCTGAAAAGTCTTCATTAATTTCGTCCATTTCCAACACAATGTCGTAAGGCACATTCGCTTCAGCCAGCAAAACATTCATATGGCCCGGTAAGCGTCCGGCAACAGGGTGAATGCCAAACCGCACATTAACCCCGCGCTGCCGTAAAAGCTTGGTGATATCTGAAACAGAGTGCTGCGCTTGGGCAACCGCCATTCCATAACCAGGAGTAATAATCACACTCTTGGCATCTAGTAGAATTTCGACCGTTTCATCAACCGTTGTAGAGACTGCTTCCCCGGTTTCCGTCGTGCCTGCCTTTGCCGCCGCACCGCTTCCTGCCCCAAATCCGCCCAAAATGACGCTGATAAAGTGCCGATTCATTGCCCGACACATGATGTAGCTGAGGATTGCCCCACTGCTGCCCACCAACGCCCCAGTAATAATCAGCAAATCGTTGGAGAGCATAAAGCCTGCTGCTGCTGCCGCCCAGCCCGAATAGCTGTTCAACATGGAAATCACCACAGGCATATCTGCCCCGCCGATCGCCAGAATCAGGTGAATGCCCAGCACAGAAGCCAGCCCCGTCATGATGAGCAAAGGAGTTAAGCCTGCCGGACTGTCTAATCCCATGAACTGTGCGCCAAGGGCGATCGACCCTGCTAGCAGAGCCAAATTCAATACATGGCGACCCGGCAGCAATAAAGGCTTGCTGGAAATCAACGTCCGCAGTTTGCCAAAAGCAATCACCGAGCCGGTAAACGTCACCGCCCCAATAAACACACCAATAAAAATTTCCACCTTATGAATTGTGGCTTCGGCTCCAATTAAGCCATGATCCCCTTGCAGGTAGTTGGCAATGCCCACCAAGACGGCCGCCGCTCCGACAAAGCTGTGCAAAATGGCAACTAACTCCGGCATCGAAGTCATGGCAACCCGTGAAGCCACGATCGCCCCAATGACCACACCAGGCACAACTGCCGCCGCCAAAACGCCATAGCCAGAACCCGTCACACTGGCCACCGCCGTTGCCCCAAACGCAATCAGCATTCCAGCAATACCATACAGATTCCCGCGTCGTGCAGTTGCCTGGTCAGCCAATCCACCCAAGCTCAAAATAAACAAAGCACTTGCTGCAATGTACGCAACGGTCAATAAATTATTCATAGGTTGCTCAAAAGAAAAATTGTCCACACTGGATTGTCCACACTGGGCAAGCAAGAAACCCACCCCAAACTTGCAAAGGCTAAAAGAAGGTAAAAGAAGACGGAAGAAGGCAGAAGAAGGCGCGGAGCCTAATTCCCACTCCCTACTCCCTACTCCCTACTCCCCACTCCCTGCTTCCTACTTCTGAAACATCTTCAACATCCGCTGAGTGACTAAAAACCCGCCAGAGATATTGATGGTGCCAATCAGGATGGCGATCGCTCCTAAAATCGTTGTTGCGGAATGGAGAGATCCTGAAATTTGCAGC
This sequence comes from filamentous cyanobacterium CCP2, assembly GCA_003003615.1. GTDB lineage: Bacteria > Cyanobacteriota > Cyanobacteriia > Elainellales > Elainellaceae > Egbenema. The sequence continues at coordinate 272 of PVWD01000047.1, read as the reverse complement.
ATGCCGCCAATCACAATGATGCCGCTAATGGCATTAGTGACACTCATCAACGGCGTATGGAGAGCCGGTTTCACATTCCAAATCACCTGCCAGCCCACAAAGCATGCCAGCACAAAAACCGTGAAGTGAGACAGGAAGGAAGACGGAGCCGTTAAGCCAATCCCTATTAGTGCTGCACCCAACAACACCGGAATCAGAAATTGATTACTTTTTGAGGCGGGTTTAGCAGTTTCAGCGATCGCAGCTTGAGCGGGGGTGGCAGCCGGGGGAGG
>PVWD01000272.1 GCA_003003615.1 filamentous cyanobacterium CCP2 | reverse complement strand
CCGTAATGGAATCGATCGAATTGTTTTAACGTTTTGGGTGATTTCTTCCCCTGTCACCCCGTCACCCCGCGTTGCCCCTCGTACCAACTGCCCATGCTCATAGGTCAAGGCCAACGCATTCCCATCAATTTTTAGCTCACACACATACTCGGTCAGCCGCTCTAACTCAGCTTCTGTCCCTTCTATCTCCCGATTTAACCCTTTCCAATATCGCTGCCACCGCTCCTGCCAATTGGCAAATTCCACCATATCAAAGGCATTTTCCAGGCTATAAAGCGGAATATTGTGTTTGACAGAGGTAAATCTGGTTGCTGCTTTTTCACCCACTCGCTGGGTCGGGCTGTCGGGCGTAATGAGATCCGGATATTGCTGCTCCAACTCTTGCAGTTCCCGGTAAAGCCGATCGTATACTTCATCGGGCAGGGTGGGAGCATCAAGCACATAGTATTCATAGCTGGCTTGCTGAAGCTGTTGTCGAAGGGTTTCAATTCGTTGTGCGGCTTGGGATGCGTCGATTGATGCTGCCATTGATGATGGTGCTCCGTCCATGAATACTGAATATTACCGAGATTCTGCAACGTACTAAGATACTATGACCATGACCGATCGGGGGATACAGCCTAGCAAGAGATCATGGCAACAGCTCATGGAAAGTTTATTTCTCGCCCTGAACGAATGGAATTTAAGAACCGTTGAAATTTAAGAGAGAATGATGTTCATCCTCTGACTGGGCGGGCAAGATGCCCACCCCACAAAGCAATTATTCTATTTCTATATATTTTCTTAGCTTTCCTACTCCCCACTCCCCACTCCCCACTCCCTATGCCCTTCACCTACCATCGCACCATCTACTTTCACGATACCGATGCGGCTGGCGTAGTGTACTTTGCCAATGTATTGTCGATGTGCCACGAAGCCTATGAGGCTGCTTTAGCGGCTAGTGGAATTAACTTGAAAGAATTTTTTAGCGGGCAGTCGAGCGCCCTTCCCATCGTCCATGCAGAGATCGATTTCTCAAAGCCTATGTTCTGCGGAGAGCAGTACGCGATCCAGGTTTTGCCTTCGCAACTCACAGACAGCAAATTTCAAATCGCTTATCAGGTTTTTTCCCTGGAAAACCCAGAATACCAGGCAAGTGCAGCCACCACGATTCATGTCTGCATTAACACTGCCACCCGCACTCGTACCCCTTTGCCCTGCGAGGTTTTGCAATGGCTTGAACGATCGTTGTAAATGGCGAACCCTGCCTAAGCCAGAAAACCCAAGACTTTTCTTGCCCTTAATGATTAAACCCTGACATTTCTCGAAAACTTCTCCATCAGAAATTGAGATTTTTCTATGATGAGGATATCTTGTTGGAGAAAGAGTCTATGCCGAGCGATCGGTGTGCCATCGTGGAGTGCATTCATTTTTGGCAGAATGGCTCATATTTCTGCAAATGCATCACCTAAGATCAAATATCTTGGAGTGTTTAAGAAAATTAGTCCTGGTTATCGTCACATTTGCTGAATCACTTCTTTAAGTTGTTGTTTTAGTCGCCTTAATGTATTCATAACTTCCTGTTTGGAGGAGTCGCTAGTGAGTCCAGAAACCCTTGTCCCAATGCCGATCGTCTCTACGCCACCGTCAGAATTTAATCCGGCAGACTTTGACACATATGTCATGTCCACCTATGGGCGTTATGGCATTACGCTCGATCGCGGTGAAGGTTGTCGCGTTTGGGATACCAATGGGCGAGAGTATTTAGATTTTGTTGCGGGCATTGCCACTTGCACCTTGGGGCACGCTCATCCCGCGATGGTAGCAGCCGTGACTCAGCAAATTCAAAAGCTGCACCATGTTTCTAACCTTTACTACACCCAAGAGCAAGGTGAGCTAGCCAAGTGGTTGGTGGAACACTCCTGCGCCGATCGTGTCTTTTTCTGTAACTCTGGAGCCGAGGCCAACGAGGGAGCGATTAAGCTAGCGCGGAAGTATGCTCATACGGTACTAGGGATTCAAACACCCGTCATCATTACGGCGCATGCCAGCTTTCATGGACGCACCCTGGCGACCATCACCGCCACCGGGCAACCTAAATACCAAAAGAACTTTGACCCGCTCATGCCAGGGTTCTACTATGTCCCTTACAACGATATTGGGGCACTGGAAGAAGCGATTCGCATCCTTGACCAAAACGAGCGGCAGGTGGCTGCTATTATGCTGGAAGCCCTTCAGGGTGAGGGGGGGGTACGCCCAGGAGATTTAGCCTACTTCCAGCGCATCCGCGAAATTTGCAATGAAAAGAGCATTTTGTTGATTGCTGACGAAGTGCAGGTGGGCATGGGTCGCACCGGGAAATATTGGGGCTATGAGAATTTGGGCATTGAACCGGATATTTTCACTTCGGCAAAAGGCTTAGGCGGCGGCATTCCGATCGGAGCAATGTTGTGCAAGTCTTTCTGCGATGTGTTTCAACCGGGTGATCATGCCAGCACCTTTGGCGGAAATCCTTTTGCTACCGGGGTTGCCCTCACCGTTTGCCGGACGCTAGAGCAAGAGAACCTCCTGGCAAATGTGCAGGCACGCGGGGAACAACTGCGATCGGGTTTGCAAGCTTTGGCAGCGCAATATCCTACTGTGATTGCTGACGTGCGCGGCTGGGGCTTAATTAATGGTTTGGTGCTGCATGCCGATGCTGAATTAGCCTCCGGTGATGTAGTGAAGGCGGCGATCGAGGAAGGCGTATTGCTGGTTCCGGCGGGACTGAAGGTCGTCCGGTTTGTGCCACCGTTGACGGTAAGTGAAGCGGAAATCGATCGAGCTTTGGAAGCAGTAAAGCGGGGGTTGGCGACGTTGGTTAAGGATTGAGGACTGAGTGTTGAAGGCTAAGTGCTGAGAACGCACTAATGATAAACAAGGTGAATGGAGGAGACTCTGCTCACCTTTTACTTTTATGGGTTGTAGGACTGACGCAGTTGCCTTGAGATCAATTTCAGGCTGAAAGTGAAAACCCATTGAAATCTATTGTTTGAGGGATTTGATACCAACAGGACTTACGCAAGCTCTGTTTCATACCTCCAGATTTAGCGTAAGGTGGGCACTGCCCACCCTACAATTGAAGGTTTTGCGTAAGTCCTGACCAATTGAAACTGTAAATGTGACAGATGCTCGCTGCAAACACTGATTCCATCAGACTTCCGCAATCCAAAATCCAAAATGGTGTGAGCCAGTTTATAGAGGTTAAGAATTAAATCGAGTGATCCGTAGCTCAGGCAAGATGCCTGCCAGTGAGACGATCGCACAATCACCAGATTTAATTTTTAACTTCCAGGCTCTTGAGGCAACTGCCTAACTTTTGTTTGCAGACCTTGTTCATGATTTCCACAAGGCGATAGGGTAGCAGTATCTGAAGCAACACGGTGTCATTGCTGACCGATGTTTGAAATCAGAGAATCAGAATTATTTACCCATTCCAGTGATCCTATCTGGGAACATGCGGTAGGAGTGCCGACCTCTGCCTTGCAATATTTGGTGCATTTTTACAGTGGCTATTACCACGATTTAGCGCAGCCTGCGTCCCGCCTGCAAGTTCCCAGTGCTGAGGTGATTCTTGTTTTAGGGTTTGGCGACGAACTGGAAATTCGTCAAATTGGGTCTAGTTCAGAATCTGGGATGTATCAGTCCTTTGTGGTCGGGCTGGAAGCACAGCCGTTGCTGAGTGAACACGACGGAGAGCGGTATTGCATTGCCATTCCGTTGCCTCCTTGGGCGGCATATCGGCTTTTTCAGGGCGCAATTACCGAGTTTGCCAAAGAAGTAGTTGCCCTAGAGGATATTTGGGATGATGCCGATCGGCTCACCGAACAATTGAGTGAACGACCCTCCTGGACGCAGCGATTTTCGTTTGTCGATCGTATTCTCAAAGAAAAATTTATCACCTCTCAGCGCAGGGTTCGTCCAGAAATTCGCTGGGCATGGAACCAACTGGAAGCGCATGGCGGTTGTGTCTTGATTCGGCAATTGGCTCAAACGATCGGCTGGAGCGATCGATATTTTGCAAAGCGGTTTCGAGAGCAAATTGGCATAACCCCAAAAGCCGCCGCCCGCCAGATTCGATTTACCCAAGCCCAACGACTGCTTAACGCTTCTGAAGCGCAAACTCTCAGCGAGATTGCATTAGCTTGCGGTTATAGCGATCAGAGTCACTTCACGCGGGAGTTTCATTCCTTTTCTGGCTGTTCGCCCAATATGTTCCACAAAGCTGTGATGGTTGGCTTTCCTGGTGTTTCAGGAGAGATTGTTGACGAGTAGGTCAATTTTTTTCAAGACCTCGCCAACCTGCTCGATCTACGATCGCTGCAATATGATGCAACTCATCCTAAATCTTTGACTATGAATCTTTGTTTCTAATACCTCTCTGTAGGGCGGTAGGAGAAACTGTTCATGATTTTTTGACATCGGCTTAAGGAGGATTCTTATGAAGATCCTATCTACATTCCTATTTATTGCTGCATTGCTGTTCGCTCTACTGATTCCAGGTGCATTGCAAGCACAGGGCGGACAGGGAACCGGAATCATTGATCAAGGGCCAGAACAGCAACTGCTCTATTCCCCTGAAACGATCGAATGGCAAGCCGCTCCTCCATCGCTGGAACCGGGTGCAGAAGTGGCTCTGTTGGAAGGAAGCCCCAGTGAGCCAGGCGTTTTTACCATGCGGATTAGAATGCCGGATGATTTCTACATCTCTCCCCACTGGCATCCGGGAGTGGAGCGCGTCACGGTAATTTCTGGTTTATTTCAACTGGGAAGGGGAGATGAACTGAATCGGGAAGCGACAGAAACTTTGGAACCTGGCAGCTATGTATCGATGCCTCCAGAATTTCGCCACTATGCGATCGCGGAAGGAGATACAGTAATTCAGCTCACGTCGATTGGCCCGTGGGAGGTGAACTATATCAACCCTGAAGATGATCCACGTTTGAGAAGCTAGGCAACGGCTGAAAAATTATGACAATAAATGCTTTGCAATCCACAACGGATGGCTGAGCGGCACAGAACTTACCTGAATCATTACCTGAAATTCTTGTGGGGTGGGTATCTTGCCTGCCCCATCAAAGCAGCAAAACGGCGGCACAGGTGATTTAATCTACGATCCCTACAGCAAATCAAGGGCCTGATCCAAACTTTTCCTGACTGAATCGGCAGAGTGATGCAGGGCAGCTTTTTCCTCGTCGGTGAGGTTCAGTTCCAAAATTTCTTCGATGCCGCCGCAGCCCAAACGCGCCGGAACGCCGATGAACAAATCATTTAATCCATACTTGCCTTCCAGGTAAGCGGCGATCGGCAAGATCCGAGGCTGATTCAGCAGGATGGTTTCCACCATGACGCAGGCAGAGGAAGCAGGCGCATAGTAGGCTCCCCCGGTTTTCAGCAGTTCGACAATTTCGGCACCGCCATTGCGGGTGCGATCGACTAGCCGTTCAATGGTTGCTGCATCCATCAATTCAGTAATGGGAATGCCGCTAACGGTGGAATAGCGAGGAACCGGAACCATCAAATCCCCATGACTGCCCAATACCATTGCCCGAACGTCGATCGCCGAAACCCCAAGTTCCATTGCAATGAAGGTCTGGAACCGGGCGGAGTCGAGGATACCTGCCATGCCCATGACGCGCTGAGGGGGAAGACCACTGACCTTCCAGGAAATGTAGGTCATCACGTCGAGGGGATTGGTAATGATGATGAAAATGGCGTTGGGAGAGTAAGTGATTGCCTGCTTGGTAGCTTCAATCACAATATGGGCGTTGGTGCGGGTGAGGTCGTCTCGGCTCATGCCGGGTCTGCGGGGAAGTCCGGCGGTGATTACGACAATATCGGAGTCGTGAGTGGCGGCGTAGTCTTTTGCCCCAATAATCTTGCGATCGTGTTGCTCGATCGCGCTGGCTTCGACTAAATCCAGGGCAATGCCTTCGGGACGACCGGGCACAATGTCGAGCAAGACAACATCAGCTAAATTCTTTTCGGCAATTCGCTGAGCCAAAGTGCTGCCCACGTTGCCAGCACCGACGATCGAAACGCGGGTAGGACGACAGGTTAAAGGTGAAGAGGTAGTCATAGGAGTATGATTTGGGCGGACAAGATGCCCACCCCACAGGGTAGAGTTAACGGAGTTCCCCCGTTTAGAAAATGTTTGTAAATCAATGCTTCGATCCCCCCTAGATCTCCCTATGCCTGCGGGCAGGCTGCGCCAACAAAAGGGGGACTTCAAGCCTTTAGTTCGGTTTCCTCCTTTTTAAGGAGGGTTAGGGAGGAGCAAGGCTCGAATCCTGTTCCAGCTTCTTTCAATTCAATTTACAAACACTCTTTTGGGGGTTCTGGTTCGATCTTGCCCTTGATTCCTTGCTCCTCAGCCAGAAATTAACTAACCTTTTCTAATTGATCTGCCCGTAGCCAAAAACCGGGGGTGGGAACGTAACCAAACTTCACATAGACGTAATCGCCTTTGGTTTCCATGACTTCCCCTTTGGTCTTAAACAAATATTCTGGGAAGCGGGTGTCACTTGCCTGGGCCTCTGCGCTGTTTTCTAACTTTTCGCGCACGGCTCGCACAATGTCGCCTCTTTTGACTGCCATCGATCGTCCCTCAAATCCTGCGTATTGAACGTTCTCGCTCCAGATTGTAACGGATTTTTGTCTTGGTACGGGAGTAGGGAGTGGGGAGTAGGGAGTGGGGAGTAGGGAGTAGGGAATTAGAATCATTCGGCTTCGATGAAGGCTTTGACGGTTTCGGCAACGACGCTGGCGACGGGATTTTTGAAGAGGTAATCCAACAATTGTTTGACGGCTTCTACGCCTCCGGCTTTGGCGGCTTTCAGGAGGCGATCGCCTCAAATCAAAAGAGTTCGTAGTTGTAAAATTTGCAGCGATTTTGAATGGCGGTAATGGCTTGGGCGATCGCAATTATCAGCGGGCACTGACTGTTGCTCAAAGCGTAAATGATCCATTGCTCCTGCCTGTAGTTGTTCTACCTGAAGTCTGCTATCTGATTGCATCAAGATTGGGGCATCAAGCCATGCGCCGTTTTGTGTCCAGCATGACACCTGACGCAGTTCAGGTTGAGTCTGTGACCACAGAAGATTTGGTACGAGTGCATCAGATCTTGGAGCAGTCTGCTGATAGTCAGCTGAGAATTCTGCTCGCATATACTTATTGTTGTTCATCAGTGGCGATACTCAGTCGTCAAAAGATGTTCGGGATGCAATTCGTGATCCAGATAATAAGGCTTATCTTGTCCTTGTATAGCAGCGGAGTATTTTTGGTCGTTAAGGCTGAAAACCTTGTAGTTCAGGACTGTTAGAAGACGTTCCAATTTCCATTCTACGATCGCGAGAAGTGTTCACTTTTCAGAAAGGAAATAGACAGTGTAGCATTCTAGACCAATGCCCTTAGTATCCAGACCTGTAAAGAATCTGAGCAAAAAACCTTTAAGATGAGCTATCCATCTTGGTTGGTTGGGAATACAAGAACCTGTGCCGGACACAGATTTTAGGTTTGCTTCTGGTATCAGTACTTCTTCAAGTAGCCAAACATGCGGCACAGGTGAGTGATTTATTAATGTACATCTTTTTTTGTTAACCTCGCGACGATACTCTAACCCAGTAATACTCGGAATTGAGAGAATGAGTAACCCACCCGGTTTCAGTAATTTCTTCACATTTCCAATAAATAAACTGGGATATTCAAGATGTTCGATCACGTCAACTGCTATCACCACATCGTAACGTGTATCGCTAGGAACGGCAGCGTTTGAGAATTGGGTTTTGAGGTCTAACTGAAAGGCTTCTACTGCCGAAGCTTGCCAATCTTCAGCATCTAGCTCCGTTGCAATGATATCGCGCTCGTCGTCATATAGGCGTAAAGAAAGCACTCGCGAACTAGCACTCACCTCAAACTCTTCCTGAAGAGTCTCAAATGCTACGTCCTGGATTTCTTCTACCACCCGCCTCGGGATGGAGCGATGATATAAACTCATGCCTGCAAACTGTAGGGGGGCTGGATACCTGAGCGTTAACGGAAGATAACATCTTTTCATAGATTCATCCCTTGACGTGTTCCAGTTTCGTACCGTCTTTACGGATAGTGGGTACGCGACGCAAAAGCTCGCAAAGCCAGAATTCAGCGCAACCCCATCGCCTGTGCTTGGCTGGTTTGGAGTCGGCTCAAAGCGATCGCCTACTAGAGTGGCAGAACGATCTATCAAATCAAACACAGGATACTCTCAGACTACCTGATTGAGCAACTCAAGCATCCGCCCGTTCAAATGTCTCTTGCGTAAGTCCTGTTGGTATTACAAAAAAATCTTCACCAAAGAGATTGACGGAACCCGCAGAATTCACTACGCTATTCGATTAAGACGATGAAATAACCCTGGTGTGGTGCGATCGTCGTCTGGCTCTCAGGAGTTTAGCGTGACCAAGCGGTGCAGACAACACCACTCAGCCACTAACCCGACAGACAAGTTACCAGCGAGTCTGTACAGGCTAGGGTTTATTTTAGCTAAGGCTAGGACAAATTTTAGACTGGCGGGGGCAACTAAACTTCTGAGTTTCTTACCCCAAAACCAAAGGAATCCGACAAATGACAGGCGAAAACCTCATATTTAACCCTGGCAGCGAAACCGACTCACTGCCCGATCGCGAATCGATTAAATTAATTGCGATCGGCTCCCCCGAAGGCGTAAACGAACTCATCCACCAGCTCCATAACCTCAACTTCCGCGATGCCACCACCTGGAGCCGCTTCCTCCCCACCCCAAACCCCAACGAAGTCATGAAAATCAACACCCACTACCGCAGGTCATCCCGCACCCTCTAACACCCTTAACACCCTTTAACACCATAACAACGGAAGGGCGAACGACGGTTCGCCCCTACTAATGGTCACAACCTTCACATCTACCATCATCAACTGACCGGAATGCCCACCCCACAAGAACTTTGTCACCCAGAAA
>PVWD01000271.1 GCA_003003615.1 filamentous cyanobacterium CCP2 | reverse complement strand
AGATGTGTATAAGAGACAGGAGCAAAGCCTGATCCAGCCCAATCAGCCAGTCTGAGGGAAGGCGTTGATGGAGAAGGGTTAGAGGCTCTGCCATAGTTGTTCAAAGTTGGGCTGGTTGAGGGCCGTATCGAGAAACCAATGGTTCACCCCAAAGCCAACTGCCCGATCGGACTGAGGCAGGGAAGGAATCAAATGATGTCGGATGAAGTGCTGGGCCACAGAGGTTTCCAGGGCAGACGACCAGACAACCTCGATCGGGTGAGTCTGACAAAACGATCGCAGTTGTTTTGGAGAGCCTGCCAGAGCCGCTTTGATTACAAAAATGCCGTGCCAACCCTTTTGATAACAGTCCTGTAGTTGAGGGAACGTGCTAACAGACTCATCCAGAGCGATCGGAGTGATAAATTGTTGATGCAGATGCAGCAACTTGTCAAATTGATGAACCGGAAGCGGCTGTTCTAAAAATTCTACCTTTGCTGGGTAAATTTCCCTTGCCCGATCGCACATCGTCAACCACTGATTCGCCGAGTCCCAATCCAGTCCACCATTAGCATCCAGCCGCAAACAGGTTCCTTTTGGCAACGAACGGAGTAGGGTTTCAAACTCCTCCAACTCTTTTTTCAAAGGAGCCACGCCAATTTTCCACTTAAACGTGCGGATGCCCTGCTGCCAGGGGTCTTGCCATGCGACCAGAGCCGCCATTCCAGTGGGCAATAAATAGGATTGTTTACGGGTTGCCCACAGATCTTCTCCGTCCTCAGAACCTTTTAACGGTAAGGTCAAGCTTTCCAAAGCAGCCCCAAAGCCAAACTGACAAGCCGGAAAGGTGGATGGAATTTGGGCGATCGTTTCTTCGGTGATTTCAGCAGCAAGAAATTGGCAAAAGCTGAGAGCCTGAGCAAAACTTTCCGTGCCAAAATCGGCGATCGGGGCGACTTCTCCCCAACCCACTCGTCCTTCGGCATCGGTAAATCGTAAAATTAGCCCTTCACGCACATTCCATAACCCATGATGGGTGCGAAGGGGTTGCTTGAACAAGCGACGGTAGGGACGGAACTCAAATCGATAATCCACCAGTATGAGCCAGCTTCGTTTCCAATACAGCGACAAGACAGGTTAAATACCCATCCTCTAAGAAAATGGCTCAATCCTCAGCCTCTGACCTTCTCAAGTAGAAATTTTAGTAGGAGTAGGAGTCAGCCTCTCCAGACTTGGCGCGGGACTTGGCTTTAGCGGCACTCTTTTTCAGGGCATCCAACCGAGATTCATACCGTCTGCGGACTCGCTTCTTCGGGGTTTGCTCAATCAACAGCTTCAGGGCACTACCCAAACTCTTGTAGGCATTGGGGAGGGTATAACCAAACCGAGTGGCCAGCGAAATGGCTTTCTCGTCTGCCTCGATCGCCTCTTGTAAGGTCTTCATGCCATTGTTGCGCTGGTAAAGCCGCCAACCCGACACGCCACACAGCGACAAAGCCAGGATCAACAGCAAGCCATCCTGCACCCACAGCTCACCCACTGCACCCCCAAGACCGATCGCCAAGGCCGCCATCTCCCAGCCGTCTTTGGGAATGGTGTCGTTTTGGACACGGGCAACCTCATGCCAAAACAGGAGATTGCGCTGATCAAGGGCAAACTGATCCCATTTGGCAAGGTCAACCTGAACTTCCACCTGATCTTTGCCAATTTCCTCCGACGTAATGAGAGGGGGGTTGACGGCAGTTGCCGCTTCAATTGTCACCCAACTTTTTAGCTCAGGGGGTAAAAGGGTTTTCAACCGTCGCAATTCGCTCAAGTCGGCTCTGGCAGTCGTGGCGTATGAGGTCATGAATCCAGCCTCGGAACACTGAATGGAACTATTTTCATTAAATGTAGTATAGCGATCGAGCTACACCTGCTTTCTATCTTATACCCTACCCTTATACACCTTGCGGGTTCGCTTCTCCGTACTGCCGCTAAGCACAAAATTTCTCCTTACTCCTCACTGCCCGCTCCTCACCATTAAGCAATACTGCCTCGCTTCCGGGCTTCTTTATAAGACGTGCCAATATTTTTTAGCCCAGCCCGGATCATTTGCTGCTCCAACAAAGCAAAAAACCTAGCCCGATCGCCGCCCCGCACTACCGCCTGATTGTGGGCCTCCGCCAAAGCCACCGGATAACCGTACCCTTTCTGCACTTGTGTCAACGTCAGGCTGAGGGCAGCATTGAGCAGCGTTTCATCCTCCATCACCCACAGCGGGAACTCGACCCTGGCAATTTCCGCACCCACATTGACGTAGCAAAAGCAGACCGTATGCTCCCCGTAGGTTTCCAGAATTTTGGCAGAACTGCGCCAAATCGCTCCCCGTTGCCCCGGTTCCAGCAACAATCCCCAAAGGGCTGTATCCCGCAAAGGCGCGAACACCTGGCAAGGAGCTTGCTCGGTTTGACCGGAGCAATGGGTGGCACAATCCGGAGCCAAAAATGGGCAGGTATGTAGCCGCAAAAAATTGAGAGCTTCACCACTCCGCGCCGCACTTAAATAGCCCACCAAAGGAATTCGATTTGCCCGAAGCTGATCCCACGCTGCCAACATGGGGGGCAAAATCCGATCGCGAGCTTCCCCCGGCAAAGGTTCCAAAAACCAATGGATCAAAGAGCCATCCACCATCGCCAACGTTGGAACAAAAGGATCAGACAAATCCAAATCCCCCTTCCCGACTCCCCCTTCCCGACTCCCCAACTCCGCCAACGTCACCGCTTCCGAAACTGTCCGCCGATAGCCCATCCATTCCTCAGTGCGAATGCCCCACTGCCGAGAGATGTAGAGATCTTCTGGGCGATAAACGATTTCAGGGAGGCTGTCCAATAAAGGATGGCGATTTTGCCCGTAATGCAGCACCACTCGCCCCACGTTAATTAAGTAACAGTAGGCGATTTCGTGATGGCTGGGGGCAATTTGGGAACCGTCCGTGGCGATGACCGTATGGAGAGAGGGGGCAGGAGATAGGTTAATTCGAGTGTCGAGGGGTTCCAGGGGTTGGGCGGCTGTGAAACCGAGCCGATCGCCCCAGGTTTGTTGCTGCGTCACCAGGTCTGACTGACGAGTTCTGGCTTGTTCCAGGAGGTTTTGGGCCAGATCAAGCCGTTGGCGAGCCAGGATCGCTTCTTGGCTCAGGTGTTGGCCAATGCCCTGCATTTGCCGCGCCAGTTTGGTCAAGTCAAGCATGGTGAGGGGAACGAAATCAAAACATATCCCTTAAGCGTAAATCTGAATGGTACAAACGATCGAATTTGATGAAACTTAATCTGCAATTCAAGCGGGATGGTAATAAAAAGCTACCCCTAACACAAGGTAGGTTGCTAATAGTAAAACGCCATCTAACCAATTCGATCGCCCACTAAAGCTCATTAAATTTGCCACAATCACGCTAATGGCGATCGCCACGACTTCAAAGGGATTGAAATTGAGTGTAATTGGCTGTCCGATGAGTTGCCCCACCCAAATCAACACAGGAGCCACAAACAACGCCACCAGCAAACTATCGCCTGTCACCGTGGAAACAGTTAAATCCATTTCGTTTTTGAGGGAAAGCCGAACCACCGTTACGTAACCAGCAACATCGCTGAGGAGCGGCAGCAAAATCACTCCGGTAAACAACGGGGTCAGCCCCATTTGTGTGGTTTCAGGTTCAATGACGCTAATAAATAATTCAGAAAGCAACGCGATCGTAATGGTTGATAAGAACAAAACCGCAATCCAAACCCATAGTTTTTGTTTAGAAGATTGGGCGTTTTCAGATGAATCGGCAGCATCATAAAGCCCAATATCATAAAGATAAGTGTGCGTTTTTAAGGAAAACAGCAGCGTTAAACCATAAACAACAATCAGAATGGCAGAAACAATGACGGACAAATCGCGAATGGCTGTTTCATCGACAATGTTTGAGGTTGTAATTACAGCAGTCGGCAGGGCCAGGGCAATCACGGCTAAGGTCATTGATGAACCGTTTACCTTAGCAACGATCGGCTCAAAGGTTTGCTCTTTGTAGCGCAGTCCACCCACAAACATTGCCAAACCTAACAGCAGCAATAAGGCACTGACAATGCTTCCGGTAATGCTTGCCTCAACAATATCAACCAATCCTTGGCGGAGGGCAGTAAGCGCGATAATCAACGCAGTGGCATTGCCAAAAACCGCATTGAGTAAGCCGCCTAGGGTTGGCCCTGTCACCACAGCAATCTTCTCAGTGGCGGTGCTGAGCCAGATTGAAACTGGAATGATGGCAATGGCAGAGAGCAGAAAAATAAGGGTATCATCCCACTGTAAATAATCGGCGGCGAAGGCGATCGGCACGAAGATCAGCAAGATCAACGGAATGCTGTTTAGCACCACGTCACGCTTAACCCTATCTCACTCCTCGTCTTCCTCATCATCCTCATCCCAAGAGTCTGGATACTGTTCTGGAGATTCGCCGTATCGTTCCAGGATCGCGGTGTACTTTGTTCGAGTATCTTTTTCATCAATTTTTTCTAACTGCACGTTAAATTCCCAGCAATCTCCAAAATCGAACAAATAGGACATGGATGCACCGACCGGAAGTTGGAGATCTTTAATCAAAACTTGATTGGTGGAAGGAGAACCACTGGCATAGGGATGGGAAATACGAATGTTTCGACCGATCGCATTTTTATAGGTGTATTCATCCAAATGATCGGAATCAAATTCAACCGATTCTAGAATCAAGCTGCTCAAATTTGCCAGCGTTCGATCGCCTGAAACGGCCAGCCGTCGCCAAATTTTGCCCAACGATACTTTGAATGTGTACACACCCGATCGCACTTCAACTTGAGGCACAACCAAATGATTCTGCCACTCTGGAAAATAGGGCTGCAATGCTGGCTGAAGTTCCCCAAAGGGACGAGTCGCATTCTTGCTTCCTTCCCAAGCAAACGCTCTGGCAACGGCTTCGTGAAGAATCACCTGCATTAGCGCCTGCCCCAACGGTAATTGCTCAAAAGACTTAATCCGAAATCCTTTACCTTTTTCGGGTTTACCCAATTCCCAGTTCAGCAAGCCAAACAAATGCATCAAGGCGAGGTTGTGATATTCAGGGTAATAATTAAACGTTTGCTGCTCGTTGTAGCTGCTCAGTTTCTGTTTTTGGTTTGCCGGATTGCGGAAAAACTGGATGACTTTGCTGCCTTCGTCGTAGTGGCTGCGAGTTTCTCCCAGCATTTCTTCATGGCTCCGAATCATCCAGGCTTCCAGCAAAGTAAAGTAGCGTTCCGTTGGGTTGAGAGAATTCCAGGATTGCAGAACTTCAGGATTTAACACCATGATGTTTTTCTTGCCCTTGCCAGTGATTTGCCCCAGTCCGGTGGCTCGCAGCAGCAAATATAGCCCCTGGATGGTGGGATAAGATTTCATCTGGGGCCGTTTCAAATCAAGTGGAATTGGTGTGCTGAGGCGATCGTTTAGATCTGGTAGAGCACTGAGGGGAAACAGGTGATTCACACCACTCACCGGGATGCCATCGCCCACAAATTCCAGGATGGTTTGAAAATCCTGCAAAATTGGGCCGGGTTCCGTTTCGCTGATTTGCTGCCGCTGCAAGAGGGCGATCGTCTCCTCGGACAAGGGTTCTAAATCCATTGCCGCCCGTTGCCATACCGACGATCGCAGATCTTGAAAGAAATCATTTGGCTCATCTGGTAAAGCCAAATCTCCGTGAGCAAGGGCAGACAGGGCATTCAGAAGTTGCTGCACTTCAGGGCGGTTTGCCATTTCTTCAGGCACATTCGCCATTAATTCTGACAGGGCTTCTGCCTCATCGGGCTGAAGGTTCATTTCACCAAATTCAATGCCGCTTAGGACATTCATCCCACCCAGAGGATGGGTATCTCCCAGAAAGGCTGCATAATCAGACTGAATTAAAGACGGTTCGGTTGAATCCGTTGCCGGAGTGGGCAGATTCGTTTGAGGCGATCCGCTACGAATTTGCTGGTTATATTGCGTTTGAAAAGCTGCCAACTCCTCTGGATTGGTCAAATCAAAGCCAGATTCTATCCCCGTCATAAAGAACGACTTAGCCATGCCAAACTTGCTGCTATCGTTCATGATGGCTCTAAATTTGGGTTGAAGCTGCTGCAAAAGTTTGAGAATGCCATCTGCATGGCGCAGCTTGTATTGCCGCTTGAGATATTGCCAAAAGGCGGTTAATTCTGGAATGGCAGTGTCGGCAAACTCAGGCATCGGCAGCGAGATTTTGCGGGGAAATAATTCTGTGACAATCGCGTTCACCTTTCCCTTGGTCATGTGAGGCAGCGTTACCGACTCATAGGCATAGCCAAAATACAGCAGGCTATCAATCCAACTGCCAACTGCATCCTCCATTTCGGGATATTCTGTCAGATAAGCTTTACCCTCAGGCGATGCCGCAAACTCTTCCACCAAACTCTCTACCAAGTTCTCTAATGCTTCGATCGCTTCGTCGTAATCTTTGATGCCATCGGTTTGATGTAGGTCAATCGTCATGATGGGGGCCGCTTCAGTTCATCATTAGTTTGTATAGTAGAGAATCTAGGCTGAAGATTGACAAATCTAAAGGACTAAAAACTGAAAAGATCTAGAAGAAGAGCGAAAAGAAATATCGCTTAAAAATTCTGTGAAACGAATCGCCGAACTGTCTCAACGGGCAACAGGCTCATTGCACAAAAAATGTTGGATGTGAATGGACAAAGTGGGGCAACAACTTTACTCTGACGATCGAAATTTTGCGTGGCCGTTTTGGTTTACCGTACCGCTTTATCCCTATGGGAAACGGCAAACTTTGCGGCGAGAAGTCTTAAAAGACACCATTTGGACGTTTGACCAAATTCAGGGCATTTTGTACGTCACTGTGCCCATTCGGATGACGGTTGTCCGGCTGGAGGCAGGTGGCTTACTGGTTTACGCTCCCGTTGCCCCCACGCCAGAGTGCCTTGCCCTGGTCAAAGAACTGGTGGAAAAATATGGCGATGTGAAATACATTATTTTGCCTACCGTTTCTGGTTTAGAACATAAGGTATTTGTCGGCCCGTTTGCTCGCCAGTTTCCCACAGCACAAGTCTTCATTGCACCGGATCAGTGGAGTTTTCCAGTCAATTTGCCTTTAACCTGGCTGGGTTTCCCAAAAAAGCGAACTCACCTGCTGCCTGCCGACAGCCGCCAAACGCCCTTTGCCGATGAATTTGACTATGCAATTTTAGGGCCGATCGACCTGGGCTTAGGCCCGTTTGAAGAAGTTGTGTTTTTCCATTCCCGATCGCGCACCCTCCTGGTAGCTGACACCGTGCTTTCAGTTCCAGAGACTCCTCCAGCGATCGTGCAGCTTGACCCGTTTCCCCTACTGTTCCACGCCAGGGACACTGCCTTGGAGGTTATCGAAGACACAGAAGCTAATCGTCGTAAAGGCTGGCAGCGCATTGCCCTGTTCTCGTTTTATTTTCGTCCTAGCGCGTTAGAGACGGCTGGCTGGGGGCAAACCCTCCGCGAAGCCTTTCAAGCGGCCGATCGTTCTAAAAAAGTCTACTTCGGGCTGTTTCCCTTTCGGTGGAAAGAAAACTGGCAGCGATCGTTTGAGGCATTGCACGGCAACGGTCGGCTGTTTGTGGCACCCATTTTGCAAACGCTGATTCTCAACCGGGCTTCCAAGGAAACGATCGACTGGGCCGATCGAGTTGCCCAATGGGACTTTCAGCGCATTATTCCCTGCCATTTTGCTGCTCCTGTAGAGGCAACCCCTTCCCAGTTTCGCCAAGCGTTCTGCTTCCTGGAAACCCTGAGAAATGAAGCCGGACAAGCTGGCTATGACGTTTCTTTTTTACCAGAAGAAGACTTTGAACTCCTCCGCGAAATTGAACAAACGTTGAACAAACGCAAAATTACACCGCCGAGGAGATAAATTGGGCGTTGCGGTTGGCGATGCTTCCCTATCCTGATTCATTTTTCTCTACTCAGAATTCATAAATTAAGAAACTTTATTTGACCTGTTAGGATGAAAAGCGGAGGAGAATTGTCATGGGTGAAGCAGCGAAAGGCGCGATCGGGCAGGGTTTTCCATACCAGTCAGCAGTTTATCGAATTTTGGATGCAAACCTCGATCGGGCGCGGGAAGGATTGCGAATCATTGAAGAGTGGTGTCGGTTTGGCTTAAATAGCGCACCACTTACCGAGGAATGTAAACAGCTTCGTCAATTAATTGGCCAGTGGCATGGGGATGAGATTCGGGCCAGCCGAGATACGCCCAATGATCCAGGAACGGGCTTAACCCACCCCCAAGAACAGGAGCGATCGAGCGTTTCCCAGGTGCTTCGGGTGAATTTTTGCCGCATCCAGGAAGCTCTGCGGGTGTTGGAGGAATACGGCAAGATTGTTTCGCCGGAGATGGGGGAAGCCTGCAAGCAAATGCGCTACCGGGTTTACAGCCTGGAAAGCCATTTAACCGGCCATCACCGCCTGCAAAAACTATTGCAAGCCCGGCTGTATCTAATCACGTCTCCAATGGTAAATCTGCTTGATGTGGTGGAGGCAGCCCTGCAAGGGGGAGTGACCTTGGTGCAACACCGCGACAAAACCTCCGATGATCTCACCCGTCTCCATACGGCCAAGTCCCTGAAAGATTTGTGTCATCGCTACGACGCTTTATTTGTCATGAACGATCGGATTGATTTAGCTGTGGCTGTGGATGCAGATGGAGTTCACCTGGGGCAGCAAGACGTTCCGATCGCATTGGCTCGTCAACTGCTGGGTTCCCAAAAAATTGTCGGGCGATCGTCCCATTCACCGGATGATTTGGAACGGGCGATGCGAGAAGGGGCAGATTATGTGGGCGTTGGCCCGGTTTATGAAACACCGACAAAAGCGGGTCGAGCGGCGGCTGGGCTGGAATATGTGCGCCATGCCGTTAACCATGCTGGGATACCCTGGTTTGCGATCGGCGGGATTGACACTGAAAATTTGGATGAAATCCTGTCGGGAGGGG
>PVWD01000046.1 GCA_003003615.1 filamentous cyanobacterium CCP2 | reverse complement strand
AGATGTGTATAAGAGACAGCTGTACCTGGTAGACAGCTTGCTCAGTGCCAACCTTGACCAGTTTTTTACGAGTCTGTATTACTTGACTCTGCCCAGCCTGACTTTGGGGTTGCTCATTAGCGGCGTGTTTGAACGCATGGTGCGGGTCAACCTCAAGCAAACCCTTAAGGCAGATTATGTGGAAGCGGCCCGAGCCAGGGGCATTCCTGAACGGCGAATTGTGGTGGCCCATGCCCTCAAGAATGCGCTGATCCCAGTCATTACGGTTTTAGGGTTAACCTTTGCTTCCTTGTTAGGTGGAGCAATTTTGACTGAAGTGACCTTTTCCTGGCCAGGGCTGGCCAATCGTTTATATCAAGCCATTTCCCAGCGAGATTATCCCGTTGTTCAGGGGATTATGGTTTTCTTGTCCGTGATTGTGGCAATGGCCAGCATTCTGATTGATATTCTCAATGCCTATGTTGATCCCCGCATTCGGTACTGAGATTCGCTCAATCCTAACTGGCTCAAACTTCCTGCTGGCTGGGCATCCGTAGCGCAGGCATCTTGCCTACCAGTGGGATGATTGCCCGATCGCAATGACCGAATTCAATCTTCAACTTCTATACGCTCAGGCTAAAAGCAAAAACCCATTGATGGAAGTTGGGAATTTAATCCAGTCGTTATGCCCATTCCCTGACGGGGCAGGCAAGATACCCACCCCACAAGACCATTACCCGATTAGGTTCTCAACTTGCATTTAGCAAAACCTTCATTTGTAGGGTGGCAGTGCCCACCTTACGCTAAATCTAGAGGTATGAAACAGAGCGTGCGTAAGTTCTGAGGGCTTTAAAGTACTGCCTAGTCTCTGGCTGTCCAGGTTTGGCGACGATTTTGTCTAACTTCTTCCTCAACGGGTTCTTCTGCAATATTGCTGGAAGGGGCAAGCCAAATAATTTGCCGTTGATTGGGGTGCATTCGGGCACTTTGTTCTTGCATGACGCTCATGGCCCGATGGGGATCAAAATTGTGGCTAAACTCTGCCCGCAGATGATTCACCCGATCTTCCACTTCAGCCACTTCAGTGCGGAGTTCTTCTAACCGAGCTTGCTGAGTCACGTTGTAGGGCAATAGCCTGACCAGTGCAGAGAGGGCGGCAATTCCCAGGATTAAATTTACCCCTAACCGCGCAGAAACCTCTAGGGCGATCGTCCGGTGATGGGTGCGGCGAGAAGAAACTCGACGAGGAGCGCGCTGAACTCGTGGTGCCGCCTGACGGGAAGGTTTGGGAGAAGGAATCTGAGAGGGTTGGAGGGCGTTCATGGCAGTAAAGAACCCGATGCTGATAATGGGTGAAACTTAGTCTAGGCGGGAACCACAGATATTATCTGAAGCATACCCCATTCCAGCAGAAAATTCTCTAAATGGATAAATTAGCTCATACATTTAAGACAACTTATGCTAGGGAGTTTACTTCAGCAGTAGAGAAGAAGAAACAGCCCAAGGATAGACCCTTTATTTAAACCTGGCAAGCCCTAAATGAAAGGACAAAATTTACTTCGATCGCCAATGAAAAAACCTAGGGCTGCGGATGAAGGGTAGAAAACAATCTGCTTTCCCACAACCTCCAGGACTGGCTCTAAACCCTGAGGCTCAGATGCTTAGCCCTTTGTATTCAGCCCTAGATTCATGACCAACAAGAAGTTTTAGTCCTACTTGTAAAGCTCAGTGGATAGCCGGAATGCAAGCACTGCCGGAATGAGAGCAATTACAAGCGCGACATAGACTTGGGTATTTGATAATGCCGTAGCTAAAACCATCGCTAGAAAACTCCTATTGTCATGGCGATTTGTAAGTGGTGTCGCTCTCCCTTCGGAGCCTACCCCAATGCCGATCGAACAGGGAAAATCCATGTTCTCAACATTTTTGGATAGGATCTGAGAAAAAGAGGCACACACCAACGTTCATTAATGTCGGCTAAATTACTCCACTCTGGAATCTTTTGTCACATGATGTAACAGAAGAATAAATCTTTATTCCGCGCTTTCGGCAGATACTCACAATCAAAAGTCGTGTTCTAAGCTAGTCCATAAAGCTCCCTGTGGAGGTCTGCCCAAAAAGGAATACATTGTTGCTGCTCAGGCAATTTTATGAACCATTCAAGGTCTAACCTCATCTACGCTGGGAATGTTGCATTGGAAAGCTCCAAGCCGACTCGGATTGAATTTGAACGACAGCTAAGGCGTGTGCAGCGCGATGTTCTGCGCATGGGAGCCTTAGTTGAAAATTCGTGCTGGCTGGCGCGAAAGGCTTTGTTTGAGCGAGACTTAGAAGCAGCAGAACAAATCCGTCCTCAAGATAAACAAATTGATCAACTTTATCGCCAGATTGAGCTAGACTGCGTGAACTTGATCGCCTTACAAACGCCAGTCACACAAGATTTGCGATTACTCAGTGCCATCATGCAGATGATTCGCGATTTGGAACGCATTGGAGACTATGCCGAAGATTTAGGCGAAATTGCTGTGAAGCTGTTTCCCTACCCGGTGAACCCTTGCATGGACAGAATCCAGATTATGCTCGATCGCTGCCGGGCAATGCTGGCAATGGGGTTAGCTTCCCTTTCTAATATGGATGCCGAATCGGGGCTAGACATCAAGCTCAAGGATGATGCAGTTGATTCAGATTATGAGTCTTTATACAATCTGCTGGCACGACAAACGAATGTGCAGGGGTCGATCGAGCCCTATATTTTACTGGTGCTAGTCATTCGCCATGTTGAAAGAATGGCAGACCATGCGACGAATATTGGTAAGCGTGTGGCGTATATTGTGACCGGGCAGCGGTAGGCACTCCCCACTCCCCTACTTTCTCCGTCTTCCCCCGATCGGGTCTTCTTCGCAAAAATACTCCTGAATGGATGTTTTTACGGAGAAATTATTAATTAAAATAGGTGAAGTGCAAAATACTTAGGTGATTTTTTGCATCCCCTTCAGACATCGTTCGCTCAACTCGGTGTTCTTGTCATTGTTCTCTGACTGCCTGGTTGTTCTACGTTGAATGGTCTGAATGCTTCAGGCTTAGCACCATTGCGCGTGGGCAATTGCGAAAGGAGAGAGTCGTCGGGGGTGTCCACTGAGGAACCTGGTTCCAGCACTGATGACAGCAGTGAAGGCTGCTGATTTAGCTGAACGGTGGACTCCACTAGCTGATGGAGTAAGGGGCTGATTGGGCTGGTTCCGAATGGCTCACAGTTCCCTTGCAGAGTCAGAGAGTTACGCCAACCCATTTGAGGATTGATCGCTACATGGACTTTTCGATCGCTGAATTATTAGCAAACTTCACAGACGATAAACTGGTCGCTCCAAGAGCGTTGGAGAAAAAGCTGAGCTGCACGGATGAGGAAAGCCTCCGCAAGTTGCAGATTGTTTTAGACGCTTTAGAACGAATTGGCGTTTTGGTTAAAGAGCGAGGCAAATATCGTCGCGTTCATGAAGATGATGTAGTGGAAGGCAAACTGCGCTGCTCCAGTAAAGGGTTCTGTTTTGCCATTCAAGACATTGAAGGTTCAGAGGACATCTACATCCGCGAGAGCCACCTGAATACAGCCTGGAATGGCGATCGGGTTTTGGTGCGGGTGACGAAAGAGGGCACACGGCGGCGCAGCCCCGAAGGTGAAGTGCGGCTCATTTTAGACCGGGCAAACTCGTCGGTGTTGGCGCGGGTCAAGCAGGCAGAGGAAGGCAGCTATCGGGCGATGCCCCTGGACGATCGGCTTCTGTTTGAGGTAGACCTCAAACCCAATGGAGCCAGCCTCCCCGAAGCGGTCGATCAACTGGTTCACGTCGAAATTTTGCGTTATCCCCTGGGGCAATATCCTCCGGTGGGGCGGGTTGCTCAAATTTTGGGCAGTGATGCCGAAGCCGCTTCCGAGTTTGACATTGTTTGCTGCAAGCACGATTTGCCGCGAGACTTTCCCGAAGAAGTATTGGCTGCTGCCAAAAAGCTGCCTGCAAAACTTCGTAAGGCTGACTTAAAAGGCCGGCTTGACCTCCGCAATTTGCCCACCCTCACCATTGACGGCCCAGCCACGGCAACGGGCCCAGCTATTGATGATGCTCTGACGCTGGAAAAAACCAAGTCGGGGCATTGGCGAGTCGGCATCCATATTGCTGATGTGTCTTACTATGTTTTGCCCGATTCACCATTAGACATTGAAGCGCGGCGACGGGGCACTTCCATTTACCTGGGGGATACGGTGATTCGGATGCTGCCAGAGCAGGTGCATCGCAGTTGTTCTTTGGTGGAAGAGCGCGATCGGCTGGCGGTGTCGGTGCTGGTGACGCTGGATGAAAACGGCGAGGTCATTGAGTACGAAATCCAACCGACCGTGATTGAGGTAGACTACCGACTGGATTATCAGCAAGTACAGGCGATCGTCCAACGCCATGACGCTTCCCCTGCTGATCCCCAAACTCCACTCGCCTATCCTTTGCCCCCTCTGGAAGAACTGAAGGCGTTTGAACCTGTCTTTGACATGCTGGATCAGCTATTCGCGCTGAGTCAGTCCGTCCGTGAACAACGGCATCAACGCGGAGCCTTTGACCTGAACCTGTCGGAGCGGCTTTTCCCAACCGAGGCAAATCCTGAACTGAGCAATTTCCTGTCCACAAAGTTTCAGTATGACGATGAGGGGGCCCTAGGCGCGATGGTGGTGTCTGCCTACTTGCCCGCCCGATCGATCGTCACAGAGTTTATGCTGCTGGCCAATCAACTGGTTGCTGAGCATCTCGTCGAACTCCAGGTGCCGGGGGTTTACCGGGTGCATCGCACGCCTGACCCAGGAGATGTGCAAGAGTTACTGAAGCTGGTGAGCAACATGGGAATTGATGCGTATCTGGAACAGGAAGATGCTGTGCATTCCCGCGATTACCAACGGCTCGTCTCGCAGTTTGCTCAGTCCAAGGTAGAAAAAGTCCTGACCTATTTGCTGTTGGCAACGTTCAAGCCTGCTATTTACAGCACCACGCCCGGTTCTCACTTTGGTCTGGCTTTAGAAGATGGTTATACCCACTTCACTTCGCCACTGCGTCGCTATCCAGATTTGCTGGTGCATCGGGTGCTTCATGCCGTATTCAATGAAGGGCGCGATCGTCGTACGACTCGTTCTAAAGACCGGGTTAACCTTCGCAGTAGTTCTTGTCACGGACAAATTAACTGGAACGTTTTACCCACTGATCTCCATGCCGAGCTAGAAGATGATATTGCTGCGTTGGTGGTTCATTTAACTGAGCAAGAAAAGCTCTCACAGGATGCTGAATCGGACATTGAAGGGCTGAAGAAAGCTGAGTTTATGCAGCAGCATACGGGCAAGGTCTTTCATGGTTTGATTACTGGCGTGCAGTCCTACGGCTTTTTTGTCGAAATTGAAGAACTGCTGGTGGAGGGACTGGTTCACGTTAGTTCCCTCAAGGACGATTGGTATGAATATCGATCGCGGCAGCAAAAGCTGGTGGGCCGCAAGAACCGCAAGCAATACAAACTGGGCGATCGGGTAGAAGTTCAGGTGAAGAGCGTGGATTACTATCGCCAGCAAATTGACTTGGTGGCAGTGGGCGGTGGCAGCGAAGCTCTTGAAGAAGATGAACTGGAGGATGCGATCCCGATCGATGAGGAAGAGGACAACGGCGATCTCAATGAGGATCAGGAGCTTGAAGGTTACGATGAAGAGGATTAAGGATTGTGAATTAAATCGCCTGTGAATTGTTGTGCTTTGTTGACTGGGCGGGCAAGATGCCCACACCACAGGAATTTCAGGTGATTTAATTTGCTTCCTAAATCGGTTCTTTCCTTTAGCCATTTATACCTTCATCAATCTTGTGAATCTTCCCTCCTCTCGTCCTTTAATTTTGGGTGTTTCCGGGGCCTCCGGGCTGATTTATGCCGTGCGGATGCTGAAATTTTTGCTGGAAGCTGGATATGCGATCGAACTGGTCGCGTCTAAGTCTACCTATATGGTGTGGCAGGCAGAGCAAAATATCCGGATGCCCCTTGATGGGGAACAGCAAGAGCAGTTTTGGCGACAGCAGGCAGGAGTCGAAACCGGAGGAAAACTGCGCTGTCATCCCTGGGGTGATGTGGGAGCCAATGTGGCAAGTGGTTCCTTTCGTACCGTGGGAATGGTGGTCATTCCATGCAGCATGAGTACCGTTGCAAAGCTGGCTGCGGGGCTGAGTTCTGACCTACTGGAACGCGCCGCCGACGTGCAGCTTAAAGAAGGACGCAAACTCGTCATCGTTCCGCGTGAAACGCCCTTCAGCCTGATTCACCTCCGCAACCTGACTGCCCTTGCCGAAGCAGGAGCCAGAATTGTTCCAGCGATTCCCGCCTGGTATCACCATCCCCAAACGATCGACGATTTAGTTGATTTTGTCGTGGCTCGCGTTTTGGATCAGTTTGAAATTGACTGTGTGCCCTTGAAGCGGTGGAAAGGGCATTTGGGAGGGGAGGGAGAGAGGGAGTAGGTAGGGGCGATTCGCGAATTGCCCGTACTAGGGAGTGGGCGAATGAAATTTTGCGTTTGGGTGAGACAAGTTGTCCAGAATGAGACGGGTTGGGAAGGACGGGCCAGAGGCCCATCCCACCAGAGCCTTGCTCAGTTTGTACGAATGTAAAGTTTCGCGTTTCTATTCCTGTTCTTCTAATCCTGCCAAGTAAGCCTCGATCGCCGTATTGACTAACTCGGTCATGGATTTGCCTTGAGCAGTCGCAGTCGCTTTCAGGCGGTTGTAGACCTCATCGCGGACACCAATCCGATGGCGAGACTTGCTGACGATCGTTGGTTGGGGTTTATAGGTGGCGGCAAAGTTGCGGAGGGCATCAAAGCCAACCCGGTGGCAGAAGTCCCCAAAGCTTTCGCCCGTTTCCCGGTCTTGTTTGAAGAAGACAAAGAGCGGTTCAAAGGTTTTCTCTAAGTCGTCGATCGGCATACTGTCCATGTATGGCTGAGACAGGCGGGTTTGGTTGGGGTCGGCTCCCAGCCAAATTTGATACGCTCCGGGTTTTTGTCCAACAAATCCTAACTCTGCCAGGTAAGGACGGGCACAACCATTGGGGCAACCTGTCATCCGCACAACAAAATGCTCATCGGGTAAACCCACCCGATCAAGGAGGGCCCGAATCCGATCGAGAATGCCTGGAATTGCTCGTTCTGACTCGGTGACAGCCAAGCCGCAGGTAGGCAAAGCAGGACAGGCCATGGAGTAGCGCACCAGGGAATCTAGCTCGTTCTCTTTCTGGATGCCGCAGCGATCGAGGATAGCCTGGATGTCATCTTTCTGAGCCGGATCAATTTCGTACAGCAAAATGTTGTGGTTGGGCGTGAGGCGCATCGGCAGGTTGTAAGTCTGCACAATTTCCCGCAGAGCCGTTTTCAGTTGGAAAGCTCCCTCATCCTTGACCCGACCGTTTTCTACGGAGATCCCCAGGAACAGCTTGCCGTCTCCCTGCTCTTGCCATCCCAAATAGTCTTCATACTGAAAGGGAGGTAGGGGCTTCATCGGCTGAACGGCCTTACCAAAATATCCCTCAACCGTTTGCCGGAATTTCTCTACGCCCCAATCGTGCAGCAAATACTTCATCCGAGCATGACGACGATTAAACCGATCGCCATAGTCTCGCTGGGTTGCCACGATCGCCTTCACCAAGTCATACACATCAGCCTTGTCCACATAGCCGATCGGATCAGCCAGCCTGGCAAAGGTTTGCTCATTGTTGTGGGTGCGTCCTAGCCCTCCCCCGGCAAATACATTAAAGCCTTGCAGTTCACCCTGCTGATCTGTCATGACCACCAGAGTCACATCCTGCGAGAACAAGTCCACTGAGTTGTCCCCTGGAACCGTCACACAAACTTTGAATTTGCGTGGCATGTAGTGGGTGCCGTAGATCGGCTCTTCTTTGTCGTGGAAAATGGTGCGGTTGCCGTTGCGCTGGAGAGCCGCCAACACCTCAGGATGAGGTTCACCAGAAATCGCCTTTTCTCCGTCTAGCCAAATCTCGTAATAGGCTCCTGTTTGCGGGGTTAGCAAGTCTGCAATACGTTCTGCATACTCCCAGGCATAGGCATACTCAATCCGGTTTTTGTAAGGAGCCGGAGGAGCCATGACGTTTCGGTTCAGGTCGCCACAGGCCCCCAAAGTTGACCCCATATTGCGAACAATTTCCGCAATGACGGTCTTGAGGTTTTTCTTTAACACCCCATGAAGCTGAAAGCCTTGCCGGGTCGTGGCCCTGAGGGTTTGGTTGCCATATTCTTCTGAAAGCCGATCGAGCGTCAGGTAAAGCTGTGGGGGAACAAGTCCACCCGGATTGCGGGTTCGCAGCATGAACTGGTAATCTTTTTCTTGCCCTTTAACGCGGTTGTCCCGGTTATCTTGCTGATACGAACCGTGAAACTTGAGGATTTGAATGGCATCCTCGCCAAAGTGGGTTGTATCTTGCAAAATTTCGGTGGCAACGGGTTCACGCAGAGCATTACTACGCTCTTTGAGGCCTTCAACTTTAGAAACTTTGGGACTAACAGAGGGTGGGGTGGGAGTTGTAACCATTGCAGAATCAGGCGATATTACGCTAAATTGATTTTCCCGTTCGGGTTAATATTTCCGGTTTTCCGATCGGAATTAAGGTAAATCAGACAAACAAGTACGATCTTAACATCGCATGAATGATCCAAGTAGGCTGCAATGTTAGGAAAAGTTTTACTTTGCCGTTTTGCGGTTGTGCAAACTATGGGAATCTGTTTTTTAGCGTCGTCTTTATTGTTTATCTGTAATTTATCTATCTTTAATTGAAAGTAATCTGCCCAGGTTAAATCAATGGTGTATCAGGACGAAATTAGCCTTACTACCCGTGGACATGGTGATATGCATGACCTGACACCGCTTGTGGAGCAATCCATTGCGCGATCGGGAATTCAAGTGGGAATGGTCAATATTTTTAATATTGGCAGTACGGCCAGCATTGGCACGATCGAGTTTGAACCGGGACTACAACAAGACTTGCCCCAACTGCTCGATCGCCTGATTCCGCCGAGTAAAGCCTATGGACATGAACAAGCCTGGAACGATGGCAACGGACATTCCCACCTCCAGGCAACATGGTTAGGACCGTCGCTGACTGTGCCTGTGCGCCAGGGCCGCCTCAAATTGGGAACTTGGCAACAGATTTTTCATCTAGAGTGCGATATTAAACCACGCCAGAGAACAGTCAGCATAACGGTTTATGGTGAGTGAAAAGTTGGGTTCAAACCAATGGCAAACCCATCGTGAACCCATTACGAATCAAAGCACAAACAACCGATCGCTAGTCAGGGGCAACCATGTCTTTGAACAGTTTTCCAGCGGAAAAAACAGGAACAACGGTTTCTGGAATCGTCATTGTTTCTCCAGTTTTCGGATTGCGTCCTTCACGGGCTTGACGTTTGCGGGCTTCAAATGAACCAAACCCAACGAGCGTCACTTTGTCGCTGGAAGAAACAGATTCCATCACCACATCTAAAATCGCAGTTAAGACAGCGTCGGCTTGTTTTTTGGTAACGCCTGCCTTCTCCGAAATTTTGTCAACTAACTCACCTTTATTCATAAACGAAACGTCCAGAATGCTTTACCAGAATTGCTTTGCCGGAATTGTATCATAGGGGTTAAAAATCGGAACGTTTTATTGACTTTATCCGTAAAAAAAATGGATGAATTTCTGTTAAGAAATATCTGGCAAAACATTAAAACCGTTAACAAAATTAAATACTGATAGTTTAGTTTTACAATTAAGCCGCAACAGCAATTTTTCTCAGCATATGCCCTGTCTCTTGAAGTTGATGGAATTTCGGCAGGTGTAAGGGCATTTTGTGAACGCCCCTACTCGATTGGTCGTTGTCTTTTTGGGAATTGGTCTGAGTGATCATTCACACCGTTTTGGATTTTAGAATTACGGTTTCAAGTTTTATCTCTTATCAAAAGTGGGTAAGATGGGCAGTGCCCACCCTACAAAATTTGGATTTTTGCAGTTTTTTACCCACTTATTTAGTTGATAAGCATCAAACAGCAATTCCAACCTTACTGGCCACAACTGCTGCGGCTAACCGTCCTGTTTGGGCACCGCCATTCATGTATCCATAGTATTCATCGCTGAGGTGTTCTCCAGCAAAAATCAGATTCCCAACATAGACATTTTGCTGTTCATCTGGCTCATCCGATTCGATGTACATGAACTCGCTAAATTCCATGTATTGTCCCGGTTTAAAGTTGGTATATCCTCCTCCGATGTATCGATCGCCTGCCCAGTTGGTGCGGTAGAACTGCCCAGTAGAAGCGGACTTTGCTCCAGGCATGACACGATCTAAGCGGTTGACGAAATGATGTCCATGCGTGCTGGCATTACGTCGCGTTTGATGCACTTCTTTACCACCTAAAAAGAAGGTGAGCGAACCTTCAGTTTGTTCCGGCTGGCGTTGGGTTTCTTCCCAAATTGAGGAATAACCAAAATTTGTCCAGGCATCAATCACAAATCCATCTTCTTGATACCAGGCGCGTTGACTGAATCCAGCTAGCAACTTTTCATTCGTGCCCAAATTCACTTCACGAATAAACCGAGTTAAGGTATCCGGCAAATCAACCTGAAGATCAACATGGCGCAGTGCCATGAAAGGTAGGGCAAGGATAACATAATCTGCTGTTGCGGCTAAGCCTGTACTAAAGGTGAGGCGAAAACCATTTCCTTGAGATTCTAGCCGCGTTAAGGGCAGATTCGCTCGAATTTGTCCAGGTAATGCTGCACTTAAGGCTTCGATCAGCTTGCTAGTCCCACCTTTGATGTAATAGGTTTCATCACTATGAATGGGCGAAACGGTATCTTCATCGAGCAGTTGTACGGTATAAAGCAGTTGCAAAGCGGAGGAATCTTCAGGTTCAGCACCGTACTCTGTACGAATCGCATTTTCTGTTAATGTGCGAACAACTGGAGATAAAATTTTGTCCTGATGTTGATTCAGATAATCGGCTACGGAGAGTTCATCAAACTGCGGAGCATAGGTATCAAAATCTTCATCCAGCAGAGTAGCATCAGCTAAGATTTGTTCAGCCAGAGGTCGTAACAGGTCTACGAGTTCATCTTCAGAGATAGCCTTACCATCAAAGTAATACGCACTTTCAGGGAAATCCGATCGCTCAGCATCTGCAAATCGGTCGAACAGTTCTAGCCCAAATTCGTCTACTAATGCCAGTATGTCTTCATGATCGGTGTTGATGAAACAACCACCCAAATCATTTACAAGATTTTCACCCACAACCGATCGGGATTGAATGCGCCCTCCTACATAGGGTTTAGCTTCATAAATGGTTGCCGTAATCCCAATTTTTTTCAGTTGGTACGCGGCATTCAGCCCAGCGATTCCTGCACCGACGATCGCCACTTTCGGTTGATTGTAGCCCCAGGCTGTTTGTAAACGGGGTAATTCGGAAATGGCAGTTGCAGCAATGGCAGTTCCCCCTGCAAAGGCAGAATATTTTAGGAATCGTCTGCGGCTCCACTGTAACTCTTCAGAAACTGATGATTTGAGATTTGCTGTGCTATGACGATCGGAATGGTTTAAGGATTGCGCTTTCTGAAGCGTGTGAATAAATTTGCGAAATAATGATGAGCGTGCCATATGTTCTCCTTTGCGGATGAGTGATAATTCGTAGAATCAGGGCTATCAAAAGAATCGAGATGGATAAACTGAACTTGGGCATAGAGTTCTCGTAAAGCTCGATGCCTGCGGTAGTGAAACATAGGATCTGAGAGATAAGGAACTAAGGTAGGGAGCATCCCATTTATGCAAATTGATCGAGTTCCGTAGCGCAGGCATCTTGCCTGCCAGTGAAATATTTGTCATGGAAATGCAAAAGTGCGATGCACCTCTAAGGTATGGCAGGACGATTTTTGTTAACGTCTTTCCTCTAGCCAGATGTGAACTTCTTCTGGGGAGCTGAATATCATTTCCTGATCTTTTGCAGGATCATAAACTTGCCACTTTGTTACCCCATCACGATCGGTGATTTCTTCAATAATGGGTTCACGAATCGGGCTAAAGATGCTAAATAATGAATGAATTATCTGGTTCCAAAACGATCGCAGATTGCGCTTTGAATAATGTGACTTAGCAAGGGCGATCGGTGTTAAGGGTTGGTAATTTTTTTCGTTCGGACTCGTCATTTCATACAGTTTGTCGATTGGATACATGATGTTCACCAATAGGAGAATTTGGATTCAAGATAGGCGATCGTTTACAGTTTCTACAGTAGGTGTAATGCTCAGAATCGTCGTTACAGGAAACCTCTTAAATCCTCGTGAATGAACCTCAGGAAAGTTGTAAGGATGAACTCAGGTTTTCTCAGGGGTTAACCCCTGAAATCTAAAAACACCCGATTGGATGAAGACACAGCTTTAAATGGTTTATGCAATCCAACAGGAAGTATTTTCAAACATCAAGCATTGGAGGAATGGGCGTTAGTCATATTCAGCACATCACATTCAAATCCTCCCTAAAGGACGAGTTATATTAATAAGAACAGCTGCCAAGGCTGCAAAAAGGCTGCAACTTGCCCGAATCGAAACAGGGCTTGCCTGAGCAGAACAAAAGAGAGATGCACCGATGGTTCAAACACCGATCGACACTGACATTTTGTATCCTGATTCCGATGGCAAGCCGATAGCAGATAACACCATTCAGTATCGTTGGATTGTCCGTCTAGTCATCAATCTCAAGCGGCTACTGAAGGATCAAGTTGCCTTTGTGGCGGGTGATTTGCTCTGGTATCCCGTCAAGGTGGAAGTACCTCCTGCTCCTGCTCAGGCACCTGATGTAATGGTAGTTTTAGGTCGTCCTGAGGGCGATTCGCCGAAGGCGACGTTCCACGAACGCGGCAGCTACAAGCAGTGGGAAGAGGAGAACATTGCACCTCAGGTCGTTTTTGAAATTCTTTCTCCTAGCAACAGTGCCAGAGAAATGCTAGCCAAGCAGTCTTTCTACAAAGAGCATGGCGTTCTGGAAATGTTCTTTTATGACCCGGATTCCCACGGCTTTTGGGGATTGGTACGCAGCCGTGCCAATTTGGATTTTTCTCCAATTACTGCCATTAACTTTCCCTGGTCTTCTCCGATACTGGGAATTCGGTTTGAACAGTTTGAAGACGGTTTAATAGTGTTTTATCCAGATGGTGAGCCGTTCAAAGATCCTGATGAATTTATTGAAGAACGCGATCGGGTTAAAGAAGAACGCGATCGCGCCTTTGCTAAGCTCCGAGAACTGGGCATTGATCCAGAACAGCTTTGAGTGAATGAGAAGTGGCTAGGGTTGGTCAGGCTGACTAAGCGTGAACTGGAGAATGGTGAACTTGGGGGGTGAAGCTGAGAGTGAAGCTGGAGAAGTTGCAGGTATCAGCAAAGATACTCGACCAAATAGCGCGTAAACTCTACGCCATTCCGATCGACAACTTCCGTATCGTAAAGCTGAAAGCCAAATTTTTTGAATAAACCCAGACTAAATTCACTGGCTTCTCCATACAATCGAGGCATCTGGTTTTGCGATGCGTAGGTCAAAATCGTTTGCATGAGTTTAGAGCCGATACCCTGACGGATGCGATCGCCCCTCACATAGGCTGAACTAACGTGACCATTTTGTTCGATTCCAGCAAATCCAACAATTCCTGTTTCATCCTCTGCCACATAGGTTATTGCATCTAAAATAAACCGCTCAAATGCGTCTGTTTCAGTTGCAAACGAAGCCCAGGCTTGGGTTTGTTCAGGAGTATAGCTTTGGGGTGCGTGTTCCAAAACAGTTTGGTGAAACAGCGTTGCTAACTCTGCTAGATCGGATTCATGAGCCAGTCGAATGTGCATCGCAAAACATCCTTTAGGTGAGATTAAGTGAGAATACATATCTTTAGATTAGCTGGCAGTCAGTAACCTATTTCAGAATGCATTTTTAAGAATGCATTTTTTACCCAGAAGAGTCGATCGGTTTTGCCCCCTCAATCTCTTGCCCCTAAATTTCTCAATTTGGGGAGCTTTCGAGTTGTCGGGTGGGCAGTGCCCACCCGACTTGTTAGGATGCGCTAGGTCAGCACGTAAGGGGTTCTGATGCCTTCGACGGTGGTGAAATTAACTTGGACAAAATCAGATTCATCAAGCAACTGTGGACGAATCTTCTCAATCATTCCTAGTTTTTGTTGTCCCAGGTAAATGCCAACATTCCGTTTTTCTTTCCGAATGCTGAGATCTTCAAAGGACAAACCTTCAACTAGCCCAATCCGATCGACACCATCTTTGTAGTCCCTAATTACATCCACACCTTTGGTCTTGTCCAGTACAAAAACATCACTGCCTGCACCGCCAATGTGAACATCATTGCCGCGTCCGCCCCAGGTGATGTCGTTGCCACGTCCGCCTTGCATCGTGTCATTTCCTAGCCCTCCACACAGCACATCGTCCCCGCCCTTACCGGAGAGATCATCATGACCACCACGACCATCAATGATGCCGTTTCGGTTATTTCCAACGATCGTGTTAGCCTGTCGAGTTCCGGTGGTCGTTGTCGTTCTGGGGACAAACTGGAAATTAGACGAATTAAGGTTGAGACCATTTGTACCGTTGAACACGGCAATCAGGTCATCCTGAGCATCGACCCTACCATTTGCGTTGGTATCCAAAAACAGTGCCTGACCCGAAAGGTTGGTGTTATTGATACGGGTAATCGGCGTATTTCCTAGAACATAGTCGGAGCGTGAACCTGCCAGTTCGATCGTGTCTCGATCGCCCGTTAGCGGATCGTTATTTTGCCTAAAGTTGTTAATGATGGCAAAACTCTGATCCTGTGCAGCATTTCCGCTGTTCCCGTTGTAGAGAACTCGTCCTTGCTCATGGAGGACAAAGGTATTAGAACCGCCGTTGCCAGAGAGCGTATCGATCTGGTTCTCACTGGTTAATGCACCTTGAATGCGATCGTTTCCTAATCCGCCAGAAATACTATCATTGCCGTCACCACCGTTCAGCGTGTCATTCCCTTCACCGCCAAAGAGCGTGTCATTCCCCAATCCGCCATTGAGCAAATCGTTTCCGGCACCACCATCAAGGTTATCGTTGCCCGCTTCACCCAGCACCGTATCGTTGCCCGCTCCAGCCAGAACCTTGTCATTGCCTGTTCCAGCCCGGAAGTTGTCATTTCCGCCCAGCAATCGGGCAAAATCGCTGCCGTCAGTGCCGCGCAGATTGTCGTTTCCTTCAGTCCCCAGGATGACTCGACCGACTCTGGAAACATCATTTGCCGCATTGCGGTTCAGGAAAACCAGACGAGGATCATCAGCAGTAATTGAGTTTTGCGCTACGAATGCGATTAGCTCATCGGCACCATCAAATACACCATTGCGGTTAGTATCAACGGCAATACTGGTTCCTGTGGAGATATTTCCTTGCACCCTCGTATTTGGTGCAAACACATAATCTTCACGGGCACCATGAAACTGAATTTGATCATTCAGTGCGAAGCGATTAATGGTCGCAAAATCATCCGTGCCCAATCCAACATAGAAGTTTGTTTGAGCATTGCCAAGGACAAAGACATCCTGACCGCCACCTCCAGAGAGAGTATCACGCTCTCCCAAACCGGCTCCATTTTCTGGATCAACGCCGATGAGAACCATACTGCTATCTGGGGAAAATCTGAGGCTTGTCCCTTGCAAGGAGTCATTCCCGCGACCGCCCACTAAAGTATCTACACCCTGTATGCCTGCGGTGAGGGTATCATTTCCATCTCCGCCTAACAGTAAGTTACTGCCTCGTGTCGCTTCTAACGTATCATTTCCGGCTCCGCCCTCTAAAACTGAGCCATCACCGCCCCGGATATTGTCATCACCGTTATCTCCCCGCAAAATATCACTACCGCTAAAGCTATTGATGATGTCATTGCCATCACCCCCTAAAGCAATATCGTTTCCTGATCCGGTGATAAGGGAATCATTACCAGAGCCGCCACCCAGAGAGTCATCTCCGGAACCGCCGCTCAACGTATCGTTTCCGGCACCGCCAATCAGGGTGTCATCCCCAAGACCCGCAATACCAAAAACACCCGATGGGCCACCGGATAAGGAATCATTTCCATCTCCGCCATTAATTAAATCATTCAGGTTGCCTCCTTCCAGGGTGTCATTACCACCGTTACCAAAAAGCTCAAAGTTTTCATCCGATGCACCAGGGGCATCTGCTGAACGAAACGGTCTAAAAAGATCGTTTTGGTTACCAAATTCAATTCTTCTTACCATGAGTGTTCAACTCCGATTAGGTTTCGTTAATTTATCTTTTGCGGTGTGTTGCAACAGCAAGTGAGCCGATTCAGTTGTTATGAACTGCGGCTTTGATTTGCGATGACAAGGTAATTAGTTTGAGGGAACGATGAATTCTAGTTTGTTCAACCAGACCATCGCATTCACCGTTCACAGTTTCTACAATATGGGCAGTGCCGAGAATCGTCGTTACAGAAAACTTCGTAGTTCCTCATGAATCGATGTCAGGGATCTAGAACAAACTCAGGTTTTCTCAGGAACTCGCACTTGAAATATAAAGACACCCGATCGGATGAGGGAGAACCTAGGATGACCTCGTATAATTTTGACAGCAATTTAATCTCCAAATCAGAACAATGGACTTTGAGCAAGCCTTCAACATCGTAGATGCTGCGGTGTTTGCTGATTGTGGTAGACATTTGAATAACGTTGAAATGCTGATGCTTAAAGGAGCGTGGCAAGGTCAAACTTACGAGCAAATTAGTGAAGCCAACCAGTATTCCGTCAGCTATTTAGCCCGAACCGTCGGCCCACAGTTTTGGCAGATGTTGAGTCAAGCACTTGGGGAACCTGTTAGCAAAACGAACTTTAAATCAGCATTGCAACGTCGATGGCATGAATCGAAGCATAATGATTCTAAACATAAGAATCTCGCAAAACTTAAGGCAATTAAAAACGCTGATGCTGCATCAGAATCCTTTCAGCAGGCTCCAACCTTTAGTTCGATTTGCGATTGGGGTGAGATTGTTGATGTCAGTTTCTTTTGCGGATATGAACAAGAACTTGCTCAACTCAGGCAGTGGACTTTAACCGATCGCTGCCGACTAATTGCAGTGTTAGGCATTGGCGGAGTGGGTAAAACCACATTAGTTGCCAAATCAGCAAAACAGCTTGCAGGTGAATTACCTCTTTCAAGTGCGGCAGACTCAAGGTTAAAATCCTGCCAAAACGAGACGAACCCCTTTAAATATGTCATCTGGCGATCGCTCCGTAATGCTCCCCCCTTAGAAACTCTTTTGAGCGATTTGATTCTGTTTCTTTCAGACCAAACCGACACGCAAATCAACATCGATCGCCTACTTTACTGGCTGCAAACCCATCGCTGTTTGGTCATTTTGGATAATTTAGAAACAGTGTTGCAAGCGGGCGATCGGGCGGGGCAGTTTCGGGAGGGATATCAGGACTATGGTGATTTACTCCAGGTATTGGGGGAAGCGAATCATCAAAGTAGCGTCATTTTTACCAGCCGAGAAAAGCCTTCAGAAATTGCGGCGTTAGAGGGTGATGATTGGGCAGTGCGATCGCTGGTTTTAGACGGTTCGCCTGACGTGGGGCAAGCATTACTGCAAACCAAAGGTCTATCTGGTTCAGTAGATCAACAGCAGCAGCTATGCCAGTCCTATGGAAATAATCCGCTTGCTCTCAAGATTGTCTCTACCACCATTCAAGAGTTATTTGATGGCAGGATTGACACTTTTTTAGCAGAAGGCACACTGGTATTTAATGGTGTTCGTCGCCTGCTCGATCAACAGTTTGAACGGCTAACACTCTTAGAGCAAAGTGTAATGTATTGGCTTGCGATTAACCGAGAATGGACAAGCATTGCTGAATTGTCTGAAGATATTAAACCATCTGTATCGCGGACTCATTTATTAGAAGCATTAGAATCTTTAAGCTGGCGCAGCCTAATTGAAAAGCGATCGGGTCACTATACACAGCAATCTGTGGTGATGGAATATATTACCGATCGGTTAGTAAAAGAGATTTCAACCGAGTTAATCACTCAAAAAATTTTATTATTTAACCAATATGCGCTGATTAAAACAACCGTTAAGGAGTATGTCAGAGAAAGCCAAATTCGATTGATTTTAGGAGCAATAGCCGAACAAATCTATGCAAAATATCGACTTCAAGATACGCTGAAACAACTAGTTTTAAAAATTCTTAGCAAAACGCGATCGTTGAACGAAGAACAACATGGATATAGTGCAGGAAACCTTATTAATCTATGTAATTATCTTCGACTCGATTTAAGTGAATTTGATTTTTCCAACTTAACAATCCAATATGCCTATTTACAACAGATCAATCTTCATCGAGTGAATTTTAGCCATTCAAGATTTATCAAGCCCAACTTTGCTCAACTTTTTGGTGCTGTCTTTGCCGTAAGGTTTAGTCCAGATGGGCGTTACCTTGCAACAGGAGAATATAACGGAAGAATTCAAATCTGGCGTACATCAGATTATCAAGCAAATTTATTAATGAAGGGACATGGGAGTTGGGTTACATCCATCCATTTCAGCCCAGATGGGACGCTGTTAGCCAGTAGCAGTGCTGACCATACAATCATGCTGTGGGATACTCGCACAGGAAATCTTGTAAAAACTATTCCAGAAAAGATGTGGGTTGTATCTGTTTGCTTCAGCCCAGACGGCGCGTTGTTAGCCAGTAGCAGTGCTGACCATACGGTAAAGCTATGGGACGTGGAAACTGGGCAACTTCTCAAGACTTTAGAAGGACACACAAATTCTGCATGGACAGTCCACTTTAGCCCAGACGGCACGTTGTTAGCCAGTGGCAGCATTGACCAGACGGTGAAGCTATGGGATGTTCAAACTGGGCAACTTCTCAAGACTTTGAAGGGGCACACAGATTGGATTTGGTCGGTTCACTTCAGTCCAGACGGTACGTTGCTAGCAAGTGGTAGCACTGACCAGACGGTAAAGCTATGGGACGTGGAAACTGGGCAACTGCTCAAGGTTCTCAAGGGACATGATAGTTGGATTTCATCCGTCTACTTCAGTCCAGACGGGACGTTAGTGGCCAGCGGCAGTGATGACCATACAGTGAAACTATGGGATGTCCAAACCGGAAAACTGCTGAAAACCATGAAGGGGCATACAGATTGGGTCATGTCGGTGGACTTCAGCCCAGACGGGAAATTTCTAGCCAGTGGTAGTGCTGACCATACGGTAAAACTATGGCATATCGAAACAGGAGAACTACTGGACACATTAGAGGAACATCTTTATCTGGTTTGGTCAGTGCAATTTAGTCCAAATGGAACTTTGCTTGCAAGTAGTAGTGAAGACCATATGATAAAGCTGTGGGATGTTTCTGTTCTAAAACGTTCAAGCAAGGTGGTCGGAAGATCTTTAAGGACGTTGTATGGGCATACAAATTGGGTCATGTCGGTGGACTTCAGCCCAGACGGGAAATTTCTAGCCAGTGGTAGTGCTGACCATACGGTAAAACTGTGGGATGTCCAAACCGGAAAACTGTTGCAAACGATCGACGATCGTTTAAGTTCGATGTGCTTAATTCGTCTCAGCCCAGATGGGAAATTTTTGGCTAGTGGTAGTGCTGACCATACGGTGAAACTATGGGATATCCAAACCGGAAAACATCTTGCATCTTTTCAGGAACATAGCAACCAAATCCTATCGCTTCGCTTCAACACCAAGGGAGATCGACTTGCTGTCAGCAGTGCTGACTCTACAATAACGTTGTGGGATGTGCAAACCAGAAAACGTTTGAAAACGTTGATAGGACACACAGATTGGGTGTTATCACTTGATTTCAATTCTCAAGGTGAAATTCTAGCAAGTAGCAGTGCTGCTGAAACAATTCGCTTATGGGATACAGAGACGGGTAAATGCTTAAAGGTTTTGAGAGCCGATCGCCCCTACGAAGGGATGAATATTACGGGGGTGACTGGGTTAACAGCAG
Organism: filamentous cyanobacterium CCP2; assembly: GCA_003003615.1. GTDB lineage: Bacteria > Cyanobacteriota > Cyanobacteriia > Elainellales > Elainellaceae > Egbenema. Next base: position 10,722 of record PVWD01000046.1, on the reverse strand, counting down.
CTCAAAAAACGACGCTCAAGGCTTTGGGTGCAGTGGATTATGAGACACTTTAGCAACACTTAGAACTTTGGATTCAATCACCTGTGCGATCGTTTTTTGAGGTTGACTGGGCAGGCAAGATGCCTACCCTACAAGAGTTACAGCCTATTCAATTTTCATTAAATGGCTCATTCCGCACTCGCTTCATCCTGTGCCACATCACCAATATTGAATAAGAAAGGAACGCTTGAATTCGAGCCTCCGCTTGTCACCAGCACTCTAGGCATCTGCGCCCCACCCTCACGCCAAGCTTCGATCGCCTCTTTCTGCAACACCAACCGTCCTCCCTGCGACTTCAAAGTTTCAGCCAGTAGTCTCTGTGCCTCGGCTTTACCCTTTGCACGGTTGATTTCCGCTTGGGCATCCTGCTCTGCTTCACGAGCAACGTATACAGCACGTTGGGCCCGCTGTTCGGCAATCTGCTTATCCTCAACGGCCTGAGCAAAGTCCCTGGAGAAATTTAGGTCAATCACGCTTGTATCCAGTACAAGAATGCCGTATTTCAGCAATCTTTCTCCCAGAGCCTCATCAAAATCTTGCTTTAGCTCATTCCGCTTAGTAATACTTTCTTCCGCAGTGCGGCGAGCGGCGGCAATTTTGAAGGATTCCTGAGTTTGAGGCGCAATAATTTTGGCAACAATATTTTGGAGCGTCCCCTGAGTGCGTCGAATTGTTACCACTTCGGTTGGGTCAAGCCGAAAGTTAATGGCAAAACTGGCACTTAAATTTTGCAAATCTCGTGTTGCACTTTGAGCCGGAACTTCAAATTTTTGTACAGTGACATCATAAACATCTACCTTGGAAATAAGCGGTGGCTTAAAGTGTATTCCTTCCAGGAGGGCCCCACTTCTGGCTTTTCCCAAAACGCTGATTACACCGGCCTGCCCAGGGTTGATGATAATAAACCCATTGAGGACTACGATCGCCAGCAGAGCTAAAAGCGCACTTGCGATAATCGTTTTAATATTCTCGGCTTGTTGCTGTTTCACAAGCTACACTCTCCTGAATTTTGGGCAGTTCTCACTTGCTACTATATCGCGTTGAGCAGATGGCTGGGCAGACGCAGTGATCTGCCCTTTCAAAAAACGACTTAGACGAGACTCAGATAATGAACGCTGAACAGTTGCGCTGCATCTGTCCAAACATGCTGAGAGACAAAGCCAGCCGATCGCGCCAGGTCTTGAAATTCCTCAGTGCTATATTTGTAGGAATATTCTGTGCGTAAGGTTTCATCTTTTTTGAAGGAAATTTCAGTTCCATCTAAATGAACCACCTGATCCGCAAGGCTGACAATATACATTTCAATGCGGCCGATCGGATTGTAGAACGCATCATAGCGAAACTGGTTCAAATTAAAATCAGCGTTCAGTTCTCGATTCATTCGCACCAGAATGTTCAAGGCAAAGTCAGCAGAAATTCCTTTTGCATCATTATACGCAGGCTCAAGAATCTCTTTACTCTTCTTCAAGTCCACACCAATCAATAAGCTACCCTTGGGCTGAAGTAAAGTTGCAGCGTTTCTCAAAAACTTCACTGCTTCATTCGGTTCTAAGTTGCCGATCGAAGAACCAGGAAAGAAACCAACCTTGTGTTTCGCTTGCAAATGGGGAATCTTAGGTAAGGCGATCGGCTGAGTATAGTCGGTGCAAATGGCGATCGTTTCCAGCCCTGGATAAGCTGCAACCAGATCCAAACAAGATTCCTGAAGATGCTGTTTAGAAATATCCAAAGCCACATAGGTTGGCAGTTGCGGCATGGCATCCAATAAGATCCGAATTTTTTGACTACTGCCACTCCCAAACTCAATCAATGCTCCATCGCCAATTAATTCAGCAATTTCTGAGGCATGGGTACGAAGAATCGCCATTTCAGTGCGGGTGAGATAATACTCATCCAATGTGCAAATGGCATCAAACAGTTCAGCTCCTCGCTTGTCGTATAGGAATTTGGGCGAGAAGAACTTTTGGGGCTGCATTAAACCGTGCAATACTTCCGATCGAAAGTCATCTAACGGAGGATGCAAATCATAAAGAGCAACATGGGGGGCAACATGGGTTGCTGAAATCATTAGAGATATCCTCAAGAAAAGTTTGGCTTGTAATGGTGAGAAGGTTACAACACCTAGACACCCATTTCATGGCTGAATGCACCACTGTAATCAGGCATGGAATATTCCTACCCTGGTGGATAACATCGCCAGTTGCATAAGTCTCAATGAATGAAGAATTTTGGAACCCAATTCAGAAACTTGAGATGAATCTGATAGCAAACAGAAACATCACCAAAACCCAAAACTCAAAATCTAAAATTTACTGCGCTAGCCGAATGCCTGAGAACTGCCAACGGGCTGAAGCTGGAAAGAAATTGCGATAGGTCGGACGCACATGATCCACTGGAGTCACACAAGAACCGCCCCGCAACACCATTTGATTGCACATAAATTTGCCGTTGTATTCCCCAATCGCCCCTTCTGCGGGCTTAAAGCCAGGATAGGGAGAATAGGCACTCTGCGTCCATTCCCAGACATCGCCATAAAGCTGATCGGGGCGCGTCACACCAGCCGCCGGAGCGGGATGTAAATTGCCCGTATTCAGCAAATTGCCGTCCAGAGGGACAGAAGCTGCCGCCACTTCCCACTCTGCCTCAGTAGGGAGCCGTTTTCCTGCCCAACGTGCAAAGGCATCCGCTTCAAAAAAGCTGACATGGCAAACGGGTTCGTTCAAATTGAGGGGTTGCAACCCTGCCAAAGTCATCACCCACCATTCCCCGTCAATTTGCTCCCAATAAAGCGGAGCATCCCACTTTTGCGATCGAATCGTTGCCCATCCCTCTGAAAGCCAATGTTCTGGGGTTTCGTATCCTTTTGCCTGCATAAACTCCAGATATTCGCCATTTGTCACCAAACGGGCCGCCAAATAATAATCCTGAAGATAAACCTGATGGCGTGGACTCTCATTGTCAAAAGCAAATTCTTCCCCCGCATACCCGATCGAATATAGCCCACCGGGATAGTCTAACCAGTTTTCTGACTGAGCCGATCCAGCTTGAGACTGAGAACGAGCCATTTCGCAGTAGGCAGGGTGCAAAGGGTTCGTTGCCAGGATGTGCTTTAAGTCTGTAAATAATAGTTCCTGATGCTGCTGTTCGTGGTGTAGTCCCAGCGTAATTAAGGCTTCCACTTCTGCATGTCCAGCCTGTTCTGCAATCAGTTGCTGCATCGCTTCATCCACGTAAGCCCGATAACGATACACCTCCTCAACCGTTGGACGAGAGAGTAAACCGCGTTGGGGGCGAGGATGCCGTTCCCCGATCGCTTCGTAATAGGAGTTGAACAAATAGCCGTACTGCGGATGAAATACGGTGTAATTCGGCAAATAAGGCGTGAGTAGGAATGTTTCAAAAAACCATGTAATGTGGGCCAGATGCCACTTTGGTGGGCTAACATCGGGCATGGTTTGAATCCCATAGTCTTCAATTTCGAGGGGCTGACAAATTTGTTCACTCAGTTGGCGAATTTGTTGATACTGCTCACCCAGGGAAAGCCGATCGCTTTTTTGGGCAAAGGTTTGTGCGAGAGAAGCAGAACGATTCATAGTTGGAATGTATATTGATTGACAATTGTGCTTGCGTTCCCGCGTGGATGCTACCGCAGATTGCTGCATTCGTACAGGGATGTAGCATCGACCTTTCCTGTCATCCCCCTTATGGGGAAGAGAACAGAAATTTTGGCTTTCTTCATAAGTTCTATGAAAATGCACCAAAAGCCCTATGAAAATACACTAAGGGTAAGTTTTACTGCTGATCTACGGTAAATACTTTTGCACAATTGTCCATCCCGTCAAAGAAACGATCGCAAATCCCAAAAACAAAACCGCATTCGTACCAAGGTGGAGCGATCGGGCCCAGGGGCGTTTAGGGCTGATTTGGGTGGCACTCCAGGCAGAAAGCAGCGTCAACGCAACGACGGTTAGCCCTGCTGGAAGGTGAGCCGAATGTCCTAAGTTGCCGTAATAGCCGATCGTGCCAACCAGCCCAATACTGAGCAGCAGCACCACCAGGAAAACCATTGTGCCGCCGATCGCATAATGCAGAGGACGCAGCCATTTCGGACGCGGCTGGCTCGCTTGACGGGCAAAAAACATCCATCCTCCCGTCATTGCCAGGAGGAAATAAGCAGTTACCGATAACCCCATTGACCAGGCAGCAATGCGCCACAGCCAGATAAAAGAAGGAAGATTCACAGAATTCGCTCAGAGTTCAAAGTAAAGAGGGCGATTTAGCCAGTTTAAGCTTTCTTGAGAGCGAGTTGGAAGTTACAGCCGTTTTCAGATGGATAGACACAGTGGGGAGTGGGGAGTGGGGAGTAGGGAATGGGGAGTGGTGTGGTTTAATCATCCGGTCATTTGTAGCGCAGGCATCTTGCCTGCCAATGGGATAATCGCCCGATCGAGTCAGTTTATGTGATTAAGAATTTAATCCGGTCATTCGTAGCGTAGACATCTTGCCTCCTGCCAATGGATAATCGCCCGATTGCATTGACCAAATACCGACTCAAAGGCAAAGCAAGATTACGCCGATCGCCAGCCCTATCAGCAAATTCAGCCGAGTTAACCCCATTGCTTGCCGAATCACACCTGGTGCGATCGGACGAAATGGCTCACCCAGTAAGGGCTTGTGTTTTACAACACCTTGGTAACGGTTTATGCCACCCACTTGTACGCCTAAAGTCGCAGCATAGGCACATTCACTCCATCCAGCATTCGGGCTGGGGTCTTGGGGAGCATCTCGGTGGCAAAGTCGCCAAACGTGAAGGGGTTTGCCCGATAATAACGCCAGGGAGAAGACAGAGAGACGGCAGGGAATCCAGGTGAGCAGGTCTTCTAATTTGGCACTGCACCAGCCCAGGTTCGTGTAAGGGGCTTCTCGGTAGCCCACCATTGAATCCAGGGTGCTGGCGGCTTTGTAGGCCAGGGCAAAGGGGACGCTACCCCAGGGGGTGAAGGCTCCAACGATCGCCCAAAACAGGGGAGCAATCACGCCATCAACAGCATTTTCCGTGACGGTTTCCAGAACCGCTCTCAAAATTTCTGCTTCTGAAAGGTCATCCGTATCCCGCCCCACGTATCGGCTGAGGGTCGATCGCGCCGTTTCCAAATCGCCTTGTTGAAGGGGGGTTAGAACTTCTTCAGCCGCATGGCGCAGGCTCCGTCCGGCAAAGCAACTAGCCAGTATGATGCTGGCCACAGCTACCCCCAACCAGGGATGCACCGAGTTTGCCAGCCAAATGAGTAACCATCCAAGCCACCCACTCAAGCTCATCAGTCCGATCGTCAATCCAATTCCAGCAATCCGTTGGGTAATTGGCTCATCCCATCGTTTCAGCACGAAATCTGTATAGTGACGAATGCCCCAGCCCATCACCTGAACTGGATGTAGCCAATTCCAGGGATCGCCAACGAGATAATCTAAACCAGCAGCGAGGAGCAAAATTTGGGCAGCAGCAGGAATGATCAAGGGTGGATTCTGTCTTGTGGCAGACACAGATTAAGGACATAATCTCTTAGCCTATCTTCCAGAACCGATTTATTACAACCTATGCCCGACCGTCCCGCCGATCGTCCCCTTGCCAAAGCTGAAACGGCCGCCCCTGCGACCCATGCTCGGTTAACTCGTTTGCGTCGGCTGAGCTTTCTTTTAGATAATGCGATCGAAATTCCGATTATTCATTACCGCATTGGGCTTGACCCCTTAATTGGGCTAATTCCTGGTGGTGGAGATGTGGCGGGGATGATCTTGTCATGCACGATTGTGCTGGAAGCCGCCCGCTTGGGGGTTAGTCGGTCAGTTTTGGTGCAAATGGCTGGCAATATTTTGATGGAAACGATCGTCGGAACGGTGCCCATGGCGGGAGATGTGTTTGATGCCGCCTGGAAGGCAAACGCTCGCAACGTAAAACTGCTGGAAGCCCACCTGAATCTGCCCCAGCAAAGTTATCAGCCTAATCATCAATTTGGACTTTTGCTGATTTTAGGCTTGTTTGTTGCACTTGCGGCCAGCTTGGTGGTGTCTGTGCTGATTCTGCGGTGGGTGGTGCAGGCGATCGGGGGAAGTTAGCCGATTCGGACAATCAGCGAATCAGGTCAATAAACCAGTCAGGTCAATAAGCCAATCAGAGCAATGATGGCGATCGTCATCGTGGCAAATATGAGGTGCTTCTGGGTTTGGCGAAGGTGGCTCATCTGCCCTGAAACCTGTTGAAGTTCGGTTGAAATCGATTGATAGGGGTCTTGCTGCGATCGGTTAAGGCTGTTTTCGCTTGCTTCTAAAGCCGTTTTTAGGAGTTGAATTTGCTCTTGGAGCTTGGCTGCTCCTCCTAATGCCCGAATTTCCTCAATCAAGGGAACAAAGGCTTCGATGGTTGCCTGAGCCTCACCTGTAGAACTTTCCAGAGTTTGTTGCTGTGTTTGAAGTTGGACTGTTGCTTCTGCAAGATGCTGCCAACTGGTTTCGAGGGCAGCTTGGCTCTGGCGCAATTCTTGGAGTAATTCTTGTGCTGCTTCATAGTCTTGCACGGTTGCGAGAAGCTGCTCTAATCGGCTGTAGGCATTTTGGATTAATGCTTCTAGCTTTCTTAATGCTTCCAGGGTTTCCAAGTCGCTGATTGTCGCAGGCTGCTCACTCATAAGGACTTTTCCAATTCACAACTTAGGTAACAAAGTTTGCCAACAGGTGGACTCAATTAAAAACCATTAACAATCAGGGGAAGACTCTAGCAGGGCAATTTCCCGTTCTTCAAGGTAAGATAGCCGATCGCTCAACGCATCATAAATCAATGGCAATAGCTTTCCAGAACCGTTCAGCAATTCTGGGTAAGGATATTCTGTTTCAGTTTCTACAAATTTGGCTCTCACCCGCTCAGCTTCATAGAATAAGCCTTTTTGCTCCAAATCAGCAGCAATACACTGAAGGATTCGCTGATATTCGGCATCATCGGTTCCAATTAACTGGCTTGCAACTGCGACCGCATCCCAAGAGCGATGCATCGATCGCAAAATTAAGCACTGTAAAGAAATCGTCGGAATACGAGTAGAACGAGCTGCAATCTGTTCACGTTCTAGCTCTTCTAGGGGGTGCGCTCTCAAGGTTTCAATTAACTGATGCGCTTCTTCAAAACAACGAAGGTCTTCCCCACTCAGCCCAATCGATCGCAGAATGTCATACATATCCCAGTAAAGCTGGAGTGGTTGCTCAAAACTTTTCAGGATTTGTCGCTTCACATACTCCACTCTTTCCGCCGCATCAGCATCACTGATTGCTGAAGCAATCCACTGAATCGTTTGATGAATCGCTATTGCATCATGCGGTTCAATGATTTGGCAATCGCTAAAATAATGTGCCCCGATCGCTTCAATTTCCTGGCGTGTTGCCACGATCAAAAGGCGCGATCGAGTCCGAGTAAACAGCGTATACCATTGGTAAATTTGCCCCTGGCTGAGCGGCTGTGCATCAAACAGGCAAAAAGCAATACTTGACTCAAACTCTCGCCCTTTAACTTGTTCAACCGTTAAAAATTCAACTTCTTGAGTAGACTGATAGTGAGGATCAGCTGCATCAGAAACCAAAACTTTAACTTGGCGGGAAAGCTCTTGTAACAGCGATCGATTGGAATTTATAGACTGATCCAATGAGCGATCGGTGCAGGTTTTTTGCTGTAACTGTTCCAGAAAATAATAGGCTTCCTGTTTAGAGTTGTAAACAATTAAACGAACAGAATCACCTTCTTCATAGGCAAGTTCTGGATCGCCAGGAATGGCTGACCATTTAGTGCCTGAAGCATAAGACAATCGCGCTTTCAATTGTAGAAATAGATTAGCAAATTCTAAAATTCGCTTTGAATTCCGAAAGTTTTGCCAACGAGGTTCAAGAACCTCCACTTCTTCTAACTCTAGGTTTCCCCATGTAAAATTTACAGGCTGAATTCGTTGATTGAGATCACCAAAAAGCCAGAGTTGGACGGGATGGGATATATTCCATGTTCGCCCCAAGTGAAACAAGGTTTTCAATTCTGACAGCAAATAGTCCTGCGCCTCGTCAACAAAAATGAACACTCCCTCCGGAGAGGTGCAGTTTGCGATGGGTTGAAGCTGATTATTTTGGATTTGTTGAGTTGCTTGCCATCGACTCAGTTTTTCTCCTAATGCAGCGTACCATGCAAATGGATTGACCGATTCGCGCAAATACTCAATTCGCTCAAGATTGTCTCGATAAATTGGGTTTTTGTCTTGTCTTATTTTAGATTGATTTAATACAAATGCTTGATAGAGTAATACATCTTTATGGCTAATTGGTTGATTGTTTTGGTGAGAATTTTTCTTGTTGCGCCTTTGCTTAAATACCTGACGAAATGCAATTAGTTCTTCTTCAACGGTCGCAATTTTTCGCTCTGGATACAGCTCAGCAATCCACTCCCAAAATGTTCCTAAAAAGAACCGATTTGGCTGGTTGCGATCGAGGTTTTGATAGGGTTTAAATTTTTCTAGATCTTGAATCAGAGGACGAGGAACAATGAAGATAATATCTTTATTTTCTTGATAATATTCGCAGGCTCGCAGCAGTGCAGTTAGGGTTTTTCCCGTTCCTGGTGGATTTTGAATTAATGAGATACTGCATTTTCCTTGATGCCAATCAGTGCGGCTGAGATCGCTCCTTTGTGCCTCTGTAAGGATTGGGGAATAACGATAGGAACCTGTCACAAACCGCAGCCAATCTCCACCTTGTTCACCGTGCCATTCATATCTTGGCAGTGCTGATAGTGAGTTGTAATTGTGTTTGTATGTTCGATCGTCTCTCAGCTTGACGGCTTTGATCACAACATCGGCTGATTCATCTTGAAAAATCAGACGCAGGCGATCGTGTTTAGACCGTTGTAACCCTTCGTTGTTGCCGTCTAAAGGGCAAATGTCATATTTGCGAACACGCTGTTGCAAATCAGCAAGTAGATCGGGTACTTTGAGTAAGCCCGTTTGCTCAGATAACCGTTTGAGATCTTTAATTGCCCTGCGGGTGAGTTTAATCGTTGGCATCGTGAATTACGAGATGGTGGATTGACAGAAGGTTCACTCCTCTAAGCTTGCTTGAAGCCGATTCAATACAACTGAGAATTTCTTTTGCAAATATATTTTTGAGAACTTGAGCAGTTTCAGTTTTTATATATCAATAAAGCTGACTAAAAGCTGTGATTTGCACCCATTTAGATTTTCATACTAGCGACCGGACGATCGCAGAAAGGAGTTCGCAGATTATTTTTCTGCAAAGTTTAGTCAAGCGATCGTAAAGGGCATTTAGCGGTGGGGCATGACCTCATCCCGTGTGACCCATGCGATGCTCCGCTCAAAAACTTCGTCCTCGACACTACCCTTAGCAAGTCTTATCACTCCTGCTCCTAAATCCAGCGTTTTTGCCTGTTGTGCTTTTTAAAAGTCATGGCATAATGATCGGGCTGTTTTGTGGCACGGTTCATGGTTCACGCGCTTCGCTCAACGGATATGGCTGACACGGCTCATAGTTCCCTGCATCTGGTTCGATCGTCTGATCCACAGGACTGGGGTAATGGTATTGATCTGAGTGATCTCAATTTTCAAGTGCCTGACCCAGAAGATGAGCAAATCTCAGAGCAGGAATTTCAACGGCAAATTGAGATGGCCTGGCAGGTCTGCGATCGGTTTGACCTTCAGACGGATATTTGGCGGGGACGAATCTTGCGAGCTGTGCGCGATCGGGAAAAGCGAGGCGGTGATGGACGAGGCATTGGGTTCCTAAATTGGCTGAAGGAGCAGGAAATTAGTAAAAGTCAGGCCTACTCGTTGATTGAGCTAGCCAACAGTGCTGATGATTTACTGGAACAGGGCGTTTTAGAACCAGACGAGGTGAACCACTTCAGCAAACGCGCCTTCGTGGAAACGGCTCAGGCTGCCCCAGAAGTGCAGCAAATGATTAGCGATCGGGTGAAAGAGTTAGACGCTTCCAGTTCTCCTTCTGGAAACCGTCCTCAGATTACCCGTCGAGATGTGCGCCAGCTTAACGATGAGTGGACAACTATGTCCTCTGACCTGCTGCCGGAATCCGTCAAAGAGAAAGCCGCCAACAGCACCATTCCCACCCGCTACTTAACTCCATTGGTCAAAGAAATGGAAAAGCTACCCGAATCCCATCAAGCTACCCTCAAGGCGGAAGTGGCGGAAAGTCCCGATGTGGATACGGTGAAGCAAGTCACCAATTCGGCTCGATATCTGGCAAAGTATCTATCTGCTGCCCAACAGGTTCAGGTACTTGACCAGGAATCACTGGATTTAGAATCTGCTCTGGAGGAAGCTCTGCGCATTGGATGTCTCAACAGCACTGCGGATTTAGTCAATCAAGCTTCCCAACTGGAACAAACGATCGTCAAGCTCTACACCACTTGGAAACGCCTCAACAGCCTCGCTGAACGAGTCTACCTCGACAGTGGCTCCAGTACACCAAATTTGCGATCGCTCCTGTCTCACCTCGCGCCCTTATCCAATGAACTGCTAGAAGTGAGTTTAGGCGATCAGGACAGCAGTTTTTCACGGATGATTCGCTTGCGGATTTTGCCGGAGGGGGAAGTGGGGGATGAGGAGTGAGGGCTGTCTCTTATACACATCT
>PVWD01000270.1 GCA_003003615.1 filamentous cyanobacterium CCP2 | reverse complement strand
ATCGCATCCCCCACCCAGCCCCGCTCTAGCAAGGTGTAGCCTTCTGATACGATCGCTGGTCGCACTTGGGCATGAACTTGGCTCAGGGTAAAGCCGATCGTCCCCAGCGTCATTCCAGCCGCAATCCCAACTCCACTCAGCATTGAAATCCAGCGAGGATAGTTCTTCATTCCTTGCCCCTTAATGAATTGCCCCATTGCTCTACCTCCACAGTCCCGCTAAGTTCAAATCGGCTCGAACCCTTAAGCCGAGAACAGTTTCTGACCAGGCATCCCGTCCCTGAAGTGTCACCCCAGCCCGCAGATTGGGCGTTAGCCGCACATCATAGAAGGCTTCAAACACATCCGGAATTTCGTCTCCTCGATCGCGCCGCAAGCTGTTGTTGGATAACTCGCGCCCATAGGCTAAGCCCAGCCGATCGTCTGCAAAGAACAAATCCAGCAGATTCGCACCAAAACTGTAGGTATTGCCGTTCCGCCCAAGGGTCTGATTTTCGTACCAACCATAGCGGGCAAACAGTCCCATATTTACTTCAGGAATGAACACCTCAGCATTCACGCCATAGGCCACTTCCCGATCGCCAGAGAGAATGCCAAACGCATCATTGCCTCTCTCAAACTGAAAGATTTCTCGAAAGCCGCTTTGCCGTCCTGCATCCCGACTGTTGACATAGGTGCCGCGAATAATGGCATTGCCCAGCCGAACGCCCACTTCAGCCGCTGCACTGTCAAAGGTGAAATCTCCCAAGTCTCGATCGGATGAGAAAGCAGCCCCCCGCAGGATGAGATTGTCTACCACATCCCAGTTCACCAAGATACCCGGACGCGAACCCAGCCCTGCCGCCGCCAAAGCCGGATTCGTTTGAAACACTGGGTTGAAAAAGTGGGTTGCTGCATCTTTGGCAAAGCTATTGCGATCGAAATAGGAGGTCAGATCAATCATGCCAACGGTGAAGCGGAGGTTTGGCACAGTGGATGGAGAGACGGTGACAAATAGCTCATTCAAGTCAAATCCGTCTTCAGGTGAATTGGTGAAAGCATCGCCTGTGGTTAGGTCGAGTGTGGCTCCCAGGAGAACATTCGGTGTAAAGGCATAGCTCCCGGAAAGGCGAGCCCGCGCCGATGACTCGTCTCCTTGCAGCAGGTATACGCCCTGTAGATTGAGAGTGAGCGGTGCTAAGTCGATCGGTTGTTCCGATTCAGTAACAATCGGTTCTACTGCTGATTCGATCGACTGGGCGTTGAGGGGTTCCGCTAAAAGAGCCGCTGCATTTGTCTCGTATGCCTCTGATTGATTCGCTGAATGATTTGAGGATTCAGAAACTGTTGCCGAATCTAATGCTGTTTCTGGTGCTTCCTGACTAACAGCTTGAACGTGATCAAACCACGCTACCCAATCCGTTTGCTCATCCTCAGTTTGAAAAAAAGCTTGCAAACTTTCATCTGTAAAGTCTACAGTAGATGAGTCTAAGCTAGGGAGTTCTGATTGCTCTAAATCTGAATGGTTAAATTCTGAAATTAGCGTCGATCGAACAAAGCGAATTTCATTTTTACTATCTATGTCTGGTTCAGCCTGAAATTCCTCATTGTTAGAATCAATGAACCTCAGATCAAACTCATATAAATCACCACTATTTTCTGAATTGTCTACAGATTCAATGGTTTCGATCGTCGCAATTTCGTTCTCTACTGTAGTGATGTCGATCGCGTTAACGTTTACCGATTCACTGTTAGGCTGTACGGGATACGCCTGAACTGGGTTCTCTCCTAGCAGCAGCAATCCCCCAACGGAAGAGGTACTAATGGAAAGCAGCACCCGCAGATACATGAAGGATGGTGATGCAGAGTGCGATCGAGGTTCGATCGGCTTGAGGTGTAAATCCATATCAAAGTGCTAAAGGGTAGAGTCTGAGTGCCAAGCTTAAATGCACTGAACCGTGTTATGCCGCATTCATTTGAGTCTTTAAGTCAAAGTTGAATCAAATTAAGCGCGAAACACACAACAGCGTCATCCCCAATGAATGAACAATTGGGAATTCTTGCAGCAGCGAAATTACTCTTGCGTTATGTCTTCAACAGGGAGTAAATTCAATCTCTGATGGTTGAACCTTGTGTGGCTAAATCTCTAGTGGTAGATACCTGCTCCACCGTCAGCATTGAATGCAACATGTGCCATAAATCACTCAATCATCCACACAAAATTACAATGCTGAAAACCGGCTGAGACTTCATGATGCAAGGGGTAGATGCCACTGAGCGACGAGAGCAACGCTTAAGTAATGACGTTACGCAAACTGTGACAATTTCAGGCATCCAAAGTTGGCGATTTTTTCAGATCATCCTCTAACGATCGCATTCCATCAGGAAAGACTGTAATTTTGGTTGGAATGGCGACAGGTTGAAGAGTCAAAGCCAACGATTTCTCGCTCATCCTAAAAAGCTGCATCCCCTGATTACTGCTCTGACAATTAAGAGCTTGGTCTAGAGCTTGAGCATTCAAATTATGCTTCTGAAAACCTTCTCTGATTTACTTATAGCACCCGTCTGTAAAGCCCTAATAAAGAAGCCGATCGTGCTCAGTAAAGTTGCTGAAAACTTTAAGCATTACCTTAAATACAGCTTGAACTCCTTTGATTTAGACCGCTTTTGTATTGATTGTCTGGTATTTGATTGAACATCGTTGTGAAGCTATGACAAAGGATAGAACGGGTGGATTAAAAAAATATAAAGTGCTATCTCTGCATTCCTGGTTAGACAATAAATAGCAAGAAGGATGACTTAGAAAATAACACCATAGCGTTTATGCAACTTAAGATGTCTGTCGCCTCCTTCATGCATCTGATTCGATCGATCAGGGTTGTCCAATTCCTTGCCCTCCTGCTTCTCTTGTCAGGGTGTGCAACCGTACAATTCCCAGGTTTCTTTCGCTGGTCAGAAGTAGATTTAGCCATTCAGGTCGAACCCACCAATACCCCTGGTATTTATTCGGTGAGCGGTCGGGCGAACCTGCCAAACGATACGCCAATTACGATCGCGGCTGTCCGGTACTTGCAGCTAGACGATCGGCTGAATCAAAGGCAGAATGCTAATTCCGAGGATTTACTACCAGAGGATTTACTATCAGAAGATTCATCTTCAAATTCATCTTCTGCCAACTCGTTAATGAATCCTTCCCAGCAAACCTACTCTATCCTCGCGTACCAGCCTGCGATCGTGAAGGGGGGAGAATGGCAGGCCGATATTAACCTCTGGAAAGTCGCCTTAGACGGACGATTTCAAGAAGCCTGGCAGCTAGAGCAATCACAAGTTGGCGTATCGTTTCAACCGGAAGCCAATGTGATTTTCATGGCAACGCTTTCTGCCGCCGATGAATTATCTAAATTAGAGCAGGATCTGTCTCGACGCGGGATTCGCTTTCCTGGTGGCACCATCCTCAGCACCTCAGAAGGTTTTCGCTACGCCCAAATTCAACAAACCTTAGCGATTGCCCTCCCCTCCGGCAGCACGGCTCCCCCTCCCCAACGCCCAGAAGACCGCAATGGTGGATGGGGCGATCGATATATCATTCCGAATGAACCGCCCAACCCCACGGAGCTAGAGTTTCCTGGCACCCGGATCACCGATGCCCCCCCTTCCCCTGAGGAGTTTCTGCGATAACGCTGCCCACTTCTAACCGTATTGGCTCAAATTCTTCGATCGGTTCTTCTTCATCTTCCTCAAATTCTGGCTCTTGAATCGGAATGTTTGTGTCGTTGATGATGGCTCCCAAAAACTTGATATCTTCAGATTCAATGAATTCTTGAGTGATCTCATTCAGTAAGCCTTCTTCTGTGTAGCTCGGTCGTGTCACCAGGGCCACTCCATCACTGTACGGTTCTAATAGCAATGCATCGTTGTAGCGACTGAGGGCTGGCGTATCCAGAATCACCCAATCAAACCGACCGCGTGCATCCTCCAGCAGCCGACGCATTTCACTGGACTCCAAAATAGCAGCAGCATGGCGTTGGGGGCCAGCACTCGGAACAATGTAAAGATTTTCGATCGAGGAGAGGCGAATACATTCACTCAAATTGCCGTAGTAGCGAAGCGGCTCCATGATGCTGGCGGCATCTAGGGTCAGTCCGAGGGAGCGGGCATAGGAAGGCGATCGCAGGTCAGCTTCAATCACTAAGGTACGCTTTCCGGCTCTGGCAGAAGCAATGCCCAGGTTATAAGCCGTTGTAGTTTTACCTTCACCAACCGCAGTACTAGTTAACAACACCAGCTTTAATGCCTTGCCGCCACCTGCCCGCCGCACATTACTGCGTAACCGCTCATAGGGTTCAATGTAAGGCGAGCCAGCTTGCTCAATTACGGGCAATTCGTCTGGCTCGTCCTCCCACGGCAGCGAAGGCAACAAACCCAAAACAGGGACTTCTTGCTGGCGCAGGGCCGCCTGGACATCTTCTAATGTATGGAATGTAGAGTCCAACGACCCCAATAGCATGACCAATCCGCCGCTAACAAAGATCCCAATAAAGCCGCCAACCAATAGGATAACAATGCTGGTGGGCCCGGTAGCGGGTTGCAATTCCGATTGAGGAGCTTGGGCAACGACGAGACTGCCCACCGTTTCTTCTTGGGCTAACCGCACATCTGCAAGGCGGGCCTGAATCTGGTCATAAAAGGTGCGTTTGAGGGCGACCTGCTGCTCTAGGCGTTGCTGTTCAAGCTGTTTATTGGGAATGCTGGAATATTCCTGGCGCAGTTCATTTTCGGTGCGGGTTAAATTGACCAACTGCTGCTGTAGCGTTTCCCGCTCCGTTTGTAAATTCACTAATGTTCCGGCTAACTGTTGCCGTGCCGGATCAAGGCTGCTGGCCTGCCGGATAGCATTTCCCGCCACCAAGGGGGCTGCCTGTCCGCCGCCAATCACTTCTGCCACACGGTCTTGCAGCAATTGATTGTAAGTGTCCAACTGGCTTTGCAATTCCACCATCGACGGGTGTTCGGGGCGCAGCGTATTAGATAAAAATTCTTGCTGTACTTCGGCCTGGTAAATTTGCGATCGGAGGTCAGCAATGATCGGGTCGGCACTGAGGGCAGAAGACGCATACGCCTCATCAGGGGTGAGTCCCAGCCGCGATTGAAGGCTGCGAATTTGAGCATCAATTCCAGAAAGGGCCAGCTGAATTTCTCGCTGCTGCTGCTGGCTAGACGTAATTGCCCCCAATAAATTACCGCTTTGAGCCGCCTGTAGAGCCGTTCCTTCCACACGGACAAATTCTTCCAGGTTGCGCTCCACTTCCCGCAGTTCGCCCGTCACTTTGGGTAGAAGTTGGTTCAGGTTGGCCAAAATCCGATCGAGTTGCTGGACATTGAACTGGCGGCTTTGTTCCACCATCGCATTCATCAAAGCAGTGACAACAGCCCTCGATCGCGCCTCATCTGTATCAGGATAGGCCACCGACACTCGCAACACCGGAGGAGTGGCACCGGCTGGCGTTTCTGCCCCCTGGTTTGTATTCACTCGTGCTGTCTGTCTCAAATCCCTGGGGGAAATTTCAATTTGCTGTTCTGCAAGCTGCTCTGAAGCAAACTCCAACACAGTCCCCGATAGCAAAGCCTCCTTAGTAACAGACTGTGCCTGCTGTTGAATAGCGGCTCCTGTTGCCGAAAAAGTTTCTGGTGGGGCACTGTACGCTAAAGTTCCCTGTGCCACATAACTATCTTCTGGAGGAGGCTGCAATGCGGCAACCACACCTGATAGCCCAGTAATCACTAAAAAGCTGGTTATCCCTGCCCATTTGTGGCGATCGAGGGCAATGAGATATCGCTTAAGGAGGGGGGGAATCATGGGAAAAAAGAATAGAGGCTAATCTGAAATTTCCCAGTTTTGTACGGTTTGTATCAGGAGCAAAATGAAATCACTCATCGCTGGAACTGCCACTCGGTCTGAACAGGTTATCTGCACTGTTAACCAACGAATCGAAAAACAGCAGAAAGCCTAAAACATCTCGAAAAGGCTGAGTAAAGGTATTGAGGGCATAGGTAATTCGGGCAACCAGGTTTCGTCCAATGATAATGACATCATTATTTTCGAGCATTGGGTTTTGGGAGAAATCGCCGCGGAGGGCATCTCGACCATTCACTTCCTGGCTCACGGCGCGTCCTTGTTCTACATCAAACCGGATGAGGGCAATGTTGCGTAAGTCGGCAGAGTCGAGGCTCGGCGAAATCGTAGTGAGGGCATCCACAAAGCTGCTGCCGTTGGGCAGGGCCAAATTGCCAATGACACCGCCCCTGGTTCCGGCATAGTTGACCACGCGAATATTGATTTGCTGTTGGGCAAGGGTCGATCGCGCAATCAGGGCACGGTCGTAGTCCTGGCGATCGGCTTCTGTCAGGGTGGGCACAACGATGATATCGCCATCCGTCAGTTGAATATTGGGCACAGCAACCGCATCACGAAGCGGCGTAAACAGGTCAAATTCCTGCTCCACGGTTTCACCATTGGTAAACGATCGACGGATTCTGACCATCCGCAAATCTGCCAGCCCAGTGGTTCCGCCTGCCGAAACCAGAGCCGTTGCAAGCTGAGGAGATTGTAAAGGATAAAGTCCTGGTCGAACGACTTCCCCCAAGATTGTCACCTGCACCGATCGCTGAGCAATCAGAACCACGTCCACCTGGGGATCAATCACAAACCGATCGAGTGCCGTCCGGATCTGTTGACGCGCCTGCTCTACGGTTAATCCTTCCAAGGATAAGGCTCCCGCCAATGGCACAATTACATTTCCTTCCAGATCCAGGGTTCCTTGAAACGATAAATCAGCAAACCGCAGCACATTTACAAAAATCGAATCCCCCGGACCTAGCCGGTATTGGTTAAATTCATCGTTAGACGGGACAGCAGGTTGGCCAAACTCCTCTGCTTCTGGCAGTCCTTCTGGTGACTCAATCAATCGTTGCCGTGCATCTTCTAGCAGTTGTTGGCTTGGAGAAATATTGGGAGAAGGGATGGGTTCAGTTTGAGTTTCAGCCTGCCCAACCGCAGGTAAACCAAATAGACCCGCTTGCGCCAACCACAGCAGGATAGCGATCGGCAGCGTTGACCATGCGGTGTAAAAACTCGCTAAGGAGAAGGCGATCGGGCGGAAACGGGAGAATATCATGGGAATGGGCAAAGAATCAAGAAATTTGAGAATTAGTGAATTGAAAACACAGAATTTACGTAGGCTCTGCTTCATACCTCCAGATTTAGCGTAAGGTGGGCAGTGCCCACTCTACAAATGAAGGTTTTGCGTAAGTCCTAAACAGTTAGTGCTTCAAAAAAATAATGCTTTAAAAAAGCCAAACTGCTTGCTAAGCCTTGCTTTTTGCAAAAACGTTGTCCGTTAAGGTGATTTGCACCGACTGCCCTAACTCGGCTGCTTGCGATCGGACGGTTTCAATCTCGCCAAGGGGCTTGATGGGAATGAGCAGGCTCACTGCAATCCAGGGGGTGCGGGTATGGTGAAACAATTGCGATCGTTGGTCTGCCCAAAACCATTGGCTAGGAGCAGGATTGCCGCCGTTTGTCCAGGCATACCATTGCAAAACCGCATAGGTTCGCTGTTGATTCCAGCCGCGCAGAAAACGAGCATTAATCGCAACAGGTTGCTGATCCACAGCATCAGGAGAAACATCGGGAACGGTAAACCGTAGCGATCGATTGGAGTCCGTTGTCCACTGTTGAAACCCGCGAATGTCTACCCAGTCTACTTGTGGCATATCCTGATGCCAGGTTTGAGGACGCAATAACACCCATACCGTATTTTGTGGCGTTGCAGGTTCGCTCACCGTATCTGGAATGATTCCCTGAATTGACCACTTGCGCCCACCAATTTCGCCAGTTTGTTGGGTGACGGTGCGCCATCCGGGTAACGTAATTCCCTCTTGTTGAATCACCCGCAGTTCTTGAAGATGGTTGAGTTCCTGGATGGTGTTCCATGTCCACTGTCCGGTCAGGTAATTTGGCACGACAATAAACGCGGCAACTGCCAGCACAAACATCACCATCAAGGATTTGTAAAAAGAAATTCGGCTGGGAGAATCCGTTGGGGAGAGCATGGAAGCAGCATGGGTGAATGAATGGTCAGTTCAGTCTAGGCAAGAATGCTAGACATCCCCATAGAGAATTTACCCAAAGACAACGGGCAACTATCAGCCGTTCAAGAATGGGTAGAGATAATCATGATCGCAGCGGGTGCATTCCACTTTTGCATTTCCATGACAAATCTTTCCCTGGCAGACAAGCTGCCTACGCTACGGAAATCGATCCCTTTGCATCAATGGGATGCTCCCATAGCAGCCAGCTTTTCTTTTTAAAGCAAAGCCCCATCCTCAGCTTTTGGAGGCATCCGTGTACTAACAGCAATTTTCATTTGGTTGAGTCACACTACTCCCGACTCCCCACTCCCGACTCCCCAACCCCACTGTGGTCTACCCATCTGAAAACTGCTGTAAGATCTCTGGGTGAACTGATCCCTTAATTTGTCATTTCCCATGTATCCACCCTTTGACCCCATCATTTTTGAATTTGGCCCGATCGCCCTCCGCTGGTATGGATTGCTCATGGCAACGGCGGTTTTTGTGGGTTCCACGATCGCCAGTCGCGAAGTGACACGGCGGGGGCAAAAGGCAGATGATTTCTGGGATATGTTGTTTTGGGTATTGATTCCTGCCTTCATTGGAGCGCGGCTCTATTATGTGTTTATCCAGTCTCCTCGTAACGGGAACGGAATCGGTCATTACTTACAAAACCCGATCGAAATTCTCCAAATCTGGACAGGGGGAATTCATATTTTTGGCGCATTCATTTTTGGCGGAATTGCCCTCTGGTTATACTGCCGCATTCGCCGTTTACCCACCCTGAAATTCCTTGATTCGATTGCGATAGCTTTACCCTTAGCGCAGGCGATCGGACGGTGGGGAAATTTCATTAACCAGGAGCTATACGGCCCGCCTACGACGCTGCCTTGGGGTCTAAGAATTGATCCAGAACATCGCATCGGCCCTTACCAGGATTTCAATACTTATCCAGACAGCACTCGGTTCCATCC
>PVWD01000269.1 GCA_003003615.1 filamentous cyanobacterium CCP2 | reverse complement strand
AGATGTGTATAAGAGACAGGGATCATACACACTGGCAGCCAGCGTGATAAACAACGGAATTCGCAACAACCCCGGATCGCCCTCAGCCGTTGGTTCCAGCAGACTTTGTAACGTGGGGCTAGACTGAATTACCGACCAAAGCGGCGAATCCTGAGCCTCCAGATAAGTCTGAATTTGCCCATCTGACAACGGCTCCAAACACACCGCCCCATTCAGGTTGTTCAGCTTAATATTGACCTGGGTAAACTCCTTCACCCGGCAACACACCACCAGTTTGGGATACTGCCGCGCAAACTCGTTCAGCTTCAGCGTACATTTCTTCTGCCGCTCCAACCCCAACTCATCCAACCCATCCAACAACGGCAACAACACCTGCTGATCCAGCCATTGCTCATACAGCCTGGCTTTGCGATTTCCCCCATGCAGGTCATACAACTGTTCAATCAGCCAATCCCGAATGCTCTGGTTGTCCTTCCGCCAGGTAGACAGTTCAAACAACACCGGAATCACCGTTTTGGGTTGAGCGATCGCCCCACAAACCAACTGTTCCGCCAAACTCAGCAGAGCCGTGGTTTTGCCTGCCCCAGGCGTTCCCAAAATCAACAACTTTCCCTGAATATCATCTCGCCCAAAGGTTTCAATCAAAAGCTGCTGAGGATCAAGCTGCCCCCGGTCTTCCCCCTGCACCTGCAACAGGCGTTTGGCTTCCAAAGGCGATCGACCCACCCAGCCCAGTTGTTCATCCAGTCCGATCGGCATTAAAGTGCGATCGCGTCCCAAAGTATCCGTCAACCGTTTGCGAATTTCGGGGAGTTGCTTTTGCTCCAGCAACCGCTTTGCCCAACCCCAATCCACACCCGAAGACACCGACTGACCAAACAACCGCAGAAATATATTGATAATCTTGACCTGATTATCATGGCTGTTCTGAAAGCTCACCGCATCCCGTCCAGCCTGAATCAGTTGGACTTGACTCTCCTTTATTTGGCTCCCCTCAATCTTTTGGTCTTGAGAATTTTGATCCTGCGATGCCATGAGTCATATTCATCCTGCTGATCCACACTTTACCGAGTGCTAAACCCACTCTTCAAATCCTAAGGAATGCAAATTGAATAACCTAAACTCTTGTGGGGTGGGCATCTTGCCCGCCCAGTCAAAAAAGCAGAACTGTGAACAGGTTATTTAATTCACGATCCTAAAAAAACGCAGCCGCCACCCCCAACCAGGGAGCCACCGCCTTAAACACCTCTGCTTCCGTTTGCCACAGGCTCTTTCCCGCTTCCGTCGTCTCCTTCAAGGTTTTCATCGTTTCGCTCACCTGCTTCAGGTTTTGCCCCACCAATTCCTTGCTGGGATTCTCCTTTGCCGCCTCCCGTTTCGCCGGACGCAAATAGTCCAACAGTTCCTCCTGCAACGCCGGATCAAGGGATGAACCCTTCACAGCCACTTCCAACTGTTCCAGCAACGACACCACCTCCGCCCCAGTTATGCCCTGCTGCTGGGTTTGCAACTCTCCCGTCTGGTTTTGCTGAAGATCGCGTCCTGCCTGCCCAAGCTGCACCATGCCGCCTGTCAGCGTCACATTACTCAAACTTTGGGATTGGTCAGGTTTCCCAGACTTAGACGGCTCTGAAGGGGGCTTTTTGCCAAACATGAGTTTTTAATCCTGATTAGGCGAGTTGTGTCCATCATAAGCAACGGCTTGGGCAGTGCTAATAAACTGAAACTTAACTCGTAAAACCCATATCTTGCACCAGTCTTCACACCTGCCCCTGAATTGATTCGAGGGTGAATGGCTTATCTAAGCGTGCAGTCGGTTTTGAGTTACACATTGAGTTGTACATTTCATCCATTCAAAAATCTGAAAACTCTTCCCTTGCCTCATCCTTGCTAAATTAGTAGGTGCTAGCATCATCTGAGATAATTAATTGACGATCTACGCCTGTTTATAAACCCCAATTAGTCGAGGCAGATATGCCCAGATCCCAGCGAAACGACAACTTTATCGATAAAACCTTTACCGTTTTGGCAGATACCATCCTCAAGTTCTTGCCAACCAGCCAGTCTGCAAAAGAAGCCTTTGCCTACTACCGAGATGGAATGTCAGCTCAGGCAGATGGAGAATACGCAGAAGCGTTAGCAAACTATGAGGAAGCATTGAAGCTGGAAGAAGACGAGTACGATCGCAGCTTCATTCTTTACAATATGGGGCTAATCCATGCCAGCAACGGAGATCACGAGCGAGCATTGGAACATTATCACCAAGCCCTTGACCTCCACCCTCGGATGCCGCAAGCCCTAAATAATATTGCTGTGATTTATCATTACCTAGGCGAACAGGCAGAGGCAGCCGAAAACAAAGAAGAAGCCGACACCTGGTTTGACAAAGCCGCCGATTATTGGACACAGGCCATCCGCCTTGCCCCCAACAACTACATTGAAGCTCAAAACTGGCTTAAGACGACGGGGCGATCGAAGGCTGATATTTTCTTTTAGGGCCCATCCAACATGGCTTGATGAACTTCAAGAAAATTGGGCTGCTGTTCGGCCCATTTTTCATACAGGTTAAAAGCCTGTGCTACGGTTTGACTTTCCTTGTCGTTTTTTCCTTTTACTGA
The DNA here is from genome assembly GCA_003003615.1 of filamentous cyanobacterium CCP2. Lineage (GTDB taxonomy): Bacteria > Cyanobacteriota > Cyanobacteriia > Elainellales > Elainellaceae > Egbenema. Next base: position 6,413 of record PVWD01000269.1, on the reverse strand, counting down.
ATCATGATAGATCGCGAACAAGTCCGCAAGGTGGCCCATCTGGCTCGGTTGGATTTAACCCCCGATGAAGAAGAAAAATTTACCACCCAACTCAGCGACATTCTGGAATATTTTGAGCAGTTGAGTGAGTTGGATACAGACGAGGTTCAGCCCACTGCACGGGCGATCGACATGAGCAATGTGACTCGTCCAGATCGGCTTCAGCCCTACGAAAATCGTGAAACCATTTTGAACAGTGCCCCCGATCGCGAATCTACGGCCCAAGGGGATTTCTTTAAGGTGCCGCAAATTTTGAGTGGAGAAGGAGAGTAGGTAGCGTTAAAACTGCCGTCTGGAAAAAATCAGGATGGCGATCATCAGAAGCAGTGCCGTGTAGACGATCGCATAGCCTGCATTGGCGAGAAGTTCGGTGGGTTGGGGTAAAAGGTTGATGCCGTAAATGGCTTGATTTCTTAGATTCAGGCGGGAAAGGTCAGGCAGAACCAGGTATAGCCCTTCGACGGTTTGTTTCAGTCCTGCGTTGTCAGATAAGGAAGCAAAAGCCAGTAAATCTCGGCTGAAGTGTCCCATTAAATAGAGGGCGAAGGTCAGCAGGGTGGCTAGCAATGAACTGGTAAACACCCCAAACAGAATGGCTGCGGACGCAATCAGCGATAGTTCTAAAAACTGAAAAAGAGCGGACAGGCTAACGCTGCCCACCGGAACGGGAACCTGTTTAAGCGCGAGGGTCGCCAAATAGATTGCAGTCATGGCCAGAACTAACACAGCCAGAACCGCAGAAAGGCCCCAGTGCTTCCCAATGATGAACTCCGTAGAACGGATTGGCTTTGCCACCATCACATAGACAGTCCGTTTCTCAATTTCTTTGTTGACCAGCCCCGTTCCCACAAAGACCGTGATTGCTAGACCCAGCAAACTGATCGCAGCCAAGCCAATATCCAGGATGATTTGATTTTCGGTACTGGCAGCCACCTCCGGGACAAGCACGATCGCCGCGACCATAATAATTGCAAAGAATGCCAGCAAATACAGCACTCGATCGCGGATTACCTCTCGAAAGACATTGGCCGCAATAACCAGGGTTCGGCTCAGGTTCACAGCATCCCTCCAGGCATAGACTCAAAACACAAAACGGGTAATCTATTCAATTATTCTGCCCCGTTCAGTGGGTTCTGTTTCGGGTTGTTCGGCAGGTAAATTAGAAGTGATGGGCTGGCATTCCATTTGGTAGGATTCCCCCAGCACGGGGGCATCGCCAGGTGGGGTAAGGCCGGCTCTTTGGATCAGGCAAACCTTTTCCAAGATGTAGCCTCCTGCCTGAGAGCTTGGCCCCACCCAAAACAATCGCAGCCGCAAAATGTCGTTGGGCAAGGCATCTTCAAAATCGGCATCCAACCGCCAAAACTGGCTTTCCTCAGCCCTGGCCGGAATCCCATACACCCGATCGATCGTCTGCCGTTCCAATCGGGGAAGCTGAGCCTCAATATCGCGTAGCCATCGCTGGACATCTAACCAGGGTCGCCCAGATAATTCCTCTCGAACTTGGGCTTCAGCCGTATTCAGCAACGTTGTGCCGCCAACGGGAACGCGACTTGTCGCAGGGCTAGTCCGAACCACAAATGCACTATTTCTGAAATCATCCCCAGCCAGGCTAGGATAGCGATCGAGAATATTCTCTAGCAAAATGCCAAACTGAAACCAGCAGCTAAATAGGGCCGCCGTTAGAGTCAGCAAGATCAAATCCTGGCGAACTCCGGCATCATTCGGAACTCTAAACGGTGTGGGCTTGAAGCCTGGTCTTAAACATTGCCGAAAGATCACAACTCCTGCCGAAACGAGGGGCCATGCTACCAACGCGGTTGGGAAGTCGGTCAAAAGAAACCGATAGCTCAACAAGGCTAAACAAATCAACGCTCCTGTAATCCAGGGGCCAATGTTTAACTTGATGTTTAATCCGGGTAGGGTAGGCTTCTTTTTGTCCTCTTTGTCATCTAAGAAGAACCAATCTACTCCCAAGATTAAAAACCCCCAGCCGTACAGTGCCACAAACTGCTTCAGGTTAGGGTCAATTACGATGAGATACACAACCCAAGCCAGCAGGCTCAGCATTAGGGCGGTTTGCCACGAAAATACTTTCACTCCGGCTGCAACAGCCTGTGTTCTTGTCCAGATGTTCTGCCAAGCGGTAGTAAAGATTTTAGTGATTTGTGGCATAGATGGGAGGCGGTACGGGAGAGGAAACAGGAGCAAACCAGCTCACTAAAATGCGAGCCGTTGGATAGCAAAACGAAACATTAGAATTGCGAGAATGGCACTGAAACTCCAGGCATTAGCATAGAACACGGCTCTTGCTTGCGGTTTCATGGCTTGCGGTGCAGAAGATTCATTACGCAAAACGCGAATTGCCCCAGAACGAGAAGGACGACGGCTTGGGCTAACTTCCCGAATCACACTTTCAGAGGTTTCGTCAGAGGCTTCAGCCTCCTTTTTTTCCTCCTTCTTCTCAATCCCAGCCTGAAGCGTCGATCGCAGTGCGTTTAGCCCAGCTTGTTTAATGGTAAAGCTAGCAAAAAACATGATGAAACAAGCCACGATCAAAGAAGTTGCCGTTTCGTTTGACCATTGATCAAAAAAGATAAAGTTCACCAGGTTCGTTTCAACGCGAGTCGTCCAGGCGGAGGGCAAGGCATAGGCAACGGCAAAAAACAGGAAAAACGCCAGCCATCCCACCACGGTACAAAGCAAATTGATGGTTGCAGCATACTGAATGCTTTGATTGGGAGTGACAAACTCTTTTTTATCTGCGGCTAGCGTTCGACGCAATACGGCTGCCTCAACTGCGATCGCAATTAGCAGAAATAGGGCTTGGAAGGCGATGGCTCTTAGGGGAAGGACAGTGGGGAGCATGGATTGGCAGTTGGAGATCGGGGAAGAGGGAAGGGAAGAGGGAAGGAAATGTGAATAAACGCTATGGGTAAATATTTAATTGAGTTTGTTTCCACTATAGTCTCTATATATAGAGGTAACATACGGGGAGGAATCCGGGAGTGAGGGCGAAACCCAATGATTGTTACCCATCTCAATCCTGATTCTGCTTTTCCTTCATGACTCATCTTAGATCCATGACAAGAACTGGTGTTGGTATTCGGACGGCTCAAGCGCGTGCTGAGCGATTAGTTGGACAAATTCATGTTTATGATGGAGCCGGGAAAGGTAAGTCTCAGGCGGCGTTGGGGGTGGTGCTGCGATCGATCGGGTTGGGCATTCATACGGGGACACAAACCCGCGTGTTATTGTTGCGATTTTTGAAGGGGCCAGGACGCACCTATGATGAAGATGCGGCGATCGAAGCTCTGCGGCGAGGCTTCCCCCATTTGATTGATCAGGTACGAACGGGGCGGGCAGAGTTTTTTGGAGCAGAGGAAATTACCCGGTTTGACCGTCTAGAGGCGCAGCGTGGTTGGGATGTGGCTAAAGGGGCGATTGCCTCTGGGCTGTATTCTGTGGTGGTTTTGGATGAACTGAATCCAGTATTGGATTTGGGGCTGTTGCCCGTTGACGAGGTGGTGCAGACGCTCAAACGCAAAACGGAAGATCTGGAAATTATTGCCACGGGACGGGGTGCCCCCCAAGCTTTGCTAGACATTGCCGATCTGCACTCGGAAATGAAGCCACAACATCACCCAAACGCCCTAGCTCACGGCATTGAAGGCATTGAAATTTATACCGGGGATGGTAAAGGTAAATCTACCAGTGCTTTGGGCAAAGCTCTGCAAGCATTAGGGAAAGGCATCAGCCAGGACAAGTCTCACCGGGTTTTGATTATGCAGTGGCTTAAGGGTGGAAACGGCTACACCGAAGATGATGCTATTAATGCTTTGCGGCAAAGTTATCCGAATTTAGTAGACCATCAACGCTGCGGGCGGGATGCGATCGTCTGGCGCGGTCAGCAGCAAGAGTTGGATTATGTGGAGGCGGAGAGAGGCTGGGAAATTGCTAGGGCGGCGATCGCTTCTGGAATGTATAAAACGATTATTTTAGATGAGCTAAACCCGACGGTGGATCTGGAACTGTTGCCCCAAGAACCGATCGTCCATGCCCTGCTCCGCAAACCTCGCGACACTGAGGTGATCATTACCGGACGCTGCAAAAACCCGCCTGCTTATTTTGATTTGGCCAGCATTCACTCTGAGGTCTATTGCCACAAGCACTACGCTGAAAAGGGCGTGGATCTTAAGCGAGGCGTGGATTTTTGAGAGACTTTAGCTTGTAAACACTCCTTACGATCCTTCAGAAGCAAATTTGTCTTATCTAGAATTGAGGCAGTGAACGCTTTGAACGATCATGGTGACTCAAATTCAGGTGGGGCTGATTGGCTACGGTGTTGCAGGACGGGTATTTCATGCGCCCTTGATCAACGCTGTGCCTGAGCTAAAGTTGACGAAGGTTGTGGAACGTCACAGTGAAGCTTCACGCCAGCATTACCCGTGGGTGGAAGTCGTCAAGGATGTAGATGCTTTGTTTCATGATCCGGCGATCGATTTGGTTGTGATAGCGACCCCTAACCCGTCTCACTTTGAACTGGCGCAACAGGCTTTATCGGCTGGAAAGCATGTCGTGGTCGATAAACTCATCACAACGACTTCAACTCAAGCCCAACAGTTGACTGAGTTGGCACAGCGAACCCAGCGAATTCTTAGCGTTTATCACAACCGCCGTTGGGACGGGGACTTTCAAACCGTCAAACAGGTGATTGAGCAGGGAGTCTTGGGGCAATTAGTAGAATATGAGGCGCACTACGATCGCTTTAGAAACACGCTGAAACCGGGGGCATGGAGGGAAACTCCAGAACTGGGCAGCGGCATTCTTTTTGATATGGGTTCGCATTTGATCGATCAGGCACAGGTTTTATTTGGTCTTCCCCAAGCGATTACGGCAGATGTTCGATCGCAAAGGGAAGGGGCAAAAGCCGATGATTATTTTGAGATTGGCTTAGACTATGGAAACTTGAAAGTGATCCTGAGAGCCGGAATGTTGGTTCGAGAACGAGGGCCACACTTCATCTTGCACGGCACAGAAGGATCGTTCGTCAAGTACGGTATGGACACTCAAGAAGAAGCACTACGACGTGGGTTAACTCCCTCTGATCCAGATTGGGGATTAGAGCCGCAAACCCAGTGGGGAACGTTGAATACTCAGATTGGCAGTTTGCATTTTGATGGGCAAGTCGAAACGATGCGAGGCTGCTATCAGGCGTTTTATGAGAATGTTTATCAGGCGATCGCGCAAGGGGCAGAGCTTGCCGTTAAGCCCCAAGAAGCCAGAAATACCATTCGCATGATTGAATTAGCCCTTGAAAGCCATCGGGAACGGTGTACAAAACCCTATAGAACTGCTGAATAGCAAAACTGCCATCCTGTCTAAAAATGAGCGTTGGCTTGGCTTGATGCTAAATCTTCCCTATTTTCAGTCGATCGCTTAAAGTTGCATCTCCACGTCCTTGATAAAAAATTACAGGCTTAATCCCGTCGTGCCAGAGCAACCGCTAGGATGATGATCATCCCTCGGATAATAATCTGCTGACTCACTTCTAGTCCCAGCAGGACTAATCCATTGTTAATTAAGCCAATCATTAATGCCCCTAAAACCGTTCCGATTACCGTTCCAGAACCGCCAAACAAACTGGTTCCCCCCAAGATCACCGCAGCAATCACCGATAGTTCATCACCCTGTCCGATCGTGAAACGTCCAGAATGGAGGCGACCGGCGTACAGCATTCCCCCTAAAGCAGCAAACAGGCTGGAAAAGAACATCACCAGAAACCGAATTCGTTGGGTATTAACCCCACTAAAGCGAGCCGCTGCTGCGTTGCCTCCGGTAGCGAGTACCTGCCGACCATAGGGAGTTTTATGTAAAACAATGTGTCCGATCGTAGCGACTACTACCAACCAGATCAACAGCGAAGGAATAGGCCCCAGTTGTCCTGATCCAAAGATATTGGTATAGGTTCGGTTGGCGATCGGCACGGGAGCAGTTGCCGTAATCCATTGGGCGGTTCCACTCGCAATGCCAAGCATACCAAGCGTCACCAGGAAAGAGGGAATCCCAATCTTTGTCACCAGAAAACCGTTAATTGCACCAACCAGTGCTCCGGTTAACAGCCCTGCTAAAATGCCAGGAATTAGCCCATAGCCGCTTAGAGCCATTGCCGTGGTGACGGAGGCAAGCCCAGCAACGGAACCGACGGAAAGATCGATTTCACCCGTGGAAATGACAAAGGTGACAGCAACAGACATGACCGCAATAATGGCGGTTTGTCGCACAATGTTGAGTAAATTGTTTGCCGTTGTAAATCCAGCATCTCGCAGGGCGATTGCAAAGAAGATGAACAATAAAATGAAACCGATGTATAC
>PVWD01000268.1 GCA_003003615.1 filamentous cyanobacterium CCP2 | reverse complement strand
CCCCACAACGACAAAGCTGGAATGTACCGACAAGGAAGACCTGATTTTTCACTTTTTTAAGCTTCTGCCTCCTTTTCTGCTTTCCTCCGTCACCCCCTCTTTTCCTGTCCCGTTCGCTGATAGGATGGGGCAGTGTAGGGTGGAGTAGACAAATCGTATAGTGGTTCATAACACAGGGTTTCTGTCCCATTTAATGGTGAAATAGAGGCATGGGACTAAGACGACGAGCCTTCTTACAGCGATCGGGAGTAGTACTGGCTGCACTGGGACTGAGTGAAGCTGGGCTATCGGTGTTGGCAGACCGTTATCAGCAAGCTTTGGCGCAGCCCACTCGTCGAAAGCTGGCACTGTTAGTTGGAATTAATCAATACTCAGAACAGGCATGTGACTGTGTGCCAGTGCGGGGGACGGCTCTGAGTGGTTGTCTGACGGATGTGGAATTACAGCAAGAACTGTTGGTGCATCGGTTTGGGTTTAACCCTGCGGATATAGTGACATTGACCGATCAGCAAGCCTCGCGGGAAGCGATCGAGGAGGCTTTCCTATTCCACCTGGTTGAGCAAGCGCAGCCTGGAGACGTGGTGGTGTTCCATTTCAGTGGGCTGGGGAGCCGGGTGCAGTGGACAGAGGCAGGCGAGGGTGAGTTAGGAAATACGCTCGTTCCTGTGGATGGCAGCCTATCTACTGAAGAGAATGCTGCTATCAATGATATTTCCCAGGAAACATTAGGGTTATTGCTGCGATCGCTTCCCACAGAAAACGTTACCACCATCCTGGATACCAGCTATACCAATCTGGGACGCACCTTCCAGGGCAACCTACGCATTCGTTCTCGGCCAAACGCACCCAGCGGCAAACTGCCTGAAGCAGAACTAGCCTTGCAGGAACAGCTCATGGCAGAGCTAAAGGTATCAAAAGAGCAAATTCAGGCGCAGTGGCGATCGGGTCAGTTGCCAGGGATGTTGTTAACGGCAACTCGTCAACATCAGGTTGCTACCGAAGGACAGTGGAACGGCTTTTCCGCAGGTTTATTTACCTATGCCCTCACTCAACAACTCTGGTGGACAACCCCCGCCACCACCCTACGCACCAACTTGACCCTAGCAACCGGGACTGTCCGCCAATTTGCTGGTGTGGAGCAGTTGCCCGCCCTCAACGGCCAAAAGGTTCAAGACCAGCGAATTTTGGCATACCATCTCTTGCCAAAAACGCCCGAAGCTGATGGTGTAATCCGTTCTGTTGATGAGGATGGTAAGGCGCAGTTATGGTTGGCTGGATTACCAACTCCCGTTTTGGAAAACTACGGCAGTTCTGTCTTGGCGATCGTCCCTCCCCTACTGCTAGGTGGGCAAGCAGAAACACCAGATCAGCAACCAGATGAACGACCAAATGAACGATCGGTGGCTGACCCTGATCCTGCTGCGGCAGACCCTGCGATCGCAAATCCTTCTGAAGCAAATGCTTCTTCCAACATACCGACCCTATTGCAAGTTCGTTCCCGTGACGGGCTGACCTTTAAGGCACGAGTGTGTTGTGGTGATGCAGTGGGAGGTTTGCAGTCTGGGCAGCTTGTACAGGAGATGGTTCGCATTTTGCCCCGCAATATTGGCTTAACCGTTGCCCTGGATGCCAGCCTGGAGCGAATTGAGCGGGTCGATGCGACTAGTGCTTTCTCGGCAGTTTCCAGAGTTTCTTCCGTCATTGCAGGTGAGCCAGCCGACTTCTTGTTTGGCAAAACCTTACCAAATTCACCCGTTGCCCCTTCGCTAACGGCATCGCTTTCACCAACCCCTGTTCCAGTAAGGCGAGGATATGGGCTGTTTTCTCTAGGACGAGATGCTATCCCAAATACGCTGGTTCAGGAAGAGGAAGCCGTCAAAACAGCAATTAACCGCATCACACCCCAACTGCGAACTTTACTAGCCCTCAAGCTTTTACGGTTAACTTCTAATCGAGGGTCGTCTCGCTTGCCGGTACAGGCCACTCTGGAAATGACGGCTCCCCAAGAGCGGATTGTAATCCAGCAGGAAACGGTGCGGGGACAGTCTGTGAAAAACCGGGAGCCAAAAGCGCGGGTGTATACAGCAGATTTGTTTACTGGCGACGGGGCCATTACGATTCCTACGGGAAGCCGCATTCGCTACCGGCTGCAAAATAACGGCACTCAGCCCATTTACTTTATCTTGCTGGGGTTAGATACCAGAGGCAACCCGATCGCATTCTTTCCTGCTTTAGAAAATAACCTAATTCCGCCAGGAGAAACGGCGATCGTGCCTCAAGCGATTTCCGATTGGGTGATTCAAGACCCGCCAGGGCTAGCCGAAACCCATCTCGTATTTAGCCGATCGCCCTTAACCCAATCCTATGCGGCCCTCAAGTCCTCCTCTAAGGAAAGCCGCCAAATTGGAGTGGTGCAGAACCCGCTAGACATTGCCCAAACCATTTTGCAGGATCTCCATACGGCCAGTGCCGACATCTTGCCTAAAATTGATATTCCCGCAGATAGCTATGCTCTAGATGTTAAAGCTTGGGCAACGTTTGGGTTTCTTTACCAGGTAGTTGAAGTCTAATTGGGCAACGGATGGGCGGGTTGGAGGGGTTGAGGTGGATGAGTTCTGATTTTCCATCGCGCAGTCCTCTTGCCTGCTGAGTCTGGACGGGCAAGATGCCCATCCCACAAGAGATTGAACAAGTGCACATTGGGTTAATGGGTAACGTATCTCGCTGCTGGGAAGGTTGCCTACCATTCTCACTCTGCTTCGACTCGTAACTCATACAAGTTCCAAAAGGCACCGCCTAGAGCCGTGAATTGGATGCCTTCAATTCGATCGCGCACTGCGTTAAGGGAAAGGGGGTTAACCAGGTGAATGAAGGGCAACTGTTCTTGGACAATTTGCTGGAATCGTCCGTAGATTTCTTTGCGCCGTTCTTCATCGAGTTCTTGCACTCCTTGGGTGAAGAGGCGATCGATTTCTCGTTCCCAGTCGCTGACTTCCCAGCCGGTAATCGGGGGTTCTCCAGGGAAGGGGCCCTGGTTAAACTGGTGGAGTGAACCCTGACTTGACCAAATATTGGAACCGCTATGGGGTTCTAAACCACCGCCGCCAAATCCGCCGACATAACATTCCCAGTCGCGGGCTTGCAGCTTTTGGATCACCGAATTAAAGCTGAGGGTTTGCACATCCACCCGCATGCCGATTGCTTCTAAGTCTTGCTTAACTTGAGTTGCCACCCGCACCCGAGCCACATCTTCTGAACGTACCAGCAACGTAAACCGCACCGGATTGCCATCCCCATCTTGCAGCCGTTCGAGGGCATCATACTCAAACCCAGCCGATTCGAGGAGTTGTTTAGCGCGTTCTGGGTCGTGGTTGTAAACTGGAAGCCCTTCTTCTGGCGAGAGGTAAAAGGGGTTTTGACTGTCGAGGGGTGAGTCTTGGAGTTCTCCTAAGCCCTGGTAGATGGTGTCTCGCATTCGTTCGCGATCGAGGGCATAGGCAACGGCTTGGCGAAACTCTAATGTATTGAACCAGCGAGATTTGATTGGGTCAACAAAAGGTCTACCGGCTTCATTAGAAGCTTTATTTAGGTTAAAGCCAATGAACCGTGAACCAGATTCGGGGCCGCCGTTGTAAATGGTGTAGTTGCCGCGATTTTCTTCTAGCTTCAGCAGTTGAAATTGCTCCGGCTCCACTGAGATTTCGTCTAAATCCCCCGATCGAAAGCTGATGAGTTGCGAATCGGCAGAGCTAATAATTTGGAGAATGATGCGCTCAATGTAGGGCTGGGGGTTGCCTTGCTCGTCTTTGCGCCAATAGTAGGGATTACGAACCAATACAACCCGTTGTCCGGGGGTGTAGCTCTCCATCCGGTACAGCCCATTGCCAATGACTTTCTGGGGGTCAGTATCCGTTCCCCAGGTGGTGAGAAAGCGCAGATTGCCGCTCGAATCGGTTGTTTCAATAGTTTCCCGCAGAATGTGAGCAGGCAAAATGGGAATGCCGCCACTGTAGCGAAGGAAGGGGGCAAACGGCTCAGGTGTGGTGAACTCTACCCGGCGATCGTCAACTTTGCGGACGGAGGGAAAGCTGCCCGTATCGCCAATTCGCAGAATGTCTCGCGTTCCCGTTGGAATGTTTTCATTCAGGTAAACATCTTGAAAGGTAAACACCACATCATCAACGGTGAGCGGTTCTCCATCAGACCATTGCAGCCCTTCCCGTAGGGTAAATACAATTCGGCGGCTGTCTGGGGCAATTTCCCAGGATTCCGCCAGGGCAGGTTCCAGTTCACCTGTGATGCCGTTGGTCGTGAGTAAGCCGGTGTAGAGCAACCCTAAAACGGCGGTGGTGTAAAGCGAATTGTTTAACGGGTAATTAAACGTAGAGGGATCGCTCTGGGTGGCTGTCACCAATTGGGGGATTTGGGCAGCATTCGTTCTCAGTTGGGCACCGCATCCTGTTACGCCGATCGCCATCATCACCACAGCCAGCAACGCTGCCAACGATCGTCTTACCCAACTCGCTTTCACCATACCCGCCGCAGAACCCATCATTGAGTTTTCCTTCACTGAAGTGCTTTCATCAAATTGTCCCCGCCTGAAAAACTTTACCAATCACTTCTTCGATCGGCGGATCAGTCACTGTTAAGTCTACAACCTCTAGATCTGCCAGCAACCGAGAAATGGTTTGGGTTAGCTTTTCCTGCGGCACAATGAACCGAGCTACTCGCCCTTCTACCTTACCAAGATCACCATAGATTTGCAGGTCAGCCGCCGATCGCCCCTCCGCCAGTTCCACTGTCACCTCTCGGCAGGGGGCAAACCGCTCTAGCAATCCATCCAGGCTGCCATCGTAGATTAGCTGTCCGGCATAAATGACCAGGACTCGCTCACAGAGGGCGGTAATGTCTGCCATATAGTGGCTGGTGAGGAGAACCGTCGCCTGATATCGCTGATTGTATTCCTTTAAAAACTCTCGGACACTCACCTGAGCATTAACATCTAACCCCAACGTTGGCTCATCTAGAAACAGCACTTGAGGCCGGTGAACGAGTGCTGCTAGCAGTTCTGCCTTCATTCGCTCCCCCAAAGAGAGCTTGCGAACAGGCTGATTTAGCTTGTCTTGCAGGGACAACATATCGCTCAATTCACCCACTCGCTGCCGAAACTCGCGATCGTCAATACCGTAGACTGCCCCATTGATTCGTAAAGAGTCCAGGGTTGGTAAATCCCAGAGCAACTGCTGCTTTTGCCCCATCACTAGGGTAATTTTCTGCAAAAAGTCCTCTTCTCGGCGAAAAGGATTGTGTCCTGCTACCGTCACTTGCCCTGCCGATGGATGAATTAACCCTGTGAGCATTTTCAGCGTAGTGGTTTTGCCCGCCCCATTTGGCCCCAAGAACCCGACAACCTCCCCTGCGGCAATGTTAAAAGACACCGACTGCACTGCTGGAATCGATCGATAAGTCCGTCGAAAGAAATGAGCCAACGTTCCCCGCAAACCTGGTTCCTTCACGGCCACCGGGTACACCTTCGTTAAATTTTCAACGGAGATAATTTGCATTCACCCAAACCTCCTCCAAGTTTCTGCACCCTAATCACCCTGATTCATCGCTTGATCTGCGTTCACCCATTCCCCCAGTCTGCCCTCCTCCTATTTTTGCTCAGGGTGTTTTGCTTCAGGAGCATCCTGCCCCATCCGGTTAATCAAACGAATCATTTCGTAGAGCCGTCCGTGATCTCGCTGGTTGAAGTGCATCACTAGCCGAGGCAAATGGGAAGCCTCACCGCCAAATTCTTCGGGCAGGGCTTTAGTTTGCTCAATTTTTCCTGAAATTAGAAGATCGCCAAAGTTTTGGTTGAGGGATTCTATGCTGTCATCGCTGAGTTCAGAATTAAGACGAAGGACAAGGAGTTCGCCAACGTAGCGGCTGGAGTGGAAAACGCGGTAGAAGCTGGCGATCGTTTCACAGGCGACATCCACACGATCGGTAATGGTATACAGGTGCAAATCATCGGGGCTAATCAGTCCAGACTTCAGCAGATTCGTTCTCAGGTGGGCATCCCAGTTATACCAGTAGTCTCCCCCTGGCTTGTCAATTAGCACCAATGGCAGCAGGTCAGATTTGCCCGTTTGCATCAGGGTCAGGCATTCAAAGGCTTCATCCTGCGTGCCAAAGCCCCCTGGGAAGAGGGCAAGTGCATCGGTTTCCTTTAGGAAAAATAGCTTGCGGGTAAAGAAATACTTAAAGTTAATTAACTTTGGATCACCTTCAATAAAGGGGTTGGAGCCTTGTTCAAAGGGAAGCTGGATGTTTAAGCCAAAGGATTTTTCAACCCCAGCCCCTTCATTACCAGCCTGCATGATGCCTGGGCCGCCGCCTGTCATTACCATGAAACCCATTTCTGTCACCGCACGGGCAAAATCTGCGGTCATTTGATAGTTCGGATCACCCGGAGGAATGCGAGCAGAACCAAAAATCGTCACTTTACGGACATGGCGATAGGGATAAAACACCCGAAAGGCGCGTTCCATATCTTGCAATGAAGCGTTTAGGATTTTCCAATCGAGGCGATCGGCTTCGACTTCAGCCATGCGAACTAACGTGGTCAATGCTTGTTGAATCAGCCCGCCATGCTTCATTTTGGGGAGGTGACTGAGCAGTTCGCAGATTTCTACCTGAAACGCTTCCAGATTGGGAGAGGAGGATGGTGAATTCATGAACTTATCCGAACTGGCAGCATTCTATTCTACCGAGATTTGAGGAGCATCGTTTCAGCAACTCTAAACGAAACGCCCCAGCTCTCACGCTAGGGCATTTACATTGAAGTTCAAGCTGATGTTGTCAAAGCTGATTGAGCCGCGATCGAACCTCAAACTGAAGCTTTTCGAGTCTGCGGAACAGGTTCAGCACCTGGCATCTAAATCCAAATACTTATCTTAACCAGCCCCCAAGCAAGCGTAGACTTTTCAAGCAGTCCACCCTACTCGCTGGGCAGTTGGATAACGAAACCAAACACCTTTACCAAGCTCGTCTTTAACAATCGGACGGAGCAATAGACTAAATGTGCTTCTCTAAGGTACTAGCTAAAGTCGTCTTAGGAACTGCTCCAACGACCATATCGACGCGCTGCCCCTCCTTGAAGATCATCAGCGTAGGGATGCTGCGGATACCATAGCGGCTGGCAACATTGGGGTTTTCATCTGTGTTGACCTTGACGACTTTTACCTGCCCAACGTATTGCTCAGCAATTTCATCCACAACAGGTGCAACCATTCGACAGGGGCCGCACCAGGGGGCCCAAAAATCGACAAGAACGGGAATGTTGCTTTCAAGAACTTCTTGATCAAACGTTGAATCTGTAACTTGTGCGGCTGCTGACATGCCTGGAACCCTTGCCTATGTTATTTGACAAAATCTTACCATAGCGAAAAGCGATGTCTCAGGCTATAGCCCTGACACAATCAGACACAATTTCGCCTTAAACTAATTTTGCTTTAAGTAATACAGTAAGCGGCTATGCCTCTTGGCAGACGGCTGAGTGGCGATCGATTCTTCCTTATTCGGTATGGTAAACCCCAGTATGGGTCTTAATGATTGATTTGGCGATCGTTTTGGCACGATAGGCGCGACCCTTAAAGAGATTATTTCCCCCAAGCTTTCTCTCTCTTAAGCTTTAAAAAGGAACCGCCCGGACAAAAAAGCCCAGGCGGAGTGTGGTGTGAGGAGTGAACGGAAACATGCGTCTCCGCTACTTTATATTGTAAGCGACAGCTATAGGTTTTCGCGTAACATCCTAGACAGTCTGAGTGAACTTATATAAAAGGGAGAAAGTTTCTGTCGTCGAAACTCTATCCCCAGACGGATTTAACGCAAATCGGCTTACTTGCCCATTCCTAGCTGCTGCGCCTTTTGATAGACTTTTCCTTCGGTCAGCAAAGATGGAGCAATGACAACCTCGACTTGCTGCATTTCCCGAATATTCTTTGCTCCCAGGGTTCCCATGCTGGTTTGCAAGGCTCCCAAAAGGTTATGCGTGCCGTCATCTAGCTGAGCCGGCCCACGCAAAATTTGTTCCAGGGTTCCGGTTGTTCCCACTCGAATACGGGTTCCCCTTGGCAAAACAGGGCTGGGTGTGGCCATGCCCCAGTGATAGCCCCGTCCAGGTGCTTCTGCGGCTCTGGCAAACGGTGAACCAATCATAACCCCATCAGCACCACAGGCAATGCATTTACAAATGTCGCCCCCCGTAATCAGACCGCCATCAGCAATCACCGGCACATATTTACCCGTTTCACGATGAAAATCTTCACGAGCAGCAGCACAGTCTGCAACAGCAGTGGCTTGCGGCACCCCAACGCCTAGAACCCCACGGGAGGTGCAGGCGGCTCCTGGGCCAATGCCAACTAATATGGCCGCGGCTCCAGCCTTCATCAGGTTGAGAGCGACTTCATAGGTAACGCAGTTTCCCAAAACAACGGGAATGGACATCTCTTGACAGAACTGGGCCAGGTCAAGAGGGGTAATTGATTCTGGAGAGAGGTGGGCAGTTGAAACAACAGTGGCTTGAATGAAGAATAAATCTGCTCCGGCCTTGGCAACGGTTTCACCGTACTTTGCCGCTCCAGCAGGCGTGGCACTCACTGCAGCGATACCGCCTTGCTGCTTAATGTCTTGAATCCGACGCTGAATTAGTTCTGGTTTGACAGGTTCTGCATAGAGTTGCTGCATAAGCGGCACAAATTCTGTCTTGTCAACGGATGCAATGCGATCGAGAATCGGTTCGGGATCGTCGTAACGGGTTTGAATCCCTTCTAGGTTCAAGACTCCCAAGGCTCCCAATGCCGACAGTTGAACTGCCATTTTGACATCCCCTACGCCATCCATTGCGCTGGCAATAATGGGAATTTCCCGCTCAACACCGCCGATCGACCAGCGAGTATCCGCCAATGAGGGATCTAGCGTTCGCTGTCCGGGCACTAGTGCAATTTCGTCAAACCCATACGCCCTACGGGCGGCTTTGCCCCTGCCAATTTGAATATCCACTGTCTTCCTTCCTAGGACTCGATAAAGCTAGACTATCAAATCT
>PVWD01000267.1 GCA_003003615.1 filamentous cyanobacterium CCP2 | reverse complement strand
TTCCACGACAGTGATTCTGCATGAAGCCCGCTCTGCTCAGGGTTTGAGTTCGTTGGTAGGGGAAACCTGGTCATTGCAAGATAACCCGCTGTTTCAGGCGGTGGTTGAGCAAAAGGCGGCGATTGCAGTTGCGGATACCCAAATTTCTGAACCATTAGATTTATCAACGATCAGCGATCGGTTAGACCAATGGCAGATTCGCTCGTGGCTGATGGTTCCGGTGCTTTATCAGGGGCGACTGCTAGGCATGGTAGAACTTCAGCACTGTCAGGCAGATCCCCATGCTTGGGCGCAAGACGAAATTGAAATGGTTGAGGCGGTTTCGACGCAGTTGGGGGTGGCATTAATTCAAGCGGAATCCTTTGCCAACCTGGAAGACTTAAACGAGCAGCTAGAAGCCTTAGAGCGGACTCGCAGTAATCTTATTGCGATTACAGGCCACGAACTGCGGACTCCGCTATCGACTATTCAAGTGTGTTTGGAAAGCCTTGCTAATGAACCAGACATGATGCCTGAATTGCGGCAAGTCATGCTGGATACGGCTCTTTCAGATGCTGAACGAATGCGAAAGCTGATTCAAGATTTCATTACTCTGTCACGGCTGGAAAGTGGGCGGGTGGAATGGCACCTTGAACCGATCGCCTTAGATGAATGTGTTGATCTAGCGTTGAGCAGTATTCGCACTCGTCAGAACAGTGAAACTCTGCCTCAAATTCGGGCTCAGGTTCCCTTAGAACTGCCGTCTGTGCAAGCGGATGGAGAATGGCTGGTGGAAGTCCTGTCTAAACTGCTGGACAACGCCTGCAAGTTTACAGAGCCAGAAGGCGAGGTGCTGATTGAGGCGAAGCCAAACGGCGGCAAGATGCTGGAAGTCACGATTACGGATACCGGACGCGGCATCGAACCCAACCGTTTGGAAGCCGTGTTCGATCGCTTTTACCAGGAGGAGGGAGCATTGCGTCGAACGGCAGGCGGTACCGGACTAGGGCTGGCCATTTGTCGTCAGATTGTATTGGGCTTGGGCGGTCAGATCTGGGCAGAGTCAGCCGGTCGGAATCAAGGCAGCCAGTTCCACTTCACTTTGCCCATTGCCCAGGATGGCGCATCCTCTGCTCCTGCCCCAACCGCACCTCCAACTCCTAAAGCACGGCGATCGAACCGGAAGCGAACCAGTGTCCAGTAGACTTTGGCTTGGGTTGGTTGCCTCAATTCATTGACACCTGCTCTCAATAACACCTGCTCTCAATAACACCTGATGTCCTAACCTCCCCGATGTCCATCTGGAAAAATTGTTGCTCCATCAAAAAGGGCTTCACCCAATTCAGCCGATTGGGCCCGCGAAAGGTTACAACCGCATAGGTTCGCTTTGGTGAGTTGCGCTTGCTGCAAATTGGTGTTGGACAGATTTGCGTTGGTCAAGTTGGCGAAGCACAGATTTGCCCCATACAGATCAGCACTTTGGACATTTGCCTCTGTGAGATTAGCCCCTTCCAAACGGGCACGGCGTAAGTCCGATCGCATCAAATTTGCCTGTTCTAGGTTAGCATTTGCCAAGTTTGCCAGTTGTAGCCGCGTATTGCCGAGTTCTGCCCCTGCAAACTGCACACCTTGTAAATTTGCTCGGCTAAGATTGGCGTAGGGCATGTAGGCTTGCTGTAAGTTGCTACCTTGCAAATCAATATCCTGTAAATTGCATTCAAATAAGTCCGCTTGGCTTAGGTCAATTTCCCTAAAATCACGCCTACCCTTTGCGTATTCCATCAAAAGTTCTTGAACGGTGAGTTTCCGCATACAAGATTTTTCGTCATGCTAAAACCGCCATCTCTTTTAGGAGAAGGCACTACATACAAAGGTGAGTAATTATACTCATCACCCTGTTATAAAAGTTTATAAAAATCGACTCAAAAAGTGTTGTTATTTAACTTTTTCTTTAGGGTCGTTTGGTAAGCTAGCCGACCGGGCAAATTGATCGAGAATTATTCCCCTCGTTTGAGCCAGATTGCCCTGAGTCCTGCTGCTTTGGCTCCCTGGTAGTCTTCCCGAAAGCTGTCCCCAATGTGCCAAGCTGCGTGAGCCGGACATTGATGTTTTGCCAAGGCAGCTGCAAAAACGGTGGGATGTGGTTTTGCGGCTCCCGTCTCCGTGGAGATGGTGATGGATGTAAAGTATTCTCTCAATTCTAGGGCTGCCAACACGGAATGAATGCGGGTATCAAAGTTAGACAACACGCCCAACTCAATTTTTTGGCTTTGCCAGTAGGTGAGCGATCGATAAACATCGGGATAAATAAACCAGGGGTCAGCCGTAGAAAAATAGGTGTATAGGGCAGCAAAAAAGCCTGAGAAATCAGAAAATTGCTCTAGCAAGCCCACCTGCTGAAAGGTTCGTGCGGCAATCTTTTCCCACCAGATGTACTCCAACTGAGGAATTTCGGCCATCGCTACTCCCGGAAACGCCATTGGCGTTGCTGCCTTAAAGCTTTGAAAAAATGCCTGATTGAGGGCGATCGGGTCTGCTTCCACACCAAACCGTTGGGCGATCGTACTATAGGCTACTCCAACGCTGTCTTTCACTCCAAACAGCGTCCCCACTGCATCCAAGAAAATCACCTTCGGCTGTTGCCAATCCTGACTCACCATCCCACCCTACCCAGCTGCCAATCCATCACTCCTCACACTTGTCTTTTCTGCTCAATTTTCAAAAATTTAACAAAATTTCTCGAATCGGTTGAGCGATCCAGTTCAACCCCACCTTGATTTGGTGATCTAGAGTAGGCATCCGATACAGGTACAACAAGCGTCTGGCCAAGTGAGCAGGTAAGCCCTGAAGTTTAATACCTAAGCCAGAGAGGGTGGCGTTGTCTGTGCCGAGGGTCATCATTTCGCCGAGAGGAGAATAGCGAAAGGGCAACAAGGGGCGATCGGTAATGGAGGCCCAAATATTCCAGCTTGCATAATCAGCCTGTTGGAAAGCAGCTTGAGCCGTTCCAGGCACCTTTTTCCCTTCTGCATCCTGGCTGTCGGCTAAGTCCCCTAGCGCAAAGAGTTCAGGATGATCAACCACTTGCAAGGTTGGTGACACCACAATCTGCCCTTTAGAATTTTTCTTAAGGGGAAGGGCATCAATTTCATCAATCGTCTTTGTGCCAACTGTCCACAGCACAATGTCCACGGGCAGGGTGTCGGTTTTGCCCTTATATTGCAGGGTGATGGAATCAGCCGTAATCGACTCTACAGTGGTTTCCAGGTCAAGCCATACACCTCGATCGGTTAGGGCTTTGGTTGCGGTTTCTCGGTTAAATTCTGGAGAAGTCTTCAGGATTTGGTCAGCAATTTCAATAATACGAAGCCGTCCCCGATCGCCCAATCTCTCTGCGAGTTTGCAGGCAAGTTCTACACCGCTGTAGCCTGCCCCAACGATCGCCACGCGAATCTTTTCCAGATCTGACTGTTCCAGCAGCCGTAGCTTTTCTTCTAGACGATAGGCATCAGAGAGGGTGCGAAATGGAATTGCATAGTCTGCGGCTCCCGGCACCAAATCCATTGGCGTTTCACCGCCCATTGCCAGCACAAGATAGTCATAATCTAGTCGAGTTTCGTCTGCGAGCTGAACTTGCTTTGCCCCAGTGTCGATCGCATTAACTGCCGACTGATGAAACCGAATTTTTGTGTTGGCTAAAAGTTCAGTAAACGGTGGGGCAATTTCCCAAGTTTCCAGTTCTCCAGTGAGTAATTCATATAGCAAAGGGGCAAACAGGAAGCGATCGCGCTGATCAACCAGCGTAATTTCTGGTGGATTCGCCAGATTCCAGGGCATTTGACTCAGATTTAGGGCGGTATAAAGACCCCCAAATCCGCCGCCCAAAATGCAAATACGAGTCGGTTGTTGGGTCATGGTTTGATAGGTGCGCTTGGCAAGATTTTCTTAACAGAATAGCAAAGTAAACTAGTGACGAGTGGATGCAGGAAGCGATCGCCCGGAAGAAACCGCAGGCTCCAATACTCTCTCATTCCGTGTTGGAGATTTGCCATTCTGCCCATTGAGGACTTGCCCATTTGGATATTCATTGTCCTGATCAAGCTCGTCTACCTGCTCTCGAAGCAATGTTTCACGAATCAGGCGAGCCGCAACCCGCTGAGCCAAACCACCCACCACATATTGCCCCATTTGCTGGGCTTCCGGCTTCGCTATAAGGCGAGGAATCACTGGAACTAACTGCATGGGGTCAAAACCTGGGGTGTCTCGCAGGAGGTCGAGGATGCGAAGAATGTTCTGCAAATTGTTGGATTGCTCGATCGGTGCAGGGGGAATGGCTTTACCATTCAAACCCACAAACCGTTGCAGATTGTAGGTAATTTGCTCAAGGGTCGATCGACCGTAGGCATCTAGCCCTTTGATGATTTCGTCTGCTAAGTAGAGCCGGATGAATTCTCCTCGCTCTGAAAAGAGAAAATCGATCGATTGGTTGAACACCTGATTAATGTCGTAATCCTGGCTGCTCTTGGCGTTACGCAATAAGTTTTCCAGGCGATTCCAGCGAAAATTCCCGTCTTTAAACAGCAAATCTTGCAAAGACTGCCGCAGTTGAGGCGATTGATCCGTCAACAACCGCTTAGCAACGTAGGGATAGGCTTTACTCAGCACCTTAAAGTTTGGATCAACGTTAATCGCAATCCCTTCCAGGGTGACAAGCGATCGAATAATTAGGGCATAGTAAGCCGGAACGCGGAAGGGAAACTCGTACATGACACGGGAAAGCTGGTCTGTGATGCTCTTAAAGTTGAGTTCTGCAACGCTTGCGCCCAAAGCATTACCAAACACACCTGCTAATGCGGGGACGATCGGCTCCAGATTGGTATCCGGGGTCAAAAATTCCAGCTTTACATAATCATTCGCCAACCCTTCAAAATCGCGATTTACTAGATGAACTACGGCCTCAATTAAGCCATATCGCTGATAGGGCTTGACCTCACTCATCATGCCAAAGTCTAGGTAGGCGAGTTTGCCGTCTGGGGTGGCCAGCAGATTGCCTGGATGGGGGTCGGCGTGAAAGAAGCCGTGCTCTAACAATTGCAGGAGGGAACATTGCACACCCACTTCCACTAGATAACCCGCATCATTCCCTTGAGCACGAATTTCAAGGGGTTGGGTCAGCTTTGTGCCGTTGATCCACTCCATTGTCAGGACGCGCCGTTGGGTGTACTGCCAGTAAATGCGCGGTACATAAATGTCAGGCAAATGCCCATAGAGCTGGGCGAACCGTTCAGCATTGTGCCCTTCTTGGGTGTAATCCATTTCCTCAAAGATGCGGGAGCCAAACTCGTCCATAATGCCAACAAGATCACTTCGCACCTGTTTCAGGTTATTGCTTGCCCATCGTGCCAGCCGCCGGAGAATGTAGAGATCCAGGGTGATTTGCTGTGCGAGGCCAGGACGTTGCACCTTAACGGCAACCGTTTCACCGCTTCTGAGTTTCCCTTTATAAACTTGCCCTAGGGAGGCTGCTGCCACAGGATTTGGAGAAAGCTCCGCATAGATTTTTTCAGGACGATCGCCCAATTCTTCCTCAATGAACTGAAAGGCAACCTCATTAGGGAAGGGAGGCAACTGATCCTGAAGGAGTGCCAGTTCTTCCAGATAAAGCGGCGGAACCAAATCAGGACGGGTGGATAAAGCTTGCCCAATCTTAATGTAAGCGGGGCCCAAGTTTGTCAAAATCTCGCGCAGTCGGATTGCTCGCTTGAGTTGGTTTTGCTCAATCTGCCCCGTTTGCCGATCCCACCACAGCGCGCTGATAAAGCCTAAAAACGTCCAGAAGACGGACAAAATACGACCCCAAACTTGGGTGGGCCGATTCCGATAGCGAGCGGCAATCAGATCAGGATCATAGCGAGGTACCTCCTCTAACCCATCAACCTGAACGGACTTGAGGTGTTCTTGGGGTGAAGGATGAAGTTCACTCTCAACGACGATGCCCTGATTCAGAGTTGCATCACTGGTCGTAGGTGAGGGAGGAGTTGGCATTGCTTGGGTTGTATGGGGTGAAATGATCTGGATTTGAACGGACTTTGGCTGGGTTAAGGCTGATTTGCGAGGAGGTTGGGCGGGGATATGGGAAACACGAAAAATGATTTAGCGATCGATGTCCAGCGTTCGTGTAGTGCAGTCCGGCTGCTCAACGAGGCGACGACCCGCAGATTCATATATCTATCCCGACTTTACAGCATCATGGTTTGCCAAAAGAGCACCTCCAACGTCGAGAAAACCAAACCAGTTGGTATGGATTTCTACCATTTCCGCTTTTGATTCAGGCAGATGATTGCTTATGTAAAGCATTGTAACAGCAGACTTGGAAGGATAGGATCTTTCTATCGGCAGATTCGCCTTCTGTTATAAAAAAATGGAGATGATGTCATTTCTGAACTCACCTCCACCCAGTCATTTTTTCTTGATGTTTGTTTTCTTGATGGTTGCTCCGTTATGTAGCCCTGGTCAAATTGCTTTTGTGGTAGTTAGCCAACCACAAAGTTACGAGAACTCAAATTTGCTGCGGATACATTGCTCAGTTGCGCGATCGGGTTAAAAGTAGTTCCAGCACCCAACCCATCTGTATCAACGCTGATTTGAGTGGCAGAACCAACCTGTTCCAGTTTGACGACCTGCGCTAGGTTTGCCGGACTTGCACCAATGCTTCTGAAGATACCGCGCAAATCAATCAGATCATTTGCAACTTCAAAAGCGGCGATCGCGTCTAACCCTTCATTCAAGGATTGAAAGACAAATTGGTCTATGCCTGCCCCACCAATCAAAACATCATTTCCAACCCCACCAATCAAGACATCATTTCCAGCACCGCCAATCAGCGTATCGTTGCCAACGCCTCCTTGCATCAGGTCATCACCTTTCCCACCATTGATGCGATCGTTTCCTTTCCCACCATTGATGCGATCGTTGCCACCTCTACTGTTGATGCGATCGTTACCATTTCGGCCCAGAATAATGTCGTTTTGATTGGTGCCTTTGAGACGATCGTTGTTCTTCGTGCCGCGAATCCGCTCACCAAACTTGCCTTTGCCAAAGTTAATCGGTGCAGGTGCTGTTGCGGGTTCTCCACTTAATGGATTGACAGGAGTAAGAGGACTCGTGCTGCCAGTACCCGAACCACCCCCGATCGGAGTATTGCCACCCGTCGTTGGAGTGCCGCCCGTTGTTGGAGTACCACCCCCGATCGGAGTGTTGCCGCCTGTTGGATCACCACCTGAACCACCGCCTGTTGGATCACCGCCTGAACCACCGCCTGTTGGATCACCACCTGAACCACCGCCCGTTGGATCACCGCCTGAACCACCGCCCGTTGGATCACCGCCTGTTGGATCACCACCTGAACCACCGCCCGTTGGGTTTAGAACAGTCCATGTTTGGGAAGCTGCCTCTCGGAGCGTGTTACCAGCAGCATCAGTAATGTCAGACTGAAGCGGATTGAGACTTAATAAATATTCTCCAACTCCATTCGTTAGAGCCTCTAAACCGCTCAAGGTATAGTTCTTGCCATTACCTGTGAGAACGGCATTAGTAAGGTCTACAGCCTCACCATCAACCGTCAAAAGCAAATCATTCACATCAAAACCAGTGACATCTTCTGTGAAGGTAATGTCGATGGCATCAACCGCTTCCATTACTTCACCGATCGCCCCGATTGATGCTACGGGAGCCGTTGTGTCCAGTAGCCAGCTAATTGAATCACCTTGGCTTAAAGGAAGTATCGGCGACAAAGGACTGAGCAAATCAGCAAGGCTAGTGATACCAGAGTTCTCAGAAACCAGTTCCAATACGTAGTCTCCATCCTCTTGCATTACATTGCTTAGACCAGTCAGCGTATAGACACCATCAATCAGCGGGGATGGATTGATTAGTTCTACGCCATTAAGGTCAACAGGAACACCATTGCGTGTCAATTTGAGATCGCTAATATCCAATCCGGCAATGGGTTGATTGAACGTAATGCTGATAGTATCGATCGCTTGATTGAGCAAGCTTTGCACAGGAGTAATGGTAGCAGTGAGTAATTCAGTAGCCATGAAAAAATCTCTTGGTGGTGAATATGTAGTGGGTGAATATGGCAGTAGATAGCCAGAGCAGAATAGTTGAAGTTTTCGAGTTCAATAACTAGGTTTATGAATGAGAAAACTGTCTGAACGATTCTGTTTATTGCAGTAGAATTCAGGTGCATTCCAGTTTTGTATTTGTATGACAAATCGCTCACTGGTGGGCTAGAAACTTGCACTACAGGTGTTCATCAGTCATTCAGGGTGGCTGTAATTGTGAATCAGTTGTAGAGCTTGAATACAGAAGGTTATGGCAACGGATGAAAAAGTTGGGACAATCTCAGGTAACGAAAACCCCAAACAGAATGGGCCTTCGCACTGCTATAGGAGCAATCTGTATTCTTTGAGGGAACAAAACTGTAAATTTGTTGCGGCTAAAAAGTCTGTGCAGATGTTGAGAATAAACGAAAAGAACAGGAAACAAAGCTGATGATGACAGATTTTTTTAGCCGATTATTTTAGAGAAATTTACTCCAGATTCTTTCAGCGTTTAGAAATAATGGAGCGTATGAGTAGACTCTAAGATCAGTGATAGTAGATGGAACAAACCTTCGCAAAAAGTGCAATTCAGATGCAATTCTCTTCTGTGTTCTAGCTGATGATATCTTGCCCAATATTTGTATTTGAATAACACGTCTACCAATAATTTTTTATCCCTTATCCAAGGGTGCCTCATTCGATCGCAGTTCAGCTTCTAATGCTGCTTTAACTAGCTCAAATGCTGCTTCAATCTGAGGCAAATTGATGTCGCTGCTCATTTTTCCCTCACGTCCCAAAACTTCCAACGCTTCACAGTGTTGGGACAGCATCATTGCCCCTAAAGACGCACTACTCGATTTGAGCGTGTGAGCCGCCCGGTTGAGCAGTGCCGCATCGGCATGGACGATCGCCTGTTTGATTTGGGCAATCAGGGCAGGGGCTTCCTGAAGGTAACACCGAATGAGTGACGTAATGATGCTAGGAGCGTCTTCACCAGCAATTTTACGAAGCTCTGCTAGAGGCGTTGGGTTGAGG
>PVWD01000266.1 GCA_003003615.1 filamentous cyanobacterium CCP2 | reverse complement strand
GGGTGGGAAATGCCCACCGAAAAGCCCAAATCTAAAGAATTCCTTCTTCTTCCAGGAATTCTCTGGCAACTTCAGATGGTTCTCGTTGATTGCCGCTGACCTCGTAGTTGAGGCGTTGCATGGTTTCATTGGTGAGTAGAGGAGCGATCGCATTTAGGGCATCTGCTATTTCTGGATGCTGGTCAAGAGTTTCTTGGCGAACGACAGGTGCGACCTGGTAAGGAGGAAAGAGGTTCTGGTCATCTTCTAGCACAACAAGGTTAAACGCGCTAATTTCGCCATCCGTACCAAAGGCCACCGCTACATCCGCCTCGCCATCAACCAAGCCCTTATACTTCAGCCCCGGATCAACGGCTTTATATTCTCGAAGCTGGAAGTCTCCATATTTGGCTCGAATTCCTGGTAAACCATCTTCACGGGCTTCAAACTCTGGTGGCCCAATCATCACTAGTTCATTGGCCCGCGTTGCTAAATCAGAAATGGTTCTCACGCCAAACTGTTCTGACCCTTCTCTGGTCATTGCTAATGCCTGGGTATTGTTCATGGGAGCAGGTTCCAGCCAAACTAAATTAAATTGTTCCTGGTAGCCCTGCGAAACCTGGTCAAATACTTCTGTTTGGTCGGTCGCGGTTGGTAGCTTGAGTACGGTCAATAAGCCCGTTCCGGTGTACTCTGGGTACAAATCAATTTCGTTGCTGGTAAGGGCCGCCTGGGCAACAGGAGTTCCGCCCAGATTCAACTTGCGCTCCACTTGGAAACCAGCATCTTCCAATGCCAGAGCATACATCTCACCGATAATGAACTGCTCTGTGAAGTCCTTTGAGCCAACGCGGATTGTGTTTCCAGCTGCATTGTTTGAACCACCTCCAGCGCAAGCAATCAGCAGCGTTGCGGTTAAAACAGCCAGGAGGGGCAACAGAAAAAGGCGACGAATTCTTTTCATAGCGTAGAAAGACTGACCAGGCAGAGAAAATTGTCTGCACAATAACTTTATCCTGTCATCATATCAAGCCTGAACTGAAAGGCGATCGATTCTACGGTATATCTGTATACTTTTAGGACTTCTTCTCCTCGCAAATTGTAGGGAGAAGGAAAAGCATCGATTGATGTCTTTGTGGGATGGGCATCTTGCCCGTCTTTATTCTTAGCAGGACTCAAAGGCCAGGGGCGCAAAGGGTGAGCGTTCCGAAATTAACGCTGAGGGCAACATTGAGATGTTCCAAGGACTCGACTAACCAAAGCACACCATCCTTAGAGCAGGACTCATAGTGCTTGAACAAAACCGCAAATTGCCGTTCAAGATACGGTCTAACGTTACGGCAAATCAGCAGAATTTTAAGCAATAAGCCGATCGTCAAAGATGCCCCAACATTGCCCAAAAGATCGACAAAAACAGCGTGATTGGGCTGCTCCTGGTTTTCTACTACCAAAAAGTTAATGAGTTTGCGGCACGTTCCCACCAGCAACACATCATTAATTTGTTGAGAGTTGTGGTCAGGCAAGGTGTCTTGAAGGTAATCGTAGAGGCGTTGATTGAACTGACGTTGACCATATTTGGGGTCGATCGACTCTGTGAGGTAGCCAAACAGATCATCTTTAAATTGGTCGTAGGACGGGGAATATCGGCTGTAGGTCAGGAACCGTTGCGCTAAATCATGGTAGGTATTGGAGCCGTCAATTTTGCCGCCAAACTGTCGGAGGGCAATATCAAGCCGCCGATCGCTCAACAAGGTTGGATTTCGTTCCGATCGCCCACGAGTTGTGTTGCCTGGAGTGCTGCTGGTGATGACACTACTAGCTAGCACAGGATCTAATCGGCTGTCTTGCAGTTTAGAGGTGGCATACCGCGCCAAATCACGATCGTACTGCCGTTGTACCTGCCGACGAATGCGACGAACCCGCTTGCGTTCTTCATCGGTGCTGTCTTCGGTCAACAAGCTGTGGTCATACAGGCAAGGATAACGACGAATTAATGTGCCAAGGGGAGGAGAGCCATAGCCAAGGGCACCATCCGAAGGTTGCCCCACGACCTGAGCCAAGCGTCTGAGGGCGGCATACTGTTCTGTTTGTTGAAAGTTTCGCACCAATTGCCGCATTCGCTTTGTGGCACGATGATGCCCCGGACTGTCGGGAACGGCGGCTAGTAAGGACACTAAGGATGGAATGTCGCTATGAAGCCGAGGTTGCATCAGCCAGTGATTAATTAAAATGTGGCAGCAACGGTTGAGAATAAACTTGAAGTCTTTCTCAATAAAGGGCGAGTCAAGGATGCGCTCGATCGATCGCCACACGTGTTGGTCAGAATAGCCGCTTGCTTTGATGAATAGAGATTGAAACCGTACCAGCATTGCTTCTGGCGGTTCTACCCTGGCACATTCTAAAAGATGATCATAAAGGCACTGCTCTTCTGAAAGGGTAGTGAGGTGCCCCGTTGCTTGACGATGGAAATAATCCGACCAAGAGTCCATATGTAGCAGCACCTCCAGGACTAACCGATCCAAGCAGGAAAAACGCGACTCGAACTCCAAACAGCACAAGCCATCCAGGTTAAGTAGCCGCTGGAATGGCAGATCTGAACGATCGGGGACATAACTTCTTTAAACAGGTATCTTAAATGACTCGCTTTATCCTACGAAATCCTACTGGATATTATTGGGTGATTTTATACTAATTTGCAACCTTTTACACTCGTTGCGATCGTCTCTTGATCCAAAAAAAGCAGAGTGAATTCACGGATAGGGCTATCCGTAGCTGTACTGAGATTTGCTAAAAGTGAGTAAGATGATTGCCTAAGAAAGAACGACTGACCGTGAAATTACTGAATGCTGATCTCATCGGCAAAGCTGTTCCACCGCACAAAATGAAACGGGCCAGCAAAGGAACCCCAAAGATGTTCATCGGTTTCTGGATCGCGTCCCCGATCCCAGCTAATAAACTTCTGCTCGTCAATTTCAAACTCGCTGTCCAGGTAGGTGGTCTTCCCTTTGCGAACGACCATGCAGGCTTTTCCAGGTTCTACATGTCCCTTAAAGCTATGCCCCGTCCATTCCACAATCATGTTACAGCCTGGCAGTTTCTCTAAAACATTGGCAGAGAGGGTCTGGAGGCGAGGCAAATCCCGCGATGCTCCGTAAAAGGGTTTGTCATCTTTGAGCGTGTAGTTTTCAATTTCGATGTGATCATCTTTTTCCAACAGCTTCAGCACCCGCACCCGGTAAGGCACATTTAGCATATAGTCATAGGCCTGCTCCACCAGAAAGCCCACGCCAGACAACACCTCTGAAGGCAATGGCCGCATACAAACGCGAATATGGGCATAAAAGGGCGGATTTTCAAAAGCCTGTTCCTGATTGCTAAAATCGGCTGCCATCCAGCGGGCCAGAGTTGCAATGTCGGTGGAATGAGTCATGGTTTCAGTCGGTCTAACAACGGTGAGCGATCCCCATTTATTGTATCGGGAGTGGGGAGTCCGTAGGTGCGATGACTCCTGCGGAGTCGCTGCGCGAACGCGAATCGCCCGTACTAGGGAGTGGAGCAGGTTTTTGGGAATCAGACTATCTTAAAAAGAGAAAAATAGCAGGAACACTCTTGTGGGATGGGCATCTTGCCCGTTCCTGTATAACTTGTCCCTGTATAGGGTGCTTTGGATACAGAACAGCATGACGATCGGTATTTGGATTTTAGGGGATCAACTGTGGATGGAGCAGACGGCTCTCCAGAGTTGTGTGGCGCAGAGGCAAGAAACTCCGATTATTTTGATTGAATCAGCTCGTCATGGGCAGGAGCGTCCGTATCATCGGCAAAAGTTGGTGTTGGTGTGGTCGGCGATGCGGCATTTTGCGGAGGAGTTGCGGCAGGCGGGCTGGGCTGTAACCTATGAAATTGCTGAAGATTTTGAGACTCCGTTGCAGAACTGGATTCAGGCTGAGGGTGTGAGCGAACTGCGGGTGATGAGTCCGAACGATCGCCCCTTCAGCAGATATATCCAGTCTCTTGATTTGCCCTGTGAGATTAAACTGGTTCCCAATAATCATTTTTTGTGGACAGCAGACGAGTTTCGCTCGTGGGCAAAGGGGCGTAAGAATCTATTAATGGAATACTTCTACCGAGAAGGACGAAAGCGGTTTCAGGTGTTGATGGAGGGAAAGAATCCGGTTGGCGGTGAGTGGAATTTAGACAAGGAAAATCGCAAGCCGCCGAAGGGGAAGCTGAATCCGCCGGAGCCACTTTGGTTTGAGCCAGATGAGACTACGCAGGCTGTAATCGATTCCGTCAAATCAGGCAATTTCTCTAGCTATGGGCAAATCGAGCCGTTTCGCTGGGCTGTAACCCGATCGCAAGCTTTGCAGGTACTTGAGCGGTTTATAACCGATCGTCTCCCTACTTTTGGCCCGTATCAGGATGCAATGGTGGCAGGGGAAGAAACGATGTGGCATGCTCTCTTGTCGCCCTATCTCAACTTGGGATTATTGCGTCCAATGGAGGTAATTGCGGCGGCGGAGAAAGCCTACTATGAGCAGGATTTAGCCCTGAGCAGCGTTGAAGGCTTGATTCGACAGATTTTGGGCTGGCGAGAATATATGCATGGGCTATATCACTACGTGGATGAAGACTATCCGCAGCGAAATGCATTTAACCACACTCAGCCCCTACCAGAATTTTTCTGGGATGCCAATCAGACGGATATGAACTGCTTACACCAAACCCTGAAGCAGGTGGAGGAATTGGGTTATGCTCACCACATTCAACGGCTGATGGTGTTAAGCAATTTCTCCCTGATTGCTGGATTATCGCCCCAAGAGGTGGAAAGCTGGTTTCACTCCGCGTTTATTGATGCCTATGACTGGGTGATGCAGACCAACGTGATTGGCATGGGGCTGTTTGCCGATGGCGGGATTCTTGCTTCCAAACCTTACGCCGCCTCTGCTAATTACATCAATAAAATGAGTGACTATTGCAAGGGCTGCACCTACAAACCCACCCACCGCACCGGAGATCAAGCCTGCCCATTTAACTTTTTCTACTGGGATTTTCTCGATCGCCACCGCAAAAAACTTCAGTCTCAAGGGCGAATGAGCTTTATCCTAAAAAACTTAGACAAAATGCCCACAGACGAGTTAGAAGAAATTCGATCGCGCTCAACGCAATGGCGGGAGAAGTTCAGGCGATAGTTCTTTGCCTTGGGTTGCCGCAACGGTTGAGTTGAAAGGCAGCGAGTTTGAATTCAGAAAATTCTGAAACTGCTCAATGGACAAATCGATGCCGCTCTTTGCCGAGATCATCACAGCCTTATGCCCAGAGGATTGAGCATCTTGAAAAAATGCTTTTAACGCTTCAGGAGTCATTGGCACTTCTTCCCAATAGCACCAGCAAATTTTCTGCAAATGATCATCATAGTGTCCAGAGTGTTCTCTTGACACATAGCTAGCAAAAATACCGTAAAGAATATACTCAGAAAGATGCTTCATTTCGGAGATGGTTTCTAACCAATCTTTCTGAAAATTTTGCTCAATACGTTGATACATCCGAAGCAGGGTATTCCGCCTCCAGGTAATAATTTGATTGACATAATTATCGTAATAATAATTCTCTGATGGCAGGTTTAATAAATGCTTGGCGCATTCCTTCCATTTATCTGAGAGTTTGTCATTTTCGTTCAGATAATGTTCTACCCTGAAAAGCCGAACTTTATCTTGGCTTACCAGAGTATGGACATCAAAAGGCTCAATGAATGCTACATCTGAGTCCACAAAAACCAGGACTTCCTCCTCCACATATTGCGCTGCCGCTAATTTAACGATTTGCTGAACGAGCCAACCCCGTAAAAGAAAATTTCCTGACTTATAGCCCCTGAGATTCAGCCAAATATTTTTCTTGTCAAAGAAGGGAATGCGCTTAATCCAAGCAGGAAGAATTTCTTCCTTTGTGAGGATTTTGGTATAAGAATTAGCCAACTCTTGGAAAAGAGCCAGATCTTTTTGATCAACAACAATGTAATGCTTGACTGGGAAAGTAACAAACTTTTGTATACTCCAACACAACAGTTTGCATCTTTGAAAGTCTGGTGCATAACTGGGCGTAATGAACGCAAAAGTTAAGTCATTCATGGCCATTAATTTATGGTTTGATGTGCTTCATAGGCATCTATCTACGTGTAGAGGTGACATCCTAATTTTTTTCAGCAACTTTTTGATTTCTTTACCGTAATTTCTCAAACCAATTTTCAAACGGTATTCCTGATAACAATTGACGTTGAAAAAATGTTTTTTAGTGAAATGTTTCAATGCAAAATTTGCTGCACAATGTCATTTTTGTACAGCGATAGCGATTAGATTGTTTTTACCAAATTACTTTTACCTAAAAGTGGTTCTTCACTTAATGAAACAGCCAGCTAGTGAAGGCATATTTTTCTCCCTTCGTTACCGGCAGTGATTCATGAGGATGGGTAAAGTAAGCTGGAAACACCAGGATGGCTCCCGCTTCTGGACGGACTTTAATATCTTGGCGATCGAAATAGGTTTCTCCCCCTTCAAAGCCATCATTGAGATAGCCCACAACGCTAATATCCCTGGTTGGAATACCCTCATCTACTTCCTGGAAGCGGCTGGAAAGCAAAATATTATCCACATGGCGTTTGTAAAACTGTCCTTCTCGATAACGCAGGATTGAGCAAGGTTCTGCGTAGGGAAACTTGACCCCATAGGTTTGAAATAAAAGGGTTTGGACGATCGCCAGTTTGCTAAACAACAGTTGATTGGTAGAGTAAAGCAATGGCTCAGAGCCGCCCAATTCAATGACATCGCTCTGCCGCACAGAATTGTCTACTGTATTGACCAAAATCCCTGCTGTGTCGAACTCGCAGGTCTTGGCAATCTCTAAAATATGTTGACAAATTGCCGGGTCTAACGCATCTTTAACTAGGAAAATTTCGCTTCCTAAGGGGGTGAGTTTGGGAAGAGGCATAAGGGAATTTTGCTGAACAATGACACAATGGGAGAATTCCCGTTGGTTAGCCGTGTCCTATCATCTACTACTGCAATATTTGACGGTTTATGTTCAAACGAGCGACTCAAAACTTAGATCGGGCGGCTTTAACGCTAATTCTGGTGCTTGCGCTGGCGATCGGCTTTTTGCTGATTAAGGGCGATCGAGTCAGTGCCAGAGTGCGAGATTTTACCTGGCAAGAGCGGCAAATTGGGGCGGCAGACACTGCGTTTATTTTGAATTTCAGCCGTCCAATGGAGCAGGCAAGCGTTGAAGAGAACCTGCATATTGATCCACCTTTGCCCGGAAAATTTAGCTGGGCGGGGCGGCGGATGGCTTATACGCTGGAGTCTCCCATTCCCTATGGGCAATCGTTTGAACTAACGCTGGACGGAGCCAGAGATCGGTTTAGCCAGCCAGATGAAGCTCGATCGCAAATACAGCCCTTCACCGGAACGTTTCAATCGCGCGATCGGGCGTTTGTGTATTTGGGAGTGGAGGGGGATGAAGCGGGACGGCTAGTATTGCTGAACCTGACCCGCCAAGAGCAAAAGATTCTTACCCCCGAAAATCTCGTTGTTATGGATTTTAAGCCCTATCCAGAAAGCGATCGGATTTTGTTTTCGGCAGTTGAAAAAACGGATGAACCCCAACGAAGCTTAGTCGATCAGCAGCTTTACACCGTAACAACAGGTATCCACATTCATCCACCGGAGGAGATTATTGGAGCAGCCGAGGCAGAACCAGAACTGGAAGCGGCCCCACAGTCTGCTGGCATTGTGGAGCTAGTCTTAGACAACAGCGAATACCAGAATCTCAAGTTTGACCTATCTCCCAATGGACGCACGATCGTTGTGCAGCGAGTCAATAAGCAAAACCCTTCTGATTTCGGGCTTTGGCAGCTTCAGATTGGAGAACCTGCCCAGGCGATCGAAACGGAACCCGGCGGAGATTTCTTGATTGCGCCAGACAGCCAATCTCTAGCCATGTCTCAAGGGCAAGGGATGGCCATCTTACCGTTAGAGTCAGGGGCAGACCCGTTAGACTTTTTACCTCGGTATGGTGTGATTCTTAACTTTGCCAAAGATGGCACGGCCGCTGCAATGGTGCGTTTTAACCGTAATCCTGAAAACCCAACTCGATCGCTTTTCCTGATAACCAATCAAGGCACAGAAAAAGAACTGCTGGAAATTGACGGGTCATTTTTAGATGCCCAGTTTGACCCTAATAAGCGCAATCTGTATTGTCTGCTGACTCGTCGCATTCCGGGCGATGTTTACCTGGAACAACCCTTCCTCACTGCCATTCATCTCGACTCTGGGGAAGTGGTTGACCTATTGCAACTGCCCATCCAGCAAGATATTCAAATGAACCTGTCTCCTGATGGTTTGGCAATCTTATTTGATCAAGCCATTTCCGACCCAGAAGGCAGCGCAGAGGGAGCCATTCGAGGACGAGACGGTAAAGTCATTTCATCCAGCAAACTCTGGATTTTACCGATCGTCGAAAATGACGATGGTGTTCCCCTCCAAGCTCAACCGCAGGAAGTTGGCGTTGCTGGGTTACGGCCTCGTTGGATGCCTTGATGGGGAGTGGGGAGTAGGGAGTAGGGAGTAGGGAGTGGGGAGTAGAGGGTATGCTTCTCGCCCAAAACGATTAATCTCCTCTTACCTCTCGTCTCCGCACCGGATCAACAGCTCGAATGTCTGGAATGTAGGCTCCTGGATCTTGGGCAATCCATCCCAGGGAGGAGTTCGATCGCACTTCAAACCATAGGAA
The DNA here is from genome assembly GCA_003003615.1 of filamentous cyanobacterium CCP2. GTDB lineage: Bacteria > Cyanobacteriota > Cyanobacteriia > Elainellales > Elainellaceae > Egbenema. Next base: position 359 of record PVWD01000266.1, on the reverse strand, counting down.
GGGAGAAGAAGAGGCAGGGGTAGATACTGTGCCAAGCCGATCGCCTGCATTAACCTGTTGACCTGCTTGTACCAAGATGCTGCCAAGTTGGGCGTAGCGCGTCTGTATTCCTTGTTCGTGGTTAATCACAACTAGATTGCCATAGGTTTCCTGCTGTCCGGCAAAGGCTACCGTGCCTGCCCCAGTGGCTAATACATCTGCCCCTGCTTCTGCCTGCAAGGTTACGCCGCTCTGAAAGACGTACTGTTCTGTGTTGGGGTCGATTTGCCAGCCGTAGCTGGTTAATACTTCTGCGATCGAGGGTAGAGGATATCTGCTCAAGGGGTTTGTTGTTGAGGTGGTGTTGGGCGGGTCAGGGG
>PVWD01000265.1 GCA_003003615.1 filamentous cyanobacterium CCP2 | reverse complement strand
CAACTAGAGCCTAGCATTTGCTGAGTAGATGCTACAAAAATTCTGGGGTAGTGCAGCTTGGACTGAAGAAAAAAAGTGAATTTACGGATCTTCTTACAGACACTTCAGAAGTTTAGCAAATAAAATTCCGTACATCTCTCGACGCTGGGGAGGGGGGGAAGACGTGAGAATGGAATCACTTCTGGAGAACGCATTCGGAAGGGCTAGATAACCAGGGGGCAATTCGGTTATTTAGTTCTTCTGGTTAGGAAAGCGTCCTTACAGGTGACTTGCCTGACCTTGGGGGCTTATAGGGTCAGGCAATTTTTTTCTCTATTTTTAAGGTTGGCGAAAACCGCTTGATGGAAGTCAAAAATCAAATTCGGTCATTGCGATCGGCGATCGTCCCATTGGCAGGCAAGATGCCTGTGCTACGAATGACCTGATTATTTTCTTAACTTGCATACAAGAAGGAAGCCAAACCACTCAAAGTCCCCTTTTTTAAGGGGGATCGTCCCAGGCTAGCCAAGCAAAGAGCAGGTTTTAAAACACGCCCTAGGAACCCAGAATTTCATCATCCAGGGAAAAATCTACCTCGATCGCATCCCGCCCTGACTCCAGGTAGTCATTTTCAAAGGAATCTCGCAGTCCTGATACCAGATCAAATTCGGGGTTCCAGTAAAGCTCTTTTTTGGCTTTATTGATATCGGCAAAAAAATGTTGAACCCGCATTGGAAAGGCTTTGCGTTTGCCAAAGTCAAATTGCTTGGGGTCATAGTGAACCAGCTTCAGCGTGTCTGGATCTTTCCCGGCAGCAACGGCGCAAGCCCTCGCCAACCCATCAAACGTGACATATCGATCGCCTGATACATTATAAATTTGCCCGATCGCCTTGCGGTTTCCTAAAACAGCCGCCATTGCCGTTGCCAGATCTTGGACGTGCCCCAGTTGGGTGATGTGCATGCCGTTGCCGGGAATCGGGATAGGCCGATCGCGAACAATCCGGTCAAAAAACCAGGCTTCTAAATCGTTATAGTTTTGTGGGCCGTAGATGTAAACCGGACGAACTGAAGTGAAGGGAATGCCCTGCTCTTTGAGGTAATTTTCTGTGGCAAACTTGCCCTTATGACGACTTTTCGGATCTACCGGATCGCTTTCCATATGCGGCATCTGGTCGGACTTAAGGTACACCCCCGCCGAACTGACATAGACAAAATGCTGCACCGTATCTTTGAACAGTTCCACTAACGGCTGCGTGTCGCTTAGTTCTCGCCCATTGTTGTCAAAAATGGCATCAAAGGACTGTCCTTCCAGCTTGGCTTTTAAGTCTTCGGGGTTCGTTCGATCGCCCTGAATTTGCTCAATGCCTTCGATCGGGGCGGGCTTATTTCCCCGGTTAAACAACACAATGTCATGGTCTTGGTGGTATAGCAGCCGCGTTAAATAAACGCCAATAAACCGAGTGCCGCCCATAATCAAGATTCGCATGACTGGATACCCCCAAATTTGCCTCTTCTCATCCTACGGCTTAATGTCTCCGCTCAAGCGGTGTTCCTCAAGTTTGCAAGCCAGAACGAGAGAATTACAGTTAAGTAATGTAATCTACATAACACTAAAAAATTTAACGATACGGAACTGATTCAGGCTGAACGAAATCAATTAGATCAGATGGAACTCTATTTTCGATTGTCGGCGATCGGGTTGGTCACTTTAGGATATTTGTAGGTGAAATGATGCGAGGATTGCAGCTTGTATCCAGGGTATTGCTTGGTATCGTTTTAGTGATGCTGTGTGCCGGAGTTGCCGCCCTCATTTCAATGGCTCCGGTTCGCATTGCAGGTGGGATTGCTAGTGTTTATTTGGGAGAATGGGGTCAAGGGGTGCGGGTGTCAGGACATCAGTTTACCTGCACTCAAGAACCAACGATCGATCGCTGTACGGTGCGGATTCAGGAACAGCCTTTATCGGTGCAAGTGAACTATGGCGACACAGAAAGACGAATATTTAATGACACAGTAACCTGCCAGGCGACCTACAGCGATCGTCCCGTTGGTTGTGAGGTCAGCTATTACTTCACCACAGATTTACCCATCCTGTCCATTCGAGAACCCTTGGGGTTAAGCCAGCAAACGCTGCAACAACTCTATCGAGAAAACTTTTTGATTCAAGTGGGCAGAGACAACTTGTTCCGCTGGAGTGGGTTCCTGGCAATTGCTAGTGGACTGTTGATAGCCCTGAATTTTGCCCTATTTTCCCCTCCCTTAACCCGATCGGTGGCTGGAGCCATCAATGGGACTGCTGGGCTGTTAGTGGCGTTCGCAACACGAGGCACGTTTTACTCCTTCCTGGGAGTTGCAGAATTATCGCTGCTATTAGGGGTTGGACTGGGAATACTGCTCGGCGTTGTTGTGTGGTCTTGTAGTCGCCAGATTGCCAGAGTCATTTCCGGTCTGAGCTTAGGGTTCATGCTGACTGGGGTGATCTGGGCTTTTTCGGTGATGCTTTTCCTTGCCTTGGGCTACGCAGCTTAGGGGTATGCGGAAAAGTCAGATACCCCGGTTGGGGCGCAAAGCAGTACGTCCTTACAGCAGATTTCTTCAAGGATCGGGATGCTATTTTATTGCGGATTCCTAGACGGCAACAGGAAAGACGACAACAGGAAAGACAGTGATAAGAAAAATTTGGGAGTTAACTATGCGTCGAGGATTGCAGTTCGCATCAAGAATCCTGCTGGGTATTGCTTTGGTCATGTTGTGTACGGGGGCAGCCGCTCTAATTTCAATGGCTCCGGCTCGCGTTGAAGGCGGAATTGCCAGCCTGAATTTGGGCACACCGCAGGAAGGGGTTCGCATTTCTGGGCATCAGTTTACCTGCACTCAGGAGCCAACGGGCGATCGCTGTACTGTTGAAATTCAAGGACAGCCACTCGTGATGCAGGTGACTTACGAGGATGGCATGAGGCGGGCATTTCATGAAACGGCATCCTGCCAAACCACCTACGGCGATCGTCCGGTAGAGTGTGGTCTTTACTATGACTATGCCACCGGAGCCTTGCCCAATCTTGAAATTCAGGAGTCCTTAGGGCTAAGCCAGCAGACCATTCAACAACTCCGCCGTGAAAACTTTTTAATTCAGAGCAACGATAACAGTTTATTGATTCTAGTTACATCTTTTGCAGGCACCTGCGGCATGTTGACAGCCCTGAATCTCTGGCTCTATCCTCGCCCACTGAGCCGATCGTTTGTTGGATTCAGTATTGGCATTGCTGGGGTTTTAGCCGTATTTATGTTTAGACCAGGATATTGGCTCTATCACCACTTTTTAGGAGAATCAACGTTGCTCGTAATGGCTGGGCTGGCTCTGGCGATCGGCTTCTTATTGGGGATGGGGGCGTGGTCTTGTAGTCGGCAGATTGCGAAAGTAATGAGCGGACTTAGCGCAGGGCTATTCATTGTGGGATGCGTTTGGTGGGCTTCTATCGTGGGCTTACTCCTCTTAGGATATGTGGATTAGGAGCAGGCATAAAAAAGCTAACGATCGCAAAATCGTTGTGAAAGAGACGATCGATCCCTCCGATTCAGGCTTAGTATTAGGATCGCTCACTTCATTCTGAATAGGGGGTCTATGCTGTTCTCTAGTTCAAAACCCGCTCTCCTGGTATTGGCGGATGGCACAGCATTTAAGGGTTGGTCATTTGGCGCGTCAGGCACCACCATTGGTGAAGTCGTATTTAATACGGGCATGACAGGCTATCAGGAAGTATTAACTGATCCCAGCTACCGGGGGCAGATCGTCACCTTTACCTATCCAGAACTAGGCAATACAGGGGTTAACCCAGAGGATGAAGAATCGAATGGCCCGCAGGTAAAGGGAATGATTGCCCGTAATATTTGTTCGCGCCCTAGCAATTGGCGATCGACCCAATCCTTGCCCGACTACCTCAAGCAGCACAGTATTCCAGGAATTTACGGCATCGATACCCGTGCCCTCACCCGGATTCTGCGTTCCTCTGGAGCCATGAACGGCGGCATTTCCACTGAAATTTTAGACCCATCTGAGCTATTGCGACAGGTGCAGGAAGCTCCCAGCATGGCAGGGTTGAATTTAGTCAAAGAAGTATCTACTAAAGCGGTGTATGAATGGTCTGATCCGACCAGCGACATTTGGGAGTTTCGCCCGACTCTCACTGCATCCGAAGAGCCATTAACGGTAGTGGCGATCGACTTTGGGATTAAGCGAAACATTTTACGGCGGTTGGCGAGTTATGGTTGCCGAATTATCGTTGTGCCGGTAAATACTCCCCCAGAGGAAATTCTGAAATACAACCCTGACGGCATTTTCCTGTCCAATGGGCCAGGTGATCCGGCGGTGGTGTTGGAAGGGATTGAAACGACACGAGCCTTGATTGACAGCCAAAAACCCATGTTTGGCATCTGCATGGGACACCAGATTTTAGGATTATCCCTGGGGGCAGAAACCTTTAAGCTGAAGTTTGGGCATCGGGGCTTAAACCATCCCTGTGGCTTGAGTCAGCAGGTAGAAATTACCAGCCAAAATCACGGTTTTGCCATTAATGCCGACACGCTATCTACCGATGATGTTGAGATTACTCACCTGAATCTGAACGATCGCACGGTTGCAGGACTGCGACACAAAAAGCTGCCCGTTTTTTCAGTACAATATCACCCGGAAGCCAGCCCTGGCCCCCATGATGCCGATTATTTGTTCGATCGATTTGTGCAGTCCATGCGGGAACATCGTCAAGCTGCTAAATCTGGTGTAGCAGTCTAACGTTTTGAGATCAGGATCTTAAAGTTTGTTAAATTTTTTTAGCCAGATTAAGGTGTAGGGAGGGAAAGTCATCTTACCTTCCCTTTTTTTTCAACTCGTGAACTTAACAAAGCCGTTGGGAATCCTAGTCTCACGCTGACAGCGTATACTCCCCTTCTCCGTCGTTAAAACTTTATGCTCTTACGCATCCTCTGGAAGCAAAAAACCTGGTTCCTGCTTGCCCTGCAACTGCGCGGTTCGGTTGTCCTTTCAGTTTTGCCTCGAACACTGTTCTGTGCTGGATTTGCTGCGATCGTCGTAGGGCTATACCGAACAGGCAATGTGGTCACCTTTTCCGGCACAGCCAGCGTCATTATGAACATTGTCCTCGGCTTGCTCTTGGTGTTTCGGACAAACACGGCCTACGAGCGATTTTGGGAAGGGCGGCGGCTCTGGGGTACGCTCATCAACACGGTTCGGAATTTAGCGCGACAAATCTGGGCGATCATACTTGAAAAAGATCTGCAAGATCGTCAGGCAAAGAAGGATGCACTGTATTTACTGGTCGCCTTTGCGATCGCCACAAAGCTGCACCTGCGGCAAGAAGCCGTTAACGAGGAACTGAGTGAAGTTTTAACGCCAGCACAATATGCCAAGCTGACCAAGATGAATAATCCACCGCTGGAAGTCGCATTCTGGATTCAAGATTATTTACAGCAGCAATATTATTGCCAATGCGTCAATGTGTATCAACTGGCCCAAATGCAGCAATTGCTGAACGTTATGGTGGATTGCTTGGGAAGCTGTGAGCGTATTCTCAAAACGCCGATCCCCCTAGCATACGCGATTCACTTAAAGCAATTATTGTTGATTTATTGCCTGATTTTACCTTTTCAATTTGTTGATGATTTAGCTTGGTGGACAATTCCATTAGTCGCAATTATTAGCTTTTCATTGCTTGGAATTGAGGAAATTGGGATTGAAATTGAAAATCCTTTTGGTTGTGATCCAAATGATCTAAAACTGGATGCATTTTGCGAAACGATGAAGCGAAATATTGATGATTTGACCACCGTGGAACCCAGCAGTGCGATCGAAACTTCCCGACAAAGCTACTCATCCGAGCTATCTCCGATGAATTACCAAAACTCATTCCATAGCGGTAATCCATAGGTTAAATACTCCAAATCCTTTGAACAAATAGGGTTAGGGGTGTGGTAAATGTCCGAATTATCCTGTCTATTGCTATGCCTCTATGCGTATTTTCATAACTGATGTTGATTTTCACAAAATGCAGTGGAATTCTCCTTGAGAAATATTTTCATTAATGCTAGTTTGTCGAGAATGTTTTTCATTAAAAACTGTTTGTGAAGTACATGGATCAAAACTTGTAAAGTTGACGCTTCAATGAAACCTCTATAATGTAAATACTTGTCTATCAAAAGTGCTTTCAAATCTGCACATTTGTAAGATTTAGAAGCGATGAATTGTTTTGTTTGAGAAGGAGAACATTGGTATGGCGATTACTGCACCTGTATTACAACCCTTTGATGAAGTGCGCGACAATCCTGTTGCCCTAGAACTCAATGTGACAAAGCCAATTTGTGAAGGCTTTAACGTTGTTCTGTCTAGCTTTCAGGCACTGTACTTGCAGTATCAGAAACATCATTTCGTGGTTGAAGGAGCCGAGTTTTACCAACTGCACCAATTCTTTGCCGAAAGCTATGAAGAAGTGCAAGAGCATGTTCATGAAATTGGTGAACGGCTCAATGGATTGGGCGGCGTTCCTGCGGCAAACTTTGCCAAGCTCGCTGAACTGTGCTGCTTCACGCCAGAAGACGATGGCGTTTATTCTTGCCGGGACATGGTAGAAAATGACCTGCTGGCTGAGCAAGCGATTATTCAAGTGATTCGTCGGCAAGCCGGACAAGCCGAGAGTTTGGGCGATCGAGCAAGCCGCTACCTCTACGAAAAAATCTTGCTAGAAACTGAAGAGCGGGCGTTCCACCTCCAGCATTTCCTGGTACACGACAGCTTGACCCCTGCCTTCACCCTTGCAAATGGCAATGCTCGCTAAGCCATTCGTTATTATTAAGTTGTGTAATTAGGCAGGTCACTCCTGCCTTTGCTTTTTGCAGTTCCACCCTCAGTGTGTATAGGAAATCGGATTGATTAAGATCGGGTTGGTGCAGTGTTCTGTGGCAACGGCTGGAAAGGTTAAGACAGTAAAAGTTAAGACCGTAGAAGTTGCTGCAATCCATAATGGATAAGCTTGGCAACACAGATTCGTCCTAACGATCTCCATGATTGCCATATTTGACCGTCAACCTGTCGTTCTTGCATTAGGTATTGCCCTTGAAGCCTTCATCTGCCTATCTTTTGGTGTCTCATGGTAGCCGCGATCCGCGTCCTCAAGTTGCGATCGACCACTTAGCAAAATTGGTTGCCCAACGGTTGAGTCGGGTTGGCACATCACTGGCTGTCAGTACTGCTGCCCAAGGGACATGGATCAACGGTTTAGAGCATTCTATTTCTCCCATTCCCATTGGCACTGCCGTTTTAGAACTTGCCCCGCTTCCCCTGCACCAACAGATTCAAAACTTTGCTAGAGCGATCGCTGCTCAGGGATATACCCATCTAGAGATTGTGCCGCTCTTTCTTTTGCCGGGTGTCCACGTTATGGAAGACATCCCTCAGGAAGTAAACCTGTCCCAATCCGCCCTACCGACTGATATGACCCTGGAGATTCGTCCTTATTTGGGCAGCCATCCCCACCTGAAACATCTCCTCATTAACCCCCTTGATCCGATCGCCACATCCCCCACAGCAGGCAAAATCCTCTTGGCTCACGGCAGCCGCCGACCCAACGGCAACCAGCCCGTAGAAACAATCGCCACCCAACTGAACGCAATCCCCGCCTATTGGTCTGTTTCCCCCAGCCTGGAAACCCAACTAGCTCGGCTGATCAAGCAAGGCTATCAGCAAATTGCCATCCTGCCCTACTTCCTCTTTGAAGGCGGCATCACTGACGCAATCACCCAAGAAGTACATCGCTTCAGCCAACAGTATCCCTATGTGCAGTTGCAGTTGGGGAAGCCGATCGGAGCTACCCCTGCTTTAGCAGATTTAGTCGTGGAAATGATTGGCGCAGAGTGAATGAACTCATGCAACAATTGCATTGATTTGATTCGATGGGCGATCGTCCTCTCTCAGTTCGTATCAATCACTACGATTCTCCGCTTTCCCCTGTTCCATTCTGGAAAAAGTTCATACGCCATTAACCCTACTCCTCACTCCCCGCTCCCTACTCCCCACTTCCTATGCAACAGTTTGGAAAAGTCTACCTCGTTGGTGCTGGCCCTGGTGATCCAGGATTATTCACGCTAAAGGGAAAAAGCCTGTTAGAGTGCGCTGATGTTGTGGTGTATGATGCCCTCGTCAGTCCACAAATTTTGGCAATGATTAACCCTCAAGCAGAGCAAATCAATGCTGGAAAGCGTCGCGGACGACACTCCATGCTGCAAGGAGACATTACACAACTGCTGATTGAAAAGGCGATCGGCAATGCGATCGTGGTTCGGCTGAAGGGGGGCGATCCCTTTGTGTTTGGGCGTGGTGGCGAGGAAATGGAAGACTTATTGCAGGCAGGAGTCCCCGTTGAAGTGGTTCCTGGCATTACCTCCGGGATTGCCGCCCCCGCCTATGCAGGCATTCCCCTCACCCACCGTGCCTACAGTTCCTCTGTCACCTTTGTCACTGGGCATGAATCTGTCGGTAAGTACCGTCCTGCTGTGAACTGGCAAGCGATCGCCCACGGTTCAGAAACGATCGTCATTTACATGGGCGTTCACAACATGCCCTACATCGTCAGCCAACTCAAGCAAGCCGGACTGCCCACCGAAACCCCGATCGCCCTCATCCGCTGGGGAACCCGCCCAGACCAAGAAGAACTTCGTGGCACTTTAGAGACGATCGTGCAGCAAATTGAAGCCACCAGCTTTGAAGCCCCCGCGATCGCGGTCATTGGCTCAGTGGTGAATTTGCACGACACCCTGGCAACCTGCCGTCCCTTGGTTGTGTAAGTTTTCAGACCTGGCGGGCAAGATGCCTACCCTACAAGAATTGCAGTTTATTGAATTTCCTAGTGCAAAAAGTTACTAATTGACTCAGCAGTCAATAGACGCAGCAGCCATTCGCCCTCGAATCAATTCGGGGCTAAGAGCTGAAGTCCGTTGAAACGAACTGAATGCCCGATTGGACAGGAATTTCAACCCATTGATGGAAGTTAAGCAAATAAACGGGGAATCCGTAGCGCAGGCATCTTGCCTGCTGCAGACCGATCGCCCGATCGCCATGACCCAATTTAATTTTCCTCCATCAGTGGGTT
>PVWD01000045.1 GCA_003003615.1 filamentous cyanobacterium CCP2 | reverse complement strand
GGTTTGCTTCGGGCCCTTTGTCTGGGTTCCTCTATGCGGCTTTGGTGGCGACGGACGATCGATTGCAGGTTGCTTTTAGTGACTCGTTCTCCGAGGGCGCGAGACAGAATTTGCCAGAGTTTAGACCCTGTATCTTTGATGTAGCCAGCATCATAGCCAATCTGCTCTGCCATTTCGGCATAGGTTTTTCCTTCCCAACAATGCCGAAACACGAGTTCCTGCACATCGTTCAACTGTTGTTCTAGCACCCGATCCAACAGTGCCAGTGCCTCTTCAGCCGTCATGCCGCAGACACCCCTAATGTGACGATTCTAGTAGGATGATTCTACTAGACTAAATTTGGATCACTAAATTTCGATCGATATCTAAAAAACAGCGATCGAACCGGAAATGCTGGGTGGATGAAGGCTCAACGATCTGATTTATCGAAAAAGCTAGCGATGGGTGTATCCCACTTTTGCATTTCCATGACAAATCGCTCATTGGTAGGCAAGATGACTGCGCTACGGAATTGATCCATTTGCATCAATGGGATGCTCCCGTTAACGATCGACTGAACCCATCACCACATCAATGCTGGCAAGAATTGGAAAAATATCGGCTACTTTTTGTCCCCGAATCAGTTGGGGTAAGACCTGCAAGTTGTTAAAATCACCCGAACGGATTTTCCAACGCCAGGGAAACAGATGATCCTCACCAATGATGTAAATACCCAGTTCCCCCCGCCCAGACTCAACTCGGATGGTTCGCCGCACGATTCAGGTAAACCAAGCCCATAACGGATAAGCTTGGGAACATGGAACTTGTTTAATCTAAAATCCCAAATATCACTCCATGTTTCACTCCAGACGTATCCTCATCGGCATTAGCGGCGGGATCGCTGCCTACAAGGTGTGTGAAGTGGTTTCCACCCTGGCCAAAGCAGGTGCAGAGGTGCGCGTCATTTTAACGGAAGGTGCGACCCAGTTTATTGCCCCCTTGACCTTCGCCACCCTCAGCCGTCAGCCTGCCTATACCGATCGCGAGTTTTGGCAACCCGTTCATCACCGACCGCTGCATATCGAACTGGGGGAATGGGCAGAGGTGTTCTTAATTGCCCCCCTTACGGCGAACACTTTGGCAAAACTTGCCTATGGACTTGCCGATAATTTGCTGACAAATACCGTTTTGGCTTCTGCCTGTCCGATTTTGCTGGCTCCTGCCATGAATACCGAAATGTGGCAACAGCAAACCGTACAGCGCAACTGGCAGCAGCTATTATCTGATCCGCGCTATCAGGCATTGCATCCTAACTCTGGCATTTTGGCGTGCGATCGCGTCGGGACAGGGCGGATGGCGGAACCTGTGGAGATTTTGTCCGGGTTGGAGTCGCTTTTGCAGACGGGCGGAACGCAAGACTTACAGGGAAAACAGATTCTCATTAGCACAGGCGGCACTCGTGAACATTTTGATCCGGTGCGGTTTATTGGCAATCCGTCTACCGGAAAGATGGGCATTGCATTGGCGCAAGCAGCCCTACACCGAGGGGCAACTGTCACGTTGGTTCACGCACCAATAGAAACGGGATTATTGGCACTCGTCCCCCAAGCAAGGCTGGTTCCCGTCATCAGTGCCGATGAAATGCATAAAGCAATGCTGACCTATTTGCCCGAAGCCGACTGGATCATCATGGCCGCCGCAGTGGCAGATGTGCGTCCAGCAGACTATCACGCGGAAAAACTACCCAAACGATCGCTCCCCTCTTCCCTCTCCCTCGCCTCAGTTCCCGACATTGTGGCAGATCTGAGCCAGCATAAGCAGCCCCATCAAAAACTGATTGGCTTTGCCGCCCAAACGGGTGATATTCTGCCCCCTGCCCAAGAGAAACTCCAGCGCAAAAACCTGGATGCGATCGTGGCCAACCCGATCGATCTACCCAATAGCGGCTTCGGCAGCGACCAAAACCAGGCGATTTTTTTAGATGCCCACAGCCGGAAACAGGTGATTCCCCCATGCAGCAAGCTTGCTCTGGCACACCAATTATTCGACTTTGTGCAAAGTTGAGGCTGTAGCTAGAAACTTCCAAATTTAGGGGAATAGGAATAGGTGAAGGCATCGCACACACGACACAAAGTCTTACCCCACAGGACTGAGGCAGTTGCCTTGAGATCAACCTCAGACCCAAAGCTAAAACCCATTCAAATGGATTACTTACGCGATTTTAGTCCGTTTATGAAGGTTAAGAATTTAATCCGATCATTCGTAGCGCAGGCATCTTGCCTGCCAGTAGGGCGATGCTCGATCGCAATGACCGAATTTAATTTTCAACTTCCATCAACGGACTTGAGCTTTCAGCCGGAAATTAATTTTCTGGTGCGAAGTGCGTAAGTCCCACTACTCCTGTCTTGTTCCCAAACTAAACCGCCCCTCACCAGTGGCATCGTAGGTTGAAATAATTAATGTATACTGACCATCTTGCGGTAGTCTGATTGTCACTTCAGAATTTAAGTTGTTTTGCGATAGGTCAATATCGTCATTTTCCTCCAACACCCGACCATCCGGTGCAAGGACGTATAAGTAGGTGTCAAAGTCATTGCTGATTACTCGGAAAGTCACTGTTTCATTACGTCTGCCGGTGTAAGTACGGGCTTCACAAAGACGATTGTTAGGTTGCTGCCCAGAGGTCGCGTAGTTTTGGCAAACTAGGGTGCCGTTTGCTTCAGCCAAAGCCCTTCCACCGGGACGACGGAGAACACCTTGTTGAGGAAAACTCGTAAATCCGGCTTCATACAGTAACTCTGTTTCCAATGATGCAAGGGTCATGCGTTTCACCGCTACTTGATTACCCATCTGCGTGTACCGTTGTCTGGCACTATTGAAGTTTGTTTTTGCGTTTTCGTAGTTGCCTTCATTTCGCCACAGGTATCCAAGAACTTCTTCTCGATAGGCTTCCACGATCGCCGCTGCCCCTTCGTTTGCTGAAGCTGCATCAAGCAGTCTGCCAGCCCGCTCATAGTCTGCTCGTGATCGCTCATTATCCCCCAATTCAGAAAGCCATCCGGCCCGTTGCACTAATGCATCAACGTAGTTCGGATTAATTGTGAGAGCACGATTGAGGTCACTAATTGCTGATTGTGGGTCAGGTTGGACAAAACTGCGCCAATAGTAGGCAGATACAAAGCCCTGATCAAGTGAGATAGCACGATCGAAATCAGCCTTAGCGGCATCAATCGCTTCAAGCTGAAGGTTGAGAATTCCGCGACTGAGGTGCAGAATGGCATTGTTTGGAAATTGACTAAATCCATTTGCAAAAAGATCCCTGGCATAGGGAACGTTGCCAAAGTCATAGGCAATATCGCTGAATGCGACAACAGGCCAAAGGTCATTCAGCCGGTTGCGCTCACCGATAGCATCAATATCCACTGCTGACCCAGAAATATCTTGTAGTAAATAGCGCACAACAGCTCGTCCAATGTAAGGGCGAACATAATTAAAATTTCCACTTGCCTCAGCGAGGTTAATTGCTTGGGTATATGCTTGTTCAGCTTGCCGTAAGTTACCGAGGGTTTGGTAAGCTTGCCCCAAATTCCAATAGTCTTCGGCGTTATCTGGTTCTTCTAGCGTCAATACCTTTGCGGCAGTTTCAATACCTGCTGCATAATCTCCTAATAACACGGATCGAGAGATGCCATATTGCGCGACTGCCGAGAAATGATTAGGGTTGAGTTCGGTTGCGCGTCTCAGGTTTTCCAGTCCTGCCGTTGATTGATTGTGCTGCACTTGAAAGAAGCCGAGCCGATAAAAACCTTCAGAAGAGTCTGGAAGTCTTCTAGTGTACTGAACTAGGTCATTAATTGCCTGCTGAACATTCCCTAGCTCGTAGTAAGCCAACCCACGGTTATAGTATGATTCGTCTCTGACCTGTTTTAGTACATCGTAAGTGGCACTCGGATAGGCTTGTCTTGCCTGATTGGCATTATCTGGAATGAGTGCGATCGCATTTGTGAAATCTTCAATGGCTGCTTCTTGTCGTCCATCTCGATTACGGAGCAAACCGCGCAAATAATATGCTGGGCCAAACCGATCGTCCTCAATAATGACCTGATTGACAAGAGCATTTGCTTGTTGATAGTCCCGATTGTTGTAGCTTAAAAATGCATCCCGGTATATTTCAAGGGTTCGACGGCTTTGCGCCACGATAATTGGGCTAGGCGAAGCATCAACTTGGGAGAAGGCAGGTAAAACGACACCCACTACTGTGGCTGTAACTAGAACAGGAAAGATTTTGTGTAGCATGACTCTGGTTAGAAATTAAATAAAAAGAGCAAATAGGCAGGAAATATAGTCCCTAGTTTACGGGTCTGCGATCGACAGGAACTGGAATATCAATTGGGGGTGGCGGCTCTGGAATACTGCGAACAGGAGGAATATAGACAGGTGGAGGTGGAGCAGTATAACTGGGAATTGGAGGGGGATCGACGACTCTTGGAGCAGCTACCGGAATTTGTTGCACGGGTCGCGGCCGCGCATCGGCAATTTGAGTGCGGAGAGATTGCGATCGGTTTCGCCAATAGGCCGTATCTGGGATATCTTCTAGGGCTGCATCTGCCGTTTCCCAATAGTTGCCTTCCTGGGCTTCTAGAGCGCGTTCTGCCTCTGCAATGGCAGCATTACCAGTCTCCAACTCCTGTTCCCAAGGGGTAACCTTGGTGCTGGCATCCTCAGCCGTTGATGCCAAAGCAGGAATCTCTTCAGCCAGCAAGATCACTACCCTTGCCTGTGCAATTGCCTCCTCCAAGTTTTCTGCATATCGATTGGTGGCGCGTTCTACGATTTGTTCAGCAGATTCTGCAATTAGGCGATCGGCTTCTGGGCGTAGAGAATGCCCCTGGGGAATGGCGTTTGCCGTTGTAATAGCAGCCTGAAAGCTACTGGATTCGGCAGATTCTTGAGCATTGCTCAACAGCGTTGAAGCCGATTCATTGATCAATGCTTGGGCCTTTTCACCATAAACAGGATGATCTGACTTTACTAACTGCGCCGCCATAATCGCTTCTGCCAACATCCCATCGTTTGCCAGTTGCTCTGCCCGTAAAAAGTGACATCCTCCCTGAATTGCTTCAATCTGGGGATGAGGCATTAACATACTCGTGCGATCGAGGCATTCATCATACTTTCCTTCATTCCGAAGAAGTTCCAACTCAGCCAGATTAGAACGAAACTGCAACACCTCGTTTCCCTTCCAGGCTCCCAGTCCGCCCAACACCGCTATAATCGCTCCGGCCCGAAGTAGCCAGCGTTTATTAGTCATTAACCGCCGGGTGACAGGGGGTGGGGCAGGAGGTGAAGTGGGAATATCCGGAAGAAGCGTTGCAACTTCTGAATTCAGAGAGTTTGCTTGAATCGATCGCAAATCATCTAAAACTTGTTGAGCATTTTGATAGCGTTCTCGATAGTTATGGCGCACCATTCGATCAATTAAATTTCCCAAAGCTGGACTTACTTCAATCTGATGTCGCCACATCACCTCATCGGTATCCGGATCATCCTGAAGTACCCAGGGAGCAGTTCCAGTCAGGGCTTGAATTGCGATTTTGCCCAGCGAGTAAATATCACTACAAAATTTTGGTTTGCCGCAGGCTAGCTCCGGAGACATATAACCCTTTGTGCCCACTGCCACCGTAAGGAAGGTTTGCCCAGAGGGTGCAAGCTGCGTTCCAATTTGCTTGACTACACCAAAATCAATAAGCACCAAGGACTTGTCGCGCGATCGGCGCATGATGTTGGAGGGTTTCAAGTCACGATGGATCACTCCATTTTGGTGAACGAAGTCCAGTATTGTGAGCGTTTCCCCCAAGAATTGCTGCACTTCCACTTCCGACATCGTTTTACCAGGCTGAATTTCGTGACTTAAATCGTGCCCTTCAATATATTCTTGAACTAAATAAAACTCTTGTCCTTCCTCAAAATAGGCAGATAGATAAGGAATCTGGGGATGACTTCCCAGTTTACTGAGAACAACCGCTTCTGAGTTAAATAAGCGACGAGCGATTTCTAATGAATTAGGATCTGTCTGCTGAGGGTGGAGTTGCTTAACGACACAAAGATTGGAAGCCCCCACTCCAGGCATGTGTATGTCTTCAGCAAGGTAAGTATATCCAAATGCACCGTTTCCGATCCGCCTGATAATTTTGTAGCGTTCGCCAACAACCTGACCCTGAGCCAGTTCTACCGCCTGCATACAGCACTTACCCTAGACTTTTTATCTGAACATAACATGGAAGCTTTGGGGTGGGTAGAGTCTCATAGGAATGTAAAGCTCTAGTGAAGCAGCTTTAAACGAGGCACTAACACACACCAATTATTTGACTTTGTGCAAAGTTGAGGCTGCCATGAGCAAAATGATCGATCGTCTCTTGGAAAGGTAAAAGCAGGCTAAAAGAACGAGGAAACTTAAGCTTGTTCAGGCAATCAAGCTAGATTGAGGCACTTTCCGGTTGATATTAATAACTCTGCTTGCAAAAATTAGGAAATGGCGAAATGGACAATCTCTCAGGAAAGTCTAGGATAAAGTAATTTCATCATACGTCGCTCATGGCAAAACCGCGATATGGGGCCCTTATTGCGTGGACGTTACGAAGTTTTAAAGAAGCTTGGTGAAGGCGCATTTGGCGAAACTTATAAAGCCAAAGACCATGAGCGACCAAGTAAACCGTTTTGCCTAGTAAAGCGGTTAAAGCCGGTTCACACAAATCAAATTGTGCGAGACTTTTTCGATCGCGAAGCTGCGGTTCTGGAACGGTTAGGCGAACATCCCCAAATTCCCCGTTTGCTGGCCCATTTCACCGTAGGTCAAGAGCTTTTCATTGTGCAGGAATTTATTGAGGGACATTCTCTAAGGCGAGAAATCATCCTGGGTAGGCAACTAAACGAAACCAGCGTGATGCAGGTGGTGCAGGATGTTTTAGAAATTCTGACTTTTGTCCATCAGAATGGTGTGGTGCATCGAGACATTAAGCCTGAAAACCTGATGCGGCGGCACGATGGCAAGCTGATATTGATTGATTTTGGGGCGGTTAAAGAACTAGGCAGTGTCATTGTCACCCCTAGCGGTGAGATTCAAACTTCGGTGGTAGCTGGAACGCATGGTTATATGCCGATCGAGCAACTGCGGGGCAAACCAGGACGACATAGCGATATTTATGCTTTGGGCATGATGGCGATCGAAGCGTTGACGGGAATTTATCCCACTCGCCTTCCCGATGACCCCTACACAGGCAAAATTCTTTGGCGCGACTATGCCCAAGTTAGCGATCGGTTGGCAGAAGTGTTGGAAACAATGGTGCAAATCCTTTATTCCAAACGCTATCCGTCTGCGATCGAAGCTCTGCAAGCCTTACAGTCTATTGCAAATTCTCAATTCTCTTCTCGATCAATCTCCTGGTCGCGTCGTCGGGTAATTAAAAGTGTTGGCTTGGCTACAACGAGCATGGTGGCAATGGCGGTAGGCGGTAGGCTCATGCGACAGCAGCGATTTAGGGCATTTATTGATTTGTCGCAGCTTCAAATCTTTCAGTTTGAAACCGTCATTGTTAATGCACAAGGTGCTGTGGTCGATCGCCCTATGGGTCAGGCTCGGTTCTTTGTGGAAAACCTGGGCGGTGTGCAGTTGGAAATGGTAGAAATTCCGGGAGGCACCTTTTGGATGGGTTCCCCCGAAGACGAAAAGGGTCGATTTCCAGATGAATCACCTCAACGGGAAGTCAACATTCCTTCTTTTTTTATCGGCAAATTCCCAATCACCCAGGCGCAATACGAGGCTGTTATTGGTCGGAATCCGTCTAACTTTAAGGGAGCAACCCATCCTGTCGAAATGGTTTCCTGGAATGAAGCAGTGGAGTTTTGCCAACTTTTGAGCCGCCACACAGGACGTGCCTATCAGTTACCCAGCGAAGCCCAATGGGAGTATGCTTGCCGCGCCGGAACAACAACCCCTTTCCACTACGGTGAAACCCTCACCACTGCCTTGGCCAACTATAACGGCAGCAATGCCCTACTTGGCTTTTCGCCCATTTACCACTCAGAGCCAAAAGGGGAATATCGGCAACAGACCACTGAAGTCGGGCGGTTTCCACCCAATGCCTTTGGGCTTTGTGATATGCACGGCAATGTGTGGGAGTGGTGTCAGGATATTTGGCATGAAAACTACAAGGGTGCCCCCACGGATGGAAGTGCCTGGATGGCAGCAGAACCTTTCAGCGATCGATACCTTTTGCGCGGCGGAGCTTGGAATGGCAGCCCCAGAAGTTGCCGTTCAGCCAATCGAATTAGCAACCTATCAGACAACCGAGATATCAACGACGGCTTTCGGGTCGTCTGTCAGTTTGGCTAACTTTTACCGCTCCCCATTAAATACAGCAACGCCATCCGAACGGCTACACCACTCGTCACCTGTTGTGAAATTAAGCTGAACTTGGGATCGTCCATCAAGTCAGAGCTGATTTCTACCCCCCGGTTCACCGGCCCTGGATGCAAGACTTTCACATCCGGATGACAAGCTTCAAGCCGTTCCCTGGTGATGCCGTATCGCTGATGGTATTCCCGCAGGCTAGGCAGCAGATGTTGGGTCATGCGCTCCTTCTGTAACCGCAGGGTCATGACGAAATCGGCATTTTGCAGGGCAGGTTCAAGCGACCAGTGGAGAAAGAGTTTGCGGGGGAGTGAGGGAGTGAGGGAGTGAGGGAGTGAGGGAGTGAGGGAGAGGGAAGGGAAAGTTGAAGAATTGGATTTTTTATCAGGGAATGGTTGCTGTGGGTGAACGAAATCAGCGAAGAGTTTGGGCAGGAGGGTGGGAGGGGCGGCAAGGTGGACTTCGGCTCCGCTAGCAGTAAGGCTCCAAATGTTAGAACGGGCAACCCGTGAATGGAGAATATCACCGACGATCGCAATTTTTTTATCCTTTAATAGCGACAGCCTGGGCTTTTCAGGATCAATCAGCGCACAGATGGTGAAGAGATCAAGTAATGCTTGAGAAGGGTGTTCGTGCAGTCCGTCTCCTGCATTAAAGATGCCAACTCGCGTTTCCAGACGATCCATTTCGTTAGCGATCATCAGCGGCACTCCGGCTTCCCGATGGCGGATCACCATAATGTCGGTGCCCATGGCCAAGTAGGTTTTGGCGGTATCCAGGATGGTTTCGCCTTTGGTCAGGGAAGAGGTGCCCGGTGCAAAGTTGAGCGTGTCGGCAGAAAGGCGTTTGGCTGCCAGTTCAAAGCTGCTGCGGGTGCGGGTGGAGGGTTCAAAAAATAAATTGGCGATGACCTGCCCTTGGAGGGCCGGGACTTTCTTGGTGCGACGAGACAACACTTCTCGGAAACTGGCGGCCGTATGCAAGACCGTATCGTATTCGTCGGGCTGAAAATCGGCTAACGAAATCACATGGTGACGATTCCAGGTTGTAGTGACCATAGGAAGGGGAATGAATGGCGAATTTAAGTTTCTTTGAGTTGCACCTGATCCAAAATCTCAACCATTTCTCGTTCAAAGGCAACTTGCGCTCGGTTGGTTCTGCCCCCGACATAGAGCGAGCCATCCTCTGATTGCAAGGCCCAAATTTGCGAATGGGAGACATAGCTCATCATCACGCTCAGCATGAGTAGCCCAAATCCGGTATAGACCAAAGGAATCCCCGGATCGGCTTTGATTTGCAACCCGGTGCTGCCCACAACTTCGGCGATCGCCAAAGTGACTCCGTTTACCTCAGTAGACATGCCTTCGCGCACCGTACCGACTAACTGCCCATCCATGCCGTAGATCAGCAGCATTCCCTGAAGGTCTTTGGCAATGACAGATACACCCTCGCTCATATCTGGCTTGGTGGGAATCCAGGTGCCCCAAACGCGACCCTGACCTCCGGTATCAAGCTGAGCCATCGGAATTTGCAGAAAAGGACTATTGTTCACCCGCACCCGAATCGCTGAAATCGCCCAGTCTGCCTGATAAAGGGTAACACCCTGATGGCGCAACGGCTTATTCACATGAATCGTTTGGCGATCGACTTCTTGCCCCGCTTGATCCAGCACCGATAAGTCGGAATAAAACTGATCGATCGTGCCGTCTGGCGTATAGTCAATCCAAAAACGATTCACCTTAACTGACCAGTCTTTGGGAATTTGAGGCTCTGCCCATGGCCCCGCATCAAAAATATTACGAATCTGGAACGTTTCACCACTGGGAACCATTTCCTGAGCAAAAAATCCGGTCATGGCTCCGTAAATTGACCCCGCCAGAATCAGCAGCATACTGGCATGGACGATGATGGGGCCAATTCGTCCGGCAATGCCTTTACGGGCATAGAGCTTGTTGCCCTCTTGAAAAATACGGTATCGCTTTTGTTTCAGCAGAGAGGGTAGGGCATTGAGGGAACCAGATTCCAGTTCTGCACTGAGAGCCAACTTTTGAAACTGGCGCGGTTGCTCATAAAATTTCCATTGCCGTGCTGCCTTGAGGGCGGGAAACTGGCGGGTAAAGGTACAAGCCGTCAGGCTAGAGCCAAACAAAATCAGCAGTGCCAAAAACCACCACGTCCGGTAGACATGATCCAACCCCAGGGTCAAAATCACCTTCCAGGACAAAAACCCAAACAACGCCGGATCTTCGGGATAATTTGCCTGATAGAACGATAGGGTTTCTCCCTGCTCAATTACCGTCCCAGAAACGCTGAACAGGGCGATCGTCAGTAATAACAAAATTGCCAATCGCAGATCTGCTAGCAGGGGAATTAGCTCTTTGCGAAAGTAATCACTAATAATTTCGCGGATATTAATAACTTTTGCAGTAAAAGAATTTTGAGATGTCATTTATGCAGGTACTAGCCGAAACAGCAGCGAAAAAACTCCAAACCCAACGAGCAAAGCCCCACTGGCAGGGGTAATCCAGCCAGACCATCGCCGCAATTCCAAGATTTTTTTAATGGAAGCAGTGAAGGTTCCTGCCAAGATGAGGGGAGCCACATAGCCTGCGGTGTAGGAGAGCAGTAAAATTCCTCCTAACACCGGGTCTTGGGTTGCCGATACCCAAGCCAGAATCGTTGCCAGAACGGGGGTGCTGCAAGGTGAAGCCACCAGCCCAAAGGTTAGCCCAATCAAGTACGATCGCACGCCTTCCGGCAAATCCTTGGAGATCCACTCCATACCGCCCCAGTTCGGCAGTTGCAACGGTAAAGCCTCCAGCAGGTTTAATCCCATCAAAATCGCGATAATGCTCACCACGATCGGCAAGCCAATGCCCACCTGCCCGTAGATCTTGCCTGCCCCTGCCGCCACAATGCCCAACGCTGCCAACGTTGTTGCCAAGCCCAGAGCAAACCAGGTAGACTGCGCCGCAGCCTGAATCCGACTTTTTGCCTCATAGCCACCAATGTAGCCGAGCGTAATGGGCAGCATCGACAACATGCAGGGAGTCAAACTGGTTAATAAACCTGCCAAAAAAATAATTCCGACACTCACAACTGATAAGTGGGTGAGTTGCGCTGAAACGAGACCATCTGCGAAATGTTCCAGGTGGTAGAGCGCAGTTTGCAACCTCTCTAGCATGTTTTGGTGATTCAATACGATCGTGCACATACCATTTTACAGAGTGGGGGGAATAGGAGGGGGAGTGGGGAATCGGGAGTGGGGAGAAGGATTACTCAGGACAGATGGGCAAAGCAGGGTAGAGGATGGGAAACTAGAATGTGAATATTGTTTGGAACTGTAAATTCCAGTGTGTCGGTTCACCCACTAGACTGTCCGCGAATCAATTGCGAGCGATGGAACGTAGCCGAAATTAGAGTGACGGAGAACCTCACCATGCCACTGATGCTCCTGCAAATCGACTTCAAAACCGATCGCCCTCCATCGAAGAAAAATACAGATGACCTGACTCAACTCGCCCAGGTCATTGCCAACACCCCTGGCTTAATCTGGAAAATCTGGACAGAAAACCCCACAACCCAGGAAGCAGGCGGCATTTACCTCTTTGAAGACGAAGCCTCTCTGGATACTTACCTGGAAATCCATACCAACCGCCTCAGTCAGATGGGTATTTCCAACATCAACGCCAAAAAATTTCAGGTCAACACACGTCTCTCCGAAATCACCAAAGCCATCCTCCCTTAACCCCCTCTTCTCCCCTACAGACGCGAAATTTTGCGTCTCTACCCATTCCTCATACAACCGCGAAATCATTTCTACCCCCATGCCTTTAACCTCCGAATTTTGGGAAGAACGCTACCAAGACGGCACCACCCGATGGGATTTAGGACAGCCCGCTCCGCCCTTTGTCACCTTGCTGAATGCTCCAAATGCTCCCAAGCCCGGAAGGGTTGCCGTTTTGGGTTCAGGACGGGGACACGATGCCCTGCTGTTTGCCGATCGCGGTTTTGATGTAGTGGGGTTTGATTTTGCGCCTTCTGCCGTTCAGGAGGCTACCGTAGCAGCCCGATCGCGCCAGCTTTCAGCCCAGTTTCTTCAGCGTGATATTTTCGAGTTAGAAAATGAGTTTGCTGCCAGCTTTGATTATGTGTTGGAGCATACCTGCTACTGCGCGATCGACCCTTCCCTGCGATCGGACTATGTGCAGGTGGTGCAAAAGATTTTGCGTCCAGGTGGCGAGTTGATTGGTTTATTTTGGGCCCACTCCAGACCAGAAGGCCCACCCTTTGGCACAACCCTGGAAGAGATCAAACAGCGGTTTACCGCCTTCGAGCCAGTTCTGATCATGCAGCCTGAAAATTCCGTAGATAGCCGCAAGGATGAAGAATATTTGGTGCGGTTTCGGCTAAAAAATCAAATGGACTGAAGCCTCAAGACTGTAAACCAAGCCTACCACTCAGTCTCCAGTCCTCAGTCTCCAGTCCTCAATCCTGAAAGAAACTGTATTCTCAGGTGTTTCTATGACATGGCTTGAATAATGTAATCAAAGTAAGGAGCGGCTTCTGCGGCATCCTCATCGCTGAGCAAAGACAAGGAGGCTTGCTTCAAGCAGCGAATCGACTCTACCATTCCAGGAACCGGAACCCCCAGAGAGTTATACATCTCCCGGACTCCAATCAAGCCAATCTTTTCGATCGGCTCTTTGCTGCCTGAAATCACCCCGTAGGTAATCAGGCGCAGATACCAGCCATAATCCCGTAGGCAAAGGGCGCGCTGCTTATCGCCATAGGCATTACCACCCGGAGCGATGAAGTCTGGACGCTTGCGCCACAGTTGACGGCTCGCCTCCTGAACAATCTTTTTCTCATTTTCAGACAGCGTTGCCGCAATTCGCATCCGCTGTTCACCTGTTTGTAAAAACTGTTGAATACTCTTTAGTTCGCCACTGCTGGGGTAGCGAAGTTCTTCGTCGGCGTTGAGAATGACTTGACTAACTACACTCATAATTAAGGGGTTGACTATTGCAGTGATTCAGCTATCGGTCGTATTTTATCCAGATTCGGGGACTGAAGGGAAGGGAAGAAACGTAGAAGCATGGAGGATAAAGGCTAAAACAGCGAACTGACAAGTTAAAAAATTGTCTATTCTGCGTCCTGAATCCTACGTTAAGAAATATGAAAAGTTCTTATTTCTCCCTCACCCCCTACATTTTAAGCACGCTTCTCCCCTGCACCAACTCTCACTCCACCTTTTACTCCACCAATCGCCCTTCCTTCTCCATCTCTCAACTTAAAGTTACTCTACAAATGGGCTGCCTTCTCCACTCGTCCTCGCGCCCTCTCTTCCCTCGGAAGCTGTTGACACCTGCCAAAATCAGGGCATACTTACCTTATCCCTTTCGGATAGGGGAGCAGCCTCCTGGCAGTCATGCTAGGGGGCTTATTGGGTGAAATGGCGAAATTGAGGCACTTGTAAGCCGTGACTTGCTAGTCCGTGACTTGAGCTTGACGATCGAGTAGTAAAGAACTGCTGATTCACGATCGGCTTTTTGAACTTGTTTTTACAGGCTAAAAATTTTTCTGGTTTGTTTATCCAGAGTAAAGTTTACCCGCATACTGGCAGCTTTTAATTTTTATTGTCATCCTTCTAGTTCTGAAGTGGGATCAGCCCAACCAGATCGTGGGTAATCCACACCAGATATTTCTAGTGGAATCTGTCACCATAATCATAGATAAGCAAGGCACAATATTTAGCCTGCAAAAGATTAGGACATTGCCATGAAGTTTTTCATCAAGTTGCTTGCCAAGCCGCTCTACAAGCCATTCCAAAACTTATTTCGCACCACATTGCGTCACCCAAAGTATCGCTGGTTCATCATTTTAGGTAGCCTGCTTTACATTGCCAGTCCACTCGATCTTTCACCTGATGTATTTCCGATTTTAGGATGGATAGATGATGGAGTTGTGACAACGCTTTTAGTGACAGAAGTTTCTCAGATTTTGATGGCTTATATGAAGTCTAAAAAATCTGAAACCGATGCAGAAGTAGCACTAGGTACAGAACAAACTGTGAATGCGACAGCAGTATAGTTTGCGAATCTGTACGATACAGAATTTTGAACAAATGAATACGCGGTGAAACTGAATACTAGAACAATTGAATATTAATTGTTTATCCAAATCAATTTGGAATTTTCTCTGGGAGGAAGGATATGTCTAGCGTTAAAGAACGAATTTCAGGAGATCTTCAGAAAGCTAAAGCGGAAGGCGGGTTGAGAGCCGGACGGATTCGGGAGATTGTCAAGGTGGCAGTCGCTCAGACTGTACGTGAGCTTAGGGCAGGTTCCAGCGAAATTGGAACGATCGTCAAAGATGCAATCACCACTGTTGCGGAACAAACGAGCCAAAGCAGCGTGGAAGCTCAGGAAAACATTGCTGCTTCTGTTGAAGGGGCGATCGATGGGGTCAGGCAGTCTAAGCAAGAATCCATTGATGTAGCACACGAAACGATGGATCATTTGCAAGCTGAAATTGCGGTGGAAGAGCGGCAACTAGAATCAGAAATTGATAATGCTCTGGTTGCTTTGGAAACCAGTAAAGATGAAACAACGGCCCAGTTCAAATCAATCATTGATGCTGCAATTAGGGCAATTCGCGATCGAGAAGGATTTTCTTTTTTGGAACAGCAGTACGTTCGGCTCAAGGAGCAGTTGTCCGTCCTGGATGCTAAACTTGCCGATCGCTACGGCGAAAACTACGATCAAGTGAAGCAACGCTTGGAAAATGCTAAAGCCTGGTATGAAGAAACGCGGGTCAACGCAGAAGCCAGCAACGAACCGATGCCGGTTGACCAAAAGCGAATTGAGCTAGAAGCCAAGGCTAGCCAAGCTGGAACCACGATCGCCCATAGAGAACAGCAAATTAAGCAACGGGTCAAAGCTTACTTACAGTCGGTTTTGAACAAGCTTTAAGTGGAGGATGGACTAGACATCAGCCCTGCCAAGAGCCACTACAACAATCACTCACACCAATTGACTTATTTCGATCGCCCACAAACGAGTTGTGGGCAATTTCATTTCATTGCTACTCCGTAGAAAACACTGAAGCTGACTAGATTGATGGCATTGACTAGTCAGCTTTTTTACTAAGTATTCAGTACGAAATCTATTGGTTCGCGGCCGTTTTTTCGGCTTGCTTAGTGATTGCCCAAACAGCATGAATGCTGCCTGGAAGCCAACCCAAAATAGTCAACAGGATGTTGATCAACAATGTTGTACCAAAGCCATAGGTTAGGAATATACCTACGGGGGGTAGAAAAATTCCTAAAAGGATCTTAAGCAGCATATGTTTCTGACCTCTTTGTTTGTAATTGTTAGAGTTGAGACAGCGTGAGTCTAGACTTGTAAATGTCCTTAGTATATCGTCTGATAAAGTGTTGTGGAGGGATACGATAAAAAGTCTTACAAGAACAGAAAGTCTTACAAGAGGTAGGCAACAATGCAATTAGTAATACGATATTCTATAGGCATACGCTCAAAAATTTAGTCATTCATTCTTCATAAGATAGGAGTAACTACATGATTGGATATTTTTTGACGGTGCTAATTACGGCTCTGTCCTTGTTGATCGTTGACATTGTTTTTCCTGGCGTTAGTATTGCGTCCTTTCCGGTCGCCCTAATTGCAGGGGTAGCCATCGGTTTGGTTAACTCTGTTGTTAGACCTGTTCTGTCGTTCGTATCGCTACCCATTAATTTCCTAACCCTAGGTTTGTTCTCGTTTGTGATTAACGGCGTATGCTTCTGGCTAGCCTCCGTGCTGGTTCCAGGCTTTGCTGTTCGAGGATTACTAGAATTTTTCCTTGCTCCTGTTATCCTTTCACTCGGTACAACCCTGCTCAATAACTACTTCGTAGCAAAAGGCACTCTTCCTGGACGCACTGCGACAAGCCCTGCGATCGAAAGTGACGCAAAGTAACCATCTAACAACGACGTTGTTTAAGTAAAATAATTGCGATCGAGGAACCAATTCTTATTACCCAAGATATTGGTTCCTATTTTTTTAAATTCAAAAATCTCTATCTTTCGGTAGGTGCAAAAATGCAATTTTTCAATTGTATTCGACAAATCTGCTCAGTCGATGTATCGTACTAAACAACTTTTTGGATTTTGCCATCCGCAACAAAATTTTGCCCTTTAACAGTTAGCAAATCTCCCTTTAGAAACAGTTTGTAAATGAATTTGAAGGAGCTGAAACAGGCTCCAAAACTTGTTCCTCCCTAATCCTCCTTAAAAAGGAGGGAACTGAACAAAAGCCGGAAGCCTCCCTTTTGAAGCGGAATTCAGGGGGATCTAAATCTTTGTTTACAAAGAGTTCCTTAGTATTTCTTGAAATAGTAAAATTTAAGCGAAGTATGAGATCCTTGGTAGGATCAATCTATTCCAGATACAAACCGTTCAGAGACAGTCTGGCAGTACGCAGAATGCTCAGGACAAGCCCTCTGGCGTTAAGCTCATCCGCCATGGATTGAACAAGAGAGCATTCCATTGATGCAAATGGATGGATTTCCGTAGCGCAGGCATCTTGCTTGCCAGTGAGATGGGTGTCGTCCTGGAAATGCAAAAGTGGGATACACCCTTGCGCCAAACTCGTCCGTCTTACCTTTTCCAGCCGTTGCCATCAAATCTAACCTCAAAGCAGCATTGCTGAATGGCAGTACGAACTTTATAGAAACATTTCTCGGAACGAGCATTCTCAAGTCAATACACCATCTTGGTCAACGCCTGTAAGCTAGCCCTATGGGCCAGGTAAGACAGGTTCTGCCTCTGGTGCAGGGGATGTATCCGGTTGTTCATCGGGAGAACTATCCGATTGAGGGACAGGAGCAGGAGTACGTTGCTGGGCTACGGTATCGCAAGCCCGCTGATCATTCTGGCTAGACGGACTAAGGAATCCAGGTTGGCGCACTGTGGATTCTCTTACCCAGGAATTATCTCCTTGTTTGAGAGGGGTGAGTCTTGGAGAAGGGGCAGCAGGCGGCAATTCATCGATCGTCGTTGATTCGGGTTCAGCAACCGGATTCGGGTTTGGATTGGGCAATTCATCACCCTCCCCTAACTGTTTGAGAGCATTAGAGGAACAAACAGCAAGTTCTAGCCACGTAGTATTTTCCTGGCCGTCTTGTTCGGGAATACTCAATGCCCGATCGTTGACCACATAAACAATGCTGCCTTCTAGAATCGTTGCCAGATTTTCAGGAGCGGGGTCAGGATTTTCCGCCGGGTGAACGGTCTGCACATCCAAAGTTTGATTCACTCGAACGACAGCTCCGGCTTCCAAGGAAGGGGGATCTGAAAAAGCGGGATTTGGAGAAGCTTGAGGACTGCCCAACGGCTCAGGAGTATTTTCTGGACTAGATGGAGCCTGACTCACCGACAGCCGATCGAATTGCCCAAAAAACACGACTCCCAAAGCCGCCAAAATGCCTGCCAGTCCAATAATCCCCAGCAGTAGCCCCCAATTATTTGATCGATCTCGATCAGGCTGTACAAAGTCTGAGGGTTTTGGAATGACTGTTGGCGCATCTGATGCAGCTAGAGGAACTGGATTGGACGATCTCTGTGGTGTAGTGGGGGAGAAAATAGCAGTATCGACTCGTTGGGTCTGGGGACGAGTCGGCAACTGAACGGTAGTACTGGCAGGAATTGCGGCAGTTGTCGGTTGAACGATCGCAGGTGACGTAGCTCCTGAAACTTGGCAGTGAATGATGCCGATCGTCGTATTGTCATACCCATTGCGAGTATTTCCAATTTTGACTAACTCGTGACTCACAGTTGCCAAGTCTTTTCCTTGATTCAGCAACGGCAAAATCACCTCTTCCCACGATTCTTCCACGCGATCGTTGTCACTTAACCCATCAGAGCAAAGCAAGAAAACGCCATCTTCATCCAAAATAAAGCGTTGTACCGTCGGATAAAGATTCGTTGAGCTAGCCATTCCCAAAGCTTGGACTAAAGAGCCAGCACTTGGTTGTTGGAGTGCTTGAAAATAAGTGCTATAGCCCAAACGCACTTCGCGAGAGGCCACATCATCATCCTGAGTGATTTGGTGGCAACCCCAGCGAGTAATCCAGTACGCTCGGCTATCACCTACATGGGTAATGTAGAGTTCATGGGCACGCACCAACCCCATAACAACCGTTGTTCCCATGCGTTGGCGATCGAAGCGTTGCTCTGCGTCATTCTGCTGACTGATTAAGTCATTTGCCGCACAAACTGCCTTTTCCAACTCAATGGATAATTCAGTTGGGGTAAGGCGATCGGTTTGAAGCGATAAAATTCGCTCCTCAATGGATCTGATTGCCATATTGGAAGCCACATCCCCACCTTGATGCCCTCCAATTCCATCACAAACAATCACCAAGGGAGCCGCCGGAGGAGAAGAAGTCACTGCCCCGCGCTCTCCGCCATCGGGATAACAGGCATCTTCATTGCGCTGCCGACTAGGACCTTTGTCACTCAACGTCGCAATGTGAAGTGTGCGCGTTTGCTGCGATCGTCCAACCTCACCCATTACCCCATCCAGAACTGTCACTAGTTCCTCAGATGTGCGAATTTGCCCCTGGAGCAACTGTTGGCAGATTTGCTGCAAGGGAGCTTGGGATGGAGGTTTTGCAGCTTGAGCAAACCCTGACCAAATTTCGCCCAACGATGATAAAGATGGAGTGCCGCCAGCATCAGAGCGCAATTCTAGCAGCCGCAAGATCGGCCCTTCCACCCGCAAAAGCTCTGGATAAAGCAAACTAGAGGCAACCCCTTCGTCGCTCATATGCTGCCAAAGATTTGCAATCTGCCATAGCCAATGCAGTTGACGCAAAGGAGTTTCAGTCTGCCACACTTCTGCGATAGACGGAAAAATCTGTGCTTCACTGGCAGCATTTGGCTGTGAGCGAATCCCTCTCCGTTCAAATTCTCTGGCAGTGTAAAGGGGAGCCTTGTCAAGCAGCAGCACAACATCCGAAGTTCCAGGATTCGGCTGCACCCAATCATAAACTTGGGGAATGTGAATTTGGTAAGGCGAAAGCTTGAGATATGGCAAAAAGTCCTCTGGCACCTCATCCAAATTGCCTGGCAGCACCGTCGGTTTAACGTCCAGAAAAATTCGCAAACCTTGGCAAAGGTAGCGATCGGCTAAGGTGTCTCCAGGTTTGAAGGCTTCGGCACTTTTACCGACTGCCCATAAATAGCGGCTCATCAATGGCTCGACACTTCTGGCAGAACAAGTGGGCTTTGAAGTTGGAGGACTAACCGAGGAAAAGAAGGAGAACTAGGTATAGATTTATCTGGGTTAAGCCAGCCATATAGCGGTCATACCAGAATATCCTAGACTCCAAGAACTCGGCAGCATTCACCAAAAAGAATTTACAAGACAACTGCGAAAACCAGATGGGGCCATGCGGCATAGCTCCGTCTTGTGGATATTTTAAGTTTTATTAAGAATCAGTCTTGCTGAATGATCAAGTGGTTATCGATCTCAGCATCATCTACCACCCTTGGCAGCCCCAAACTGTAGTTTCGGACACGGCTGTTGAGATTATAGGAAACAGAACCTTCCTGTAGGAGGGCACGCACAAAATGCTCTAGATCAGAACCAATGCGTCGTAGATTATAGTCCGTTAGGTCTTCTCCTTCATAGGCAGCAACTAACTCATCAAATTTCCGGTAGACCCGCTCGATCGATGCCTCATTCCAAAGCAGTTCGTTATCTGGATCAATATCCAGCGTCAGAGTGTCTGTGCTAGGAACAAGTTCATCGTTCTCAATGGCAGCGGCAAAGATCCGAATATGGCGTGTTGTGGACTTGAGCGGCATAAACTTCAGAAAAAACGTATTGGTTTATAAAGTTATCTTACAAGCATGGTGCCGACGATCGTCTCCAGAATAGCGAATGGGAAGACTCAGTTTGGAAAGACTCAGTTTGGGAAGACTCAGTTATAGAAATTCCAGCCTATAGTCTATCAACTGCGGTAGATGTTTGCCTGATCTGCTCCTTTGGGCTACAAAGGAAACCGTTGTGTTTCCGGATGCGTTTCTGGAAAAGATCGAATAAATCTGTTGTGCTGGTAGTAAAACAGGCTTGGTGGAAGGGAGAAACAAATTTCTGAAAGTCGTCAACAAATGTACCACTCGATAAACTAAATTGGGGAAGGTGTGAAGCGATGATGAACTTCCCGTGAATTTGTGTGGCTTTTGAATGTAGAAATGATTTTCTCGTTCTAAAAAATATTTTTTAGAATTGAATGTGAGTAGACTGTTTTCTGGACAACAGGGCCAATTTTTGCCAAATCACCCTTGAGAAGTCCAGCAATTAGCGGCTTCCGCCAGATCTAACGATACCAATCTGCCAATCCTTCAGTCCTGAATCGATAGGGAACCATTGCATGGGCATTTACAGATATCAAGGTCAGCGAAACGGCAAGCTAAAGGAGCGCAATCCTCAGGAAAAGTCTCTGGATTGGAGTATCCAAGTTCCTTCCCCTCAAGATCAGGAACCAAGGCGAGGCTTTAGACGGTTGTGGAGGCAAGGCCGCCAAGTTGGGGGAGTGGTGAAAAACCTATCCGTCATTGTGACGGGGGGGGTCGTTGTCGTTTCACTCGTTGCCCTCATGGGAGCATGGCGATCGGGGTCGCGGATTTTTGACCAAATTTATGAAGCGTTTACCGCACCTCAACCTGAACCTGAACTGGATATGCAGCCAATGCTGGTGCAGCAACTCCGAGGAATCAGTGAGCTAACGACAGCCGTCTTTGCCATGCAAACGGTTGTTCCTGCCAGCCGCGATCGAACCCTAGGAGGATATGTCATTGGGCGCACCACCCTGCTTTACATTGCCTACGGGGAAGTACGGGCTGGCATTGACCTTAGCTCTATCCAGCCTGAAAATATTCAGGTGAATGGAGACAGTGTGACTATCCGCCTGCCGCCTCCGCAAATTCTAGATAGCAAAGTAGATGTCAATCGATCGAAGGTGTATGACTACGATCGGGGCTTTTTGGGGCTAGGGCCAGATGCCGCTCCAGAACTGCAAGACCTGGCAGCCCAAACAACCCTACAGCAAATCGTGGCAGCGGCCTGCGAACAGGGAGTGCTTCAAACGGCAAACACCCAAGCTCAGGAAACCCTTAGCCAACTGCTTATGACGGCTGGCTATGCAACTTCTACGATCGAAGTCCAACCTCCTGCTCCTGAGACCTGTCCAACAGCTCCGGTAACAACGACAGACACACAAACCCCTCTCCCAGAAGAGATTCCTCAATAGGCAATTTCCCTGGATTGAACAGGGTTCATTCTCCAGAAAATACGGAATGGACTTCCAACCTACTCAATTTCTTACAGGATTTCTATTACGAAAACCCGTGTTTTCCGTATCGTTGAAAACTGCTATTTCCTAGAAGAATCCCGCATTTTCAGCACCTTGAATAAAGCCTTCATGAATTTCAGTGGGGATTGTCAGATCAATATAGCCCCCAGGGAAACCTAACGTTGTCACAACGAATTGGGGCAAAAGTTTTATGGCAGATAGGGATAATCGGATTGGCAGAGCGAGGAGTCTTGGTCTTCCCCCTGTCAATCGCAGAGATAAGCTTGGTAGTGGAGATCTAGATGATTTGTTTCGCGTTAATCTGCTGGGGCGAAGCAGTGTTGATCTCAATCTTTCTGGAGTGAAGAAGGCAAATTTTGATGTTGAAATGTATGCCTTCAAGCGTCCTGTTAATCAAATTCCTAAAAAAATCAGAAATGCCGATTTTAGAAGCCTAAAAGCGCGAGTTCGGAACCAGTACCTTCAGTTGGTCGGTGCATCAAGGCGCAAAGGCAGCAGAGTTGAAAGTATCCAACAAACTTTGGATGCAGGTGAATATCTCGTTCGGGTTTATCAACGTAAAGGAAACAGTCGGTACGTATTAGGGGTAAATAGCACGGCGATCGTGGAACCCGTTCCAGTTCCAGTTCCAGTTCCAGTACCTACCCCGACTCCTGGAACTCCCATCCCAACTCCTGGAACTCCTATCCCAACTCCTGGAACTCCTATCCCAACTCCTGGAACTCCCATCCCAACTCCTGGAACTCCCATTCCAACTCCTGGAACTCCCATTCCAACTCCTGGAACTCCCATTCCCACCCCTCCTCCTGGCAACAGCTTTGACACCGCTTTCACTAGAACCCTAAGTCCAACCACTCCCTTAGCGGGTACGTTGAACGATGCGGACAAAGTAGATTACTACAAAGTAACCGTTGGCAGAGGCGATTACCTGTTTGCAACAAGTGGACTCCAGGGTAAAGCGGACATCGAAATTTTTAATAACTCTCGCAGCAGCATTGCCCGGTTCACCTCTAATGTCAACCAGCCCGATGAAAAGTTTCTCCAGGGACTCGACGCTGGAACTTACTTCATCAAGTTTACTCAGCGCACTACTGGCACTACTGCAAACTACACCGTTACAGGTCAAAAGCAGACGGATAGAGTGTCGAATGCTTCCAATACAGCAACCGCATTACCATCATTACCCAGCACCCTAACAAAACTCTCGTCTAACTATGTGCTGGATGGTGGTAAGGATTCGCCCGTAGATTATCACCGCTTTAGAGTCACAACGCCGGGATTCCTGACGGTGGAAGTGCGGAACATGTTTGGCAACCTTGATGTGGAGGTACAGCAACTTGATTCTAGTGGTGCTGTAGTTCAGAGTGATATCTACAACAATCCTAGCCAAAGTCCTGTGGGAACCTATGGGAAAGGTTCTGAGGTATTTGGTGGTGGGTTTCAGGCAGGTGACTACATCCTGAAAGTGTTTACCCCCAACGGCAGCAAGATTGGCTCAACCTACGATTTGTTCATGTCACTTGACACTCGCGGCACCAATCCTATCATTGCCAAAGATACTAACTTTGGCCAAGGTGGTTCCCAAGCCAAAAATATTGTGGAAGTTGGCGGGTTTGCCTTCTATTCTGCCTTTGATGGTCAAAAAACAGCCCTTTATCGCTCCAACGGAACGTTACTTGGAACGACGAAAATTAGGGAATTTGCTTCAATTGGCAGCCTTGCGATCGCAGCGGGCAATTCACTTTATTTTGTAGCCAATGACGGCATATCGGGTAGCGAACTGTGGCGCAGCACCCTTGATGGCACAACAGAGCTGGTAGCAGACTTGGCACCAGGGAGCGCAGGAGCGAGCATTAACCAAATTGCTGCGGTTGGCAATAGTGTATATTTTGTTGCAAATCCTGGTGGGACTGCTCCCAAATTCTACCGCACCACTGGGGTTGGAGCTACAGACATCACGGCTGGTTTGGCAGGCGACAGCATCCAAGGGATGACTGCGGTGGGGAATGCCCTATTCTTCTCCAGTGAAGGCACAGGTCAGTTTGCCGGAGATGTAGAGCTATGGCGCATTTTCGATAACCAAAATTCAGCAACCCGGATTAGTTTAAACGATGGGTTTGATTCTTCCTCCTCGCCCCTGAATATCACATCGGTGGGCGATGACACGATCTACCTGACCGCAGTTCGACCGGGGACTGGAGGTAGCAAACGGCGACTCGTCAAGCTGACCAATGTGTTTGCCACCAACGCCAACGATATCGGCAAGATAAACCTCGATAACTATAACGGCGGACTGGCATCTCCGTTTGGTACTGGAACCTCGTCTTTCAACGCGCAATTGCGTTTTGTGAAAGGAGCTACTGCTGCTCAAGACGCTCTTTACTTGGTGGCAGGTGCGCGAGATAGCAATGGAGGGCTTGGCAACGAGTTGTTTAGGCTGGTGAATCCGTTGGCAGCAGATGCAAATTCTATGGTGGAACTGGTTAAAGACATTCGTCCTGGTTCAACTTCCTCTTCATTGAATAATCTGGTTGCATTCAACGGCAAGCTGTACTTTACTGCCGATGACGGAACAGGTGTGCGGCTCTGGTACAGTGATGGCACTGCAAACGGAACTCAGTCGATCGCCATTTCAGGAGTATCTGGCGGTTATGCCCCATCCCGATTAACTGTTGTAGGGAATACGCTGTTCCTCGTTACAAATGGTGGCTCAGCAGATGTAGAGTTGTGGAAGACAACCGGCACGACGCTCAACCTAGTTCAAGATCTGAATCCAACGGGAAGCTCAAACCCGCAGAATCTGGTGAAGATTGGAAACAATGCTTTGTTTTTTATTGCTAATGATGGCAAAAACGGCTTGGAGGTCTGGTCGGTTGGCACAGGTAGTTAAGCTGGTTGCCTGCCTTTCAGCAAAGGTATAGCATCGAACGGTAAAGATTAGGACGGTAAAAACTGTCTCATCCAATTGACTCAGGACTTGCGTAGGCTCTGTTTATACCTCTAGATTTAGCGTAAGGTGGGCACTACCCAACCTACGTATGAAGGTTTTGCGTAAGTCCTATGGCAACAGTCATAGAAATCGTTAATCACACTTTGAGTGCGGTGTTAGGCCGCACTTTTTTGTGCGTTTTTTTCATTTCATGGTGGGTTTGGGAGAATGGCAATTGCTTTGGTACGTTACGAAGAGGCATCTTCTGGGATAACTAGCTAGTGAACTCGTTACCCCCGATCGCCCTTTGACGTGCTGCTAAAAACGCAAGCCAAAACCAATTCACCTGCTGTTAAAGACCAATCAATTAACAGCAAATCGTCTAAGGGCAAAGCGGTTAAAGGAAAAGGGTTCAAAGGAAAAGCCAAAGGGAAGGGTGCCAAATCCGGTAAATCCTCTGACCCAAAATCTGCACTGAGCCTGAAAGAGCAGAGAGCACAAAAGCGAAAAGCCGATCGCCTTCGCAAAGAACTGATTAGCTTTACGATGACAGCGGTGTTTGCCGCAGCATTGGTGGGAGCAGTACTGGGAGCCGTTGGTGGGATTAAAGTTGCCGCAGCAGGCACGTTGGGAATTTTAATCCTGGCGTTGTCGTTTAAGTATCCGCGTCATGCCCTGTGGGGATTCCTAATTTATGTGCCCTTTGGTGGCACCATCACCTATGCGATCGGCAATAGCCCATTGCTGCAATTAGCAAAAGATGGGTTTTATCTGCCTGCCCTCATTGGCGTAGTGCAATATTGCAAACGAGAAAATTTACCCATTCTGATTCCCAAACAACTGATTACGCCCTTTGCACTTTTGTTGGGGTCTTGTTTCCTAACCTTGTTGGGGGTAAATGGATGGCAACAGTTTTTTGGTAAAGGGGGTGAACAGCCGATCGCAATGGGCATTTTGGGGCTAAAAGTTTTGATCGGCTATGCCCCTTTAATGGTGTGTGCTTACTATCTGATTCGTAGCAAGAAAGATTTACTATTTCTGATGCGAATCATGTCAATCCTGTTTATCGTCTGTTGCGGATTGGCAATGGTGCAGTATATTTTTCTGCTCACCGGAACCTGCGTCGGAACCCGGAATGAAGTCGGAAATGCGTTATTTAAAGCCTCCCTGGAAGCCCGCTGTTTTGTCGGTGGAGCTTTGCTCTACAGCCCGCAGCAAGGAGTAATTCGCCTTCCCGGTACGTTTGTTGCTCCGTGGCAGTGGGGCTGGTTTCTCATTTCTGGAGCTTTTCTTGCCTTTGGGTCGGCCTTCAGCGATCCCAAACCCCTCTGGCGAATCGTTGGTCTAGTTGCCCTAGGAGCTGTCTTCATTCTGGCGGTTGTTTCTGGACAGCGAATCGCCCTGGCGTTGGTTCCCGTCATTGCGGGCATTCTGATGATCCTCACCGGACAAGTCACCAACCTGAAGCGATTCATCCCGATCGCCGTTGGGCTAGGATTCCTCCTCACCTTCGCTGCCCTGAAAAATCCAGACACGGTTCAGGAACGGATTGACAGCTTCATCTCTCGGTGGAACGCTTCCCCTCCCTACGGCTTCATCTTGGCTCAGTTTGAATGGGCAATGCGAGGCTACAACATTCTGGGACGGGGACTGGGACGCGCCACCAACTCCGCCCGCGCCCTCGGACATACTGAACTGGTTGAAACCTACTATCCCAAACTAATCTACGAAATTGGTCCCGTTGGCACGATCGCCTTCCTGATCGTCGTCACCACCCTCACCTACGTCGCCTTCAAAACCTATCGCAAGGTGCGCGATCGAAACCTCCGCAGTTATGGAGCCTCCCTCTGGTTCTTCATCCTGTTCATCAGCTACAACACCTACTACTATCCCCTCGACGTTGACCCGGTCGCCGTTTACTACTGGTTTTTCGCAGGTGTTTTGCTGAAATTGCCCGAAATTGAACGGTTGGCTAAGTTGGAAGAGCCGGAGCCGGAAGAAGTTTCTAAGAAGGGGAAGAAGCGAAGGCGGTAATGGGTAATAGGTAATAGGTGATGGATGATCGGAATAAATCTACTCTGAGACTTTTGGAACGGTTTTGGGGCGATCGTTAGGGTGTTGGTGAAAATTCTGTCTAACACCCCTTGTAAAGGTAAATAGGCAGAAAAATTCTGTCTAATCTGCTGCTGAAGGATCTTATACAGAAAAAATTCTGTCTAACACTCTTATAAGGGAAGATAAGTAGAAAAGTTCTGTCTAATACAGAGTTAGGTCGCCTATCTTGTCTGTTGGGACATTACCGGAAAGTTATTTGTGGGCATTATAAATCTGAAAAGCACAGATCCCCATAGTTATGACTTTAGAAGCAGAGTTACATAATGAAATGATCGCAATTTATGAGAGCGTAGGGCGTGAAACAGGTTACTGGGCACGACGCTATCTGCAACGAGTTAGAAGAGTTGGCGGTTTTCAAGCAGCAAAAGACTGGTTAAAACCCAACAGCAACCCAACGAGCGGATTACAGAAGTTAGCTGACATAAATCGGCTTGATCTGTCTCTTGAAGCTCTCGTTCTTCGTCAGCCTTGGTCTTCTCTGTTTACTAATGAGGAATTAAAAACTGCTCAGAAACGAATAAACGTTGCTGCAAGTTTTCGTTTATCTGAAGAGGTTGACAGCAATCAAAAGCTGGTTGAAGGCTCAGTTTGCCAAGTCACCATCAACTCTTATGAACGCAATCCTGAAGCTCGTAGGCGATGTATCGAGCATTATGGTGCAAGTTGTTGCATTTGTGGTTTTAATTTTGAAAAAAAGTTTGGTGCAGTAGCAGAAGGGTTTATTCACGTACACCATCTAAAACCACTGTCCGAGATTCAGGGAGAATACGAGGTTGATCCAATTACTGATCTCCGTCCGGTGTGCCCTAATTGTCATGCAGTTATTCATCTAGGCGGTAAGACTAGGAGTATTGAAGAAGTAAAAACATTTCTACAGCATTAATTGCCTGCGCCCTAACAATTCGGGTGCGGCGGATTGACTGAAGCCGCTTGAGTTGGATCAAAGCCCGGCAACCACTGACCCGAACCGTTACCCCTCAAGTCCTCGGTTGAGGCTGTTCATGAAGCTTGTCTGCTAGCGACAGTGCCAAATTGCTCTCAAACCTCTCCAGATAGCTGTTTTGGGAAATTGCAGGGCAAATGAAGTTAATAGATATTGCTCTTGGTAGTGTGTACAAATGTGCATACTATAATTGAGATGGTTTACCAATGGAATAGAGACAAGGCAACCGCCAATCTCCGCAAGCATGGTATTGACTTTGCCGATGCAGTATCCGTTTTCTCCGACGATCTAGCAATGACCATTCCAGACGAACGGTTTGATGAGGAACGGTTTATCACGATCGGCGTTGATGCATTTGCACGAGTTTTGGTGGTTGTGTACACGATGCGGGACGATGAAATCCGGATTATCTCTGCCCGCAAAGCAACTCGGCAAGAACAGCAGCAGTATGAGGAAGGATGAGTATGGAAGCTGAATATGATTTTAGTCAGGGTAAACGAGGGGCGATCGACCCAACACCACCCGGAAAAAGCCGCATCACAATTCGGTTAGATGACGAGGTTTTAGCATGGTTTCGTGAGCAAGCTCACAGGGCAGGCGGAGGCAACTATCAAACGATGATTAACGAAGTTTTACGCCAGCATATTCAACAAAGTCGTGAGCCTTTAGAGGAAACCCTACGTAGAGTTGTTCGTGAAGAATTGGAGCGTATTGAGCGGTGAGGTACTTGCTGAGGGCTGATTTCACAACAGTGGACGGGCGAAAGCCGCTGGTGCTTAGTTCAAGGTTATCTGTCGTCGCTACGTTTTGCCGTTAAATCCTAATCCGATCGCCTCATCCCCTCACATATCTAGACGATTCTGCTCCAGCAGCAGTATGTTGTGGATCTAGTATTTGGATACACTAAGGCTAGACGATTTTGCTTTGCCAGGGAATCTAAAATGACAAATCGCGAGCAATTGATTCAAGAACTCGAACAAGCTCCCGATGAGTTAGTACAAGCAGTATTCGATTTCTTACATCGGGTTAAAGCTACACGCAGGAACCACCCTCTTGCAAAATTCGCAGGCATTTTAAGTGATTTAGAGGCGGAAGAATTACAGCGAACCATTGCAGCCGAATGTCGGCAGGTAGACTTGAATAAGTGGTGAGGTTGCGCTGGATACTTCTGCTGCGGTTCGTTTCCTAAATGGAGATACGACAATCACCGAAAAGGTGTTGACATTGCCGGAAATCACCTTACCAATGATTGTCGTGGGAGAATTGTTGTTTGGTGCAGAGAACTCTGCGCGTCCGTTACAAAACCTACCTCGTTATCTAGAATTCATATCGACTTGCGTAGCTGTGCCATTAGGGCGGGAAACAGCAGCAATTTATGCTCAAACTCGATTGGCATTAAAACGCAAGGGGCGACCCATCCCAATGAATGATGTCTGGATATCTGCTCAGTGCTTGGAACATGGCTGGGGGTTGGTGACAGATGATACTGATTTCGATTAAGTGGATGGGCTGGTGTTGGAGCATTGGTAGCACCGTTGCGAATGGTAAAGAGTGTTGATGAGAATCTCTTCAAAATTTCTTCTGGCTTTTAAGAGGCGATCGCACTTCTTGAAAAACTCAACAAGAAAGGTTGTTGTGCAGCGGAGGGGCGACCGCTGTAAGGCAATTCAGCAAAGCGTTAAGTCCGAATCCACTCGCCCTCCCCTCTCCCAAACCTCAAGCCAATGAATTCTGTTGATGGAGAGCCGATCGCCAAAAATTACTGGCGTGGTTAACCATGCCCTTTTCTATTGCAGGTTTTGAGCAGGAATATCTATTCCTACATCACAGCTTCTCCCGTTACAAACAGCCCACTTCAGGGATAACTAGCTAGTGAAACGTCCACTTCACTCCTCCCTGCTCAATCCCAAACTATGTCACTCCCCTTCATCTCCATCATCATTCCTACCTACGGACGCGAACAAATTCTCTGTGAAACGATCGCCAATGTCCTGCAACAAACCTATGCCCACTACGAAGTGATTGTGGTGGATCAGACGGTGCAGCATTCCCCAGAAACGCAGGCTTACATGGATCAGATGGTGCAGGAGGGCAAGATTCGCTTATTTCAGGTGAACTGGGCGAGCTTGCCAGGGGCGCGAAATTTTGGGGTGCGGCGATCGCAGGGTGATGTCGTACTGTTTTTGGATGATGATGTCCAGTTACCGCCCGGATGTTTGGCTGCCCATGCTCAGAATTATGTAGATCATCCCGAAATTGGCGCAGTAGCAGGACGAGTGTTCGATCGGATGAAGCTTGCCGATGCGATTCCCGGTTTGCAAATTGAATACCTCCCCCCCGAAGCCATGAATCCTGGGATTGCCTGGTATCACATTGATCTCGTCCACACAACGAAACCGCAACAAGTCCTGACAGCGCGAGGCTGTAATATGTCCTTCCGCCGCGACATTTTCACCCAACACGGCATCTGGTTTGATGAACGGTTCCGGGGCAGTGCCGTTCGGGAAGAATCCGACTTTTGCCTCCGCATCCGCAAAACGGGCTACAAAATCTGGTACGACCCCGCCGCCCACCTGATCCACCTCGGCGAAGAAACCGGAGGCTGTCACGACATCAGCACACGATCGCTCAAATACCAGATCACCTTCTACCACAACCATTTCCTGATGGCTCTGAAAAACCTCACTCCGTTTCAGATCCTCCGCCTCTCCGCCAAACTGTTCGACTGCCACGTTTTAGGGCATCCCCCCTGCTTCAAAAGCCCCTCCCCGATCAAAATCGTCACCCGCGCTTGCTTCTACACCGTTGGATTTTTCAGCACCCTGGGCACGCTAGTAAAGTCCCTGTGGGATAACGGTCAGGTTTATAGCCAGCTAGAAGTGAGGAGAGAGAAGAGAGGAGAGAAGAGTAAGGAAGTCCTAAGTCCCGAATCCTGAGTTCTGAATTCTGAATCTTCAATGCTGCTTCAAACTCTTGTGGGGTGGGCATCTTGCCCGCCCAGATCATGCAGACAAGATGCCTGCGCTACGGAGATGTGAAAACTTCAGGACATTGACGACCGATCGTATGATTACCCATTACCCATCACCTATTACCGATTCCCCAACGGACGAACGCAAACCGATTGTGTGATTACCCATTACCCATCAC